>NZ_CP092370.1:656460-984691 GCF_028473145.1 Flavobacterium sp. CBA20B-1
TTTTTCCTTTTGATTCTTTTACAAACAGAACTTCTTTAATTAAATACACAATGTTTTCTAAATCGGCTTTTGTTCCAATAAGCATTTCGGGATACATGTGTTCTTTTGTGTGTATTAATCGCGGAGTTCCACCAATTGCCCGTATAGATGCCGCCATTAAAATAGAGTGATCGTCGCAATCGCCCGAAAAATGCTGTAATGATTCAGAAGCAGTGGCAATATATTCCCGGTTTTTAGGATCGTTTACATAGTTCCATTTGTCTTGAATTTCTTTAAAAATGGCAAAACATTGAATAATTTGTCGGTATTCTTTGTATCCTTTGATATTTCTAAAATGTTTAGCAGTTGCACCCACTGCAAAGTTGCGCACTTTGGGATTATCGTATTCTATTGCCTTAATAATTTTTGATTTGTTGGGAAAAGGCAACAGTTTTGATACAATAATGTCTTGTGGATTGGGGTTGTCGCTCATGGCATAAATCATGGAACGGTAATCTTCGAAAACCGATTTAAAACCGTAACCTGTCGATAAAGTGCCAAATAAAAGTACCAGTAAATAGGTAATTATCGCAAAGAACAAAAAACGTTTAATGTAATGCAAAACATACGTTACAACTGCTGTAATTACTACGAATAATAAAATGCGGTCTAAGTGTATGGGCCATTCTGGATCGATTAAATTTTGATGCAGAATAATGAAAACCGGTATTAAAGTTAAAATAGTCAACAATAAAATTATAATAGTATCCCAAGGCTTAGGTAGGCTAAGCTTATTTAGAGTACGCAATAATTTGATGTTGGCTATTTTCATTAACTATTTTTAAACAACAACTTCAGAATAACTCAATGGTTGGTTTATAATTTTAAACTGTATTAAATCGGCAATAATTTGATTAAATTGCGTTTCTGTTGGTTTTTTTTGCGACCATTTGGTTATTTGCAACCATTGCTGAATATCTTCTAATTTTTGGTTGAAAACACTTGCCAAGGTTTTATCGATACTCGGTATCATTTTAAACTCGGCCGTGGTTTGATTTATGGTTTCTATCAAATTGTTTACCAAAGCTTTGTTTTGGTTGTAAAAATCTTTGCGGGCAACAATCATAAAACATGGCCAGGGAGTGGGGCACACACCAATTCTTCTAAAAACACCTTGATAAACAATGGGTTGCGTCATAAAACGATCCCACATAAAATAATCGGCTGTGTTGTTGGTTAATGCTTCAACAGCACCGCTTAAGGTGTTAATTATTTCGAATGACAGGGAATCGAAACTCCATTTTTGATTGGCTGCATTCACATAAGTCATCAATTCAGAACCAGAACCATAGCGTGAAATGGCTGCCTTTTTTCCATACAAATCATCAACCGTATGGTAATTGCTCTTCGCATTTACGTGAATTCCCCATTGCAAAGGCGACTGCACGTAGGTTTGCAAAATAACCGACTCGTTTCCATTGGCAATGTCTTTTAAAATTCCTTCGGTTAAAATCACGGCTAAATCGGTTTCATTTTTGCGCAACATTTTACACATTTTTCCTGTGCCTTCGGGTATATCTGTCCATTGTAAATCAATACCTATTTCATTAAACATTCCTTCATCAATCGATAATTGCCAAGGAAAATTAAAATGTTCGGGTACGCCAACAATTCTAACGGTTTTCATAAAAAGTTGTAATTAAAAATTTAAGTAAATGTACTATTTTAATTTATTATTTAGCACGGTAATCAAGGTTTGATATTTCGATAGCTCAACCAATTCCTCGTTATTTGTGGTAGAATCAATTAAAGAATCGATTAATTCTTGAATTTTTGAAATTCGGTTTTTTGCAAGCAACGGTTGTTTGGTGGCAATGGCATCGATAATTTCTTGTGTAAGTTGATGTAAATCAGATATCTTCAAAATTGTTAATTTTATTCTTACAAAAATAAGCTTTCTATATAGTTTATGTATATTTGATTATCAAAATTTATCGTTAAAAAATGGCAAAAAAAATATCGAGTTTAGAAGATTTAGGTGGATTTGTTTTTTCAACCAATAAAGATTTCGATTTAGAACAAAATTCTGAAAACGAAGAAACATTAGCACCCAACGAACAATTATTAGAAGCACATTTAGACAAGAAAAACCGCGGTGGAAAAGTAGCAACTGTTATTAAAGGTTTTGTTGGATCTGCCGATGATTTAAAGGTTTTAGCTAAAGAATTAAAAAACTTGTGTGGTGTGGGTGGAAGTGCAAAAGATGGTGAAATTATTATTCAAGGAAATTTTCGGGATAAAATAATGGATTATCTTAAAAATGAGGGATATAAAGTAAAAAGAGTGGGAGGTTGATATGCAAAAGATAAAAGATTCAGAACTTATTTTAAATCCGGATGGCAGTGTTTATCATTTGAATTTAAAACCCAAAAATATTGCCAATGATATTATTTTTGTTGGCGATCAAGATCGGGTATCATCTATAACAAAATATTTTGATTCGATTGAATTTTCTACGCAAAAACGCGAATTCAAAACCGAAACCGGACTGTATAAAGGCAAGCGGCTAACCGTGATTTCAACTGGAATTGGTCCTGATAATATCGATATTGTGCTGAACGAATTAGACGCTTTGGTGAATATCGACTTTAGAACAAAAACAGTAAAACCTAATTTAACCAGTTTAAATATTATTCGGGTTGGTACATCAGGTTCGTTGCAAGCAGATATTCCTGTTGATTCTTTGTTAATGTCGGCATTTGCTATTGGTACCGACAATATGTTGCGCAGTTATGAGCTACAAAATATTCAAAATCAATCCATAGAAAAAGCGTTTGTAAACCACACCAATTGGGATCTTTCTAAAGGGTTGCCTTATGTTATTGCTGCTGATAATGATTTATTGAAGAAGTTTCAACCTGATAGAATTTTTGAAGGAATTACCATAACAGCACCCGGATTTTATGGTGCACAAGGCAGAATTTTACGATTACCCCTGCAAGATGCATTTTTGAATGATAAAATAGATTCTTTTGCTTATGAAGGATTAAAAGCCACCAATTTAGAAATGGAAACCGCAGCAATTTACGGCTTATCGAAATTATTAGGGCACAAAGCACTTTCGTTAAATGCTATTGTTGCCAATCGTAAAAACGGAACTTTTAGCGCTGATCCGTACAAAACAATCGATGAATTGATACGTTTTACATTAGATCGAATACTCGCATAAAAAAGAGGCTGTCCAAAAAGGATAGCCTCTTTGTTATACTACTAACTTTTCAACATCATCACTAAAGTTAATTTCTTGCTTTTTTTGAAATAAAGACCGCTGATAGCATCTAAATTCGACAAAAATGACAAGTTTAGAACCAAAAATACGGCGTTTGAATACCGTTTTTCTTCCCGCAACTGCTACAGCCACCATTTTTCTAAAATTATGTCCAAGAGCCATCAGTAGAAATTCTAATTCTACTTTCTCTAAGCCTTTGAATGTAAATCTATTAAAATCATTATTGTACTTGAGTTGCCCAAAAACAGCCTCTACTTCTATAGGGCGTTTACTGCGATGTTCCAGCCCTTTCTCGCTCGTTAATAAATTTCGAGCCCTTTCTTTAAGCTCATTCAACCGGTGATTGACTTCTATTCTGCGATTACCTTTTGCATTGAAACATTCCTCTCGAAGCGGACAATTATTACAGTTTTTTGCCTGATAATAAGACACTTGCGATTCGTGTCCGTTGCTCGAAATTCGTTTTCCTTTGCCAACATTTTCCATTCGTTGACCCATCGGACAAACGTAAAAATCTTGTTCTTTGTTGTAGAATAAATTCTGAACCAAAAACGGATTATTTTTCATCGTCCGTTTCGCTTCTTTGTGAAAATAATTGTACTTCACGTAGGCTTTAATGCTTTTATTTTCAAGCATTTCGTAATTTTCTTCGCTTCCATAACCTGCATCGGCAACCACATCTTTGCTTTGTTTTCCATAGAGATTTTCAAAACCATCGAGATGCGATTCCAAAGTCGTGGTATCCCCCGGTTTTTGATGGATGGAAACGTGGGTAATAAACTGATTTTCAGTTGAAATCTGCGTATTATAAGCCGGTTTAAGCTGTCCGTTTTTCATGTGATCTTCCTTCATCCGCATAAAAGTAGCGCCAGGGTCGGTTTTGCTGTAAGAATTCCTATCGCCTAAAGTTTCTAGGTCTTTTTCGTATTTTTCTAATTTTGGAAGATGCTCATCCTGAAGTTTTTGTAGCTCTTTTGCCTGTTTTTTAGTGGGTTCTTTCAGCTTTTTATTCAAGATCGATAGCTTCTCCCGAAGTTCTTCCGAATTGATGCTTTTAGGTAATTCTTCTTTGTTAATTTCTTGATTATCAGACTGAATAGCACTTTCGATATCTGAAAGAATCGTGTTGATTTTAACTTCTAATTTTTCCTTGTATTTTTCAATCGAACCTCTCCAAACAAAAGTATAACGATTCGATTTGGCTTCGATTTTTGTTCCATCAATGTACTGAATATCAAGACTTACATAGCCCATTTCAACCAGCATTTTCACTACTTCGGCAAATAGTTGTTGAATATGATTTTTTAATATTTTCCCTCGAAAGTCGTTAATGGTTCGGAAATCGGGCGTAGAGTTGCCCGAAATGTACATGAAATAGATGTTTTCGGTGAGTGCTTTAGCTATTTTCCGGCAAGAATAAACGTTTGACAAATAGCTGTAAAACAACACTTTAATCATCATTCTTGGATGATATGCAGAGGTACCACCTCCTTTGTACAACTTAATTATATTGCTAATATCCAACGAGTTAACGACCTCTTCGATTAATCGAACAGGGTGATTATTAGGGATTTTATCAAAAATATTAATCGGAAAAAGTTCAGGACTATTGCCTGTTTGATTTTTAAAAACTACCTTAGCCATTGTTGGTTTTTTGTGCAACTCTAAGATAATTATTTTGGAGAAAAAATACAACAAAAAAAAGCTGTCCGACTTTTCGGACAGCTTCTTTGTTTTATTCATCTTCGGCAAAACGGGTAATTTCTCTTTCGTAAAATTCACCAGCAAGATCAATTAAACGATCCATTTCTTCTTTAAGTTCTATTTCTTCAGATTCGTCTAATTCCTCTAAAAATTCAATGTTTTCTGTTTCTAAATCAATAATGAAACGCGGATATTCTAAATGTATCACAAATAAATGATCAGGAAAATCGGTGTTATCGGCTAAAACAAATTTTGGTAAATCCATTGTTTAAATTTTTATGTTATTGTTAATATATCTTTTTGACATGAAATGGAAGCGAAGATACGAAAAAATTGCAGCCACAGTTAATCCTGCCAACAATCCATACCAAATACCTTCTGCTTGTAAAGGGGTGTATAGCCCTAAATAAACACACAGCGGAAAACCAATTACCCAATAGGATATAAAAGTAATAATCATGGGTAAATTCACGTCTTGCAAACCTCTTAAAGCGCCCAATGCGGTTACCTGAATACCATCTGATATTTGAAAAATCGCGGCAATCAGTAATAATTTTCCAGCAATATCGATTACTTCTTGGTTTGTAATTGCTTGGCTTATATCGGTATTATCTAAAAAAAGCAAGGGAATATAGTTGTGAAATAACACAAAAAACAATGCAAAGCCTGAATAAAGAATCAAGGTCATTAACATAATTGATTTGGCAACGGTTTCCATTTTCACATAATCTTTCAAACCTTTTTGATTGCCCACACGTATCATGGCTGCAACGCTCAACCCCGAAGCAAACATAAAAGTCATTGAAGCCATAGACAAAGCAATTTGATTGGCTGCTTGTGAAGAAGTTCCCAACATTCCCGAAAGCCAAACAGCACCTGTGAACAAAGCCACTTCAAACAATGATTGCATCGATGATGGAATACCAATTGCACTAATGTATTTGCTCATTTTTAGGTTGATTTCTTTGAACGCTATTTTTTCTAAATAAATTTTAAAAGCAGGTAATTTGTACATGATATATACAAAGTAAACAAGCATTACAACGCGCGAAATTAAAGTGCCGTAAGCAGCACCCATCATACCCATTTCGGGGAAAATCCACACACCATATATCAATAGATAATTAAAAAGCACATTTATGATATTGGCTATAATTGTGGCATACATAGAATATTTGGTTTGCGATTTTCCATCGGCAAATTGTTTAAAACCTTGAAAAATTACCAAAGGAACTAGTGATAACGCAACGATATCTAAAAATGGTTTAGACATTTGTGCTACATCGTCTGGCTGATTCATCAAATCAATAAAAGGCTTAAAGAAATACAAAAGTGCAAACAAAATCAATCCTAAAACGGTGCATAGAAACACTCCGTTTATAAAAACAGATCTACCTTTAGCGGTGTCATTTTCAGTGTCGGCTGCAGCAACCAATGGCGTGATTGCAGAAGAAAATCCCACGCCAATTGATAAAGCAATAAACACAAAACTATTTGCAAGCGAAGCAGCTGCCAGTTGAGTAGCGCCAATTTTCCCAACCATAATATTGTCTATAATTCCAACAATGGTGTGGCCAAGCATCGCCAAAATTATTGGGTAAGCCAATTTAAAGTTATAGCCAAATTCTTGTGTGTACTTTTTAAGCGTCATTCCAATTTTTTTGCAAAGATAGGCACTCGCTGGCACAACATTTGTTGCTATTGCCTAAAAAAAATAAAAATAGTATGAAAAAAGTTCTTTTAACAACAGCAACAACATTATTTTTAAGCGCAATGGCGTTTAGTCAAACCAATTACAACAGAGGTTTTAGATTAGGTTTTGGGTTAAATGGCGGATTTCCAACAGACGGTGCCTATGATGGAAGTGTGGGAATAGACGTGCGTACACAATATGATATGAGCAGAAAAACATCATTAACACTCACATCGGGTTACACACATTTATTTACAGAACCAGAAGATGTTGGTTTTATACCTGCAAAATTAGGTGTAAAGTATTTTTTTGGAAATCAATTTTATACGATGGGCGAAGCGGGTGCAGCTTTTGGTGTAAACGGTGCTCTTGATAATTCTTTAATATTGGCACCAGTTTTTGGTTTTGCCAATAAATATTTAGATGCCAGCTTGCGATATGAACATTACAGCGACTACGAAACCGATCAAATTGCATTAAGATTGGCGTATGGATTTAGTTTAAAGAAGAAAAAGTAGTATATTTGAAATAAAAATCAAATGAAAAGAATCATATTTTTAGCAATCGTTTTAATGTTTAATTTAGGAATTATGTCGTGTGTATGTTCTCAAAATAAGTTCGATTCGCAGAAAGCAACATCGGAACAAATAAAAAATACATTAAACAATACTTCTTGGGTTTTGAAGCGATTAGATGTTCAAAATCGTGATTTTGTTCCAACCGATGAGCAAAAAGAATTGGTGTTGTCTTTTAATGACAACTACTACAGCTCTAGCGACGGCTGTAATGGACAAGGTGGCGAATTTAATATCACAGACAATAAAGTGAGCTTTGATAAAGGCATGTCAACCATGCGTTATTGCGGTGATGAAATGAAACATTTAATATACAGCGTACCTTTTGGAAGTGTAAAATCGATCCAAATTAAAAAAGACGAATTACAATTGTTAGATGCCGAAAAAAAGGTGATTGCTACTTATCTGAAGAAAAACGTATAATTGAAAGGTATGTTTTGTGAAAAAGTTTAGCATTTTGTTAAACTTTTTTTGTTTGTAATAAATACGAAATCCATATTATTTTAATAGAAGTTTCTTTAACTTTACACTTATTGAAAATTTAAAACCATGTTTCAAAACAATACCATTTCAATAAACGAAATACCCACATATCAAGAGGTGGAAACACAGCCATTGCATCACAATTACAGAAAAATAGTATGGCTAAATTCCTTGATTATTTTGTTTTTAGGCGCGGCTGGTGCTACAGCTCTTTTTTTTATTTTTGAGGAAGTAGAAAAGTGGTATTTTATTAGTGGAATCCTATTTATCTGTTTGCTTTTGGCTATATTTCCCTTAATTTCCTACAAAAAGAAACGATATGCCTTTCGCCAGCACGATGTCATTTTTAAAAAAGGTTTAATTGTTAAAAGCATCCACATTTCGCCATATATTCGTTTGCAACACGTGGTAATCAAACAAGGATGGTATGCAAAAAAATTAGGTTTGGCAACATTGGCTTTATATACCGCTGCAAACAATTTTTCAGATATATCTATTCCTGGGCTCACATTGGAAGAAGCTGAACGTTGGAAAAGTTTTTTAATGAATCGAATGGAAGATTTAAACAATGAGTCAGAAAACGAACTATAATTTTAGTCAACCCAATAAATTAGACCGCAAAGCCTTGTTTTTGGTATTAGCAACCTCTTTGTGGACTGTTGTTCGGGCATCGTGGCCCATTTTAGCCATCATGTTTGTTAGAAAAGGAGAAAAAAGCTGGTATTTATTGGCGGGAATTGCAGTAATTACGTTTTTTACTTTTCTAAGAAAATTGGTCGATTTTTTTTATTTTTCGTATGAAGTTGTTCATAATGAATTAATTATAAAAAAAGGCTGGCTAAGCAAATCAACTACAGTTGTGAGTTTAGATAAAATTCACGAAGTAAATTTAAACCAGAAATTCGTACATAAATTAGTTGGTTTATATTTGATAAGTATTGACACAGCCGGAAGCTCTAAAACCGAAATCGAAATCAATGGTGTTGATTATAAAAAAGCTTTAGCATTTAAAGAAGTAATTACAAACTACGAATCAACCGAAGTGTTAACAACTCATAGTTTTGATACGGATGAATCACCTGAAGAAGAAACAAAAAAGCAAGCTAATACAATATCAAACACCATAAATATTGGTTTGCCAAGTCTTATAAAAATTGGTCTAACACGCAATTATTTCCAAACGTTGGGTTTAATGATTGCCATTTCTTTTCAAATTATAGACCAATTGCAAGATCTTTTTTACTTAGATGACAACTCCACGGTTTACGATGATATTTTTGATGCTTCCTATGAGCAATATATTGGTTTTGTGGGTCTTCTCATGATTTTAGCGCTCATTGTGTTAATTGTTCTTTTTAATTTAGGACGCACCTTGCTCACTTATTACAATTACCAAATCAATTTTAAAAAACAAAACATCACAGCATCTTATGGTTTGACCGATTCGCATATTGTATCCGTAAAATCAAGCAAGGTGCAAATGTTTTTATTTCAGCAAAATTATTTTCAAAGGCTCATGAATCTCTTTGAAGTAAAAATAAAACAAGTTGCATCAACAGAAGATAATAAAAACAAAAAAGGATTGATTGTTCCTGGAGCTAACTATTTAGAATTAAACGCATTATTTCAAGTTATTTTTAGCAAAAATTTGATAGATAACCAGCATTATTTCAAACCGAATAAACGGGTTTTGCTTTTAAAAATGTTGTGGTTGTGTTTACCAGTTTTCATTGCTATGGGAGTGTTGTATGCAACCGATTCTTTGTATTATTCATGGGTGGTGGTTCTTGCTTTTTTTGCAATTTATCTATTGATGTATCTGGGCTACAAAAACGAAAAATTGATGTATCAAGATGATTTTATTGTTCTAAAAAAAGGTGTTTGGGATATTGCTACCATTAATCTGCCTATCTATAAAATTCAAAAAGTTTCTATTTCACAAAGTTATTTTCAAGAAAAAAATCAAATAGGTTCACTAATTTTGCATACTGCCGGCGGAACGGTAACGTTGTTTTATTATGATTTTACACTGTTGCAACAAATGGCAAATGAAATTCTTTACAAAATAGAAAAAAATAAACATTCATGGATGTAACAACGAGTGAAGAAACCGTTTTTATACAAACATCAAAGCTTTATTACAAGAAATGGTCGGTTGAAAACCCACTAAAAACCATTGTTTTATTGCACGATTCGCTAGGTTGTACCGTTTTGTGGAGAGAATGGCCAGAGGAATTGGCAATGGCTTTGAATTGTAATGTGATTTCTTATGACCGACGAGGTTACGGCAATTCGGAAAATTATACCGTAAAACGACCTATAGATTATCTAGAACAAGAAGCGGTTATTCTGAATGATTTGTTGCAGTATTGGCAAGTGGAACAACCTGTTTTGTTTGGTTTTTCAGATGGAGCATCGGTGGCAACAATTTATGCCGGAATGTATCCACAGAATACAACATTGTTGATTGTTGAAGGAGTTCACGTGCTGATTGAAAAAGAAACTTTGCAAGGTGTTCGCGAAGCAGAAGAAATGTTACACAACACACAAATTGCAAAGGCTTTACAAAAATACCACGGCGATAAAGTATATGATTTATACTACGCGTGGACCAAAACTTGGCTTTCTAGTGCGCATCAAAGTTGGAATATCGAGCATTTTATTCCCCGTATCACCGTTCCAATTTTGGTTATTCAAGGCGAATTAGATGAATTTGGTTCTATGAATCAGGTCAATGCATTTGATAAGGCTTCGGGAATTGTTCAAAAATGTATTGTTTCAGGTGCCAAACACACCGCACATAAAGAAGAAAAAGCATTTGTTTTTTCTACTATCACTCAATTTGTAAACACACATATTCATGAAAAAATGGATTAAAGCTGCACGTTTGCGTACGTTGCCATTGTCGGTTTCCGGTATTATTTTGGGCAGTGCATGTGCCTATCACGCCGTTCCATCACACGCTTCGTTTTGGTTAATTTTTGGACTGTGTTTGCTAACCACGTTGTTTTTTCAGGTGCTTTCTAACTATGCCAACGATTATGGCGATGCAGTAAAAGGTACCGATAACGATAATAGAGTAGGACCCCAAAGAGCCATTCAAAGCGGCGAAATATCCAAACAAGCTATGAAAAAAGCGATTATAATCACTTCGGTACTGGGATTGCTTTCATCGGTGGCTGTAATCTATTGTTCGTTTGGTAAAGAACAGTTTTTTCAAGCAATAATTTATTTGGTTTTAGCTGTGGCTTGCGTTGGTGCTGCTATAAAATATACAGTTGGATCATCTGCTTACGGTTATCGTGGGTTGGGTGATGTGTTTGTGTTTGTGTTTTTTGGATTGGTAAGCACTTTAGGGGTGTATTATTTATATTTGCATAGCATCGATTTAAAAATATTGTTTCCAGCAGTTGCAATTGGCTTGCTAAGTACAGCTGTATTAAACATGAACAATATGCGCGATATTGAAAACGATGCCGCCATGAATAAAAACACACTTGTAGTGAAAATGGGATATGCAAAAGCTAAAAATTACCACTTTTTTTTAATCATTACTGCTGTTATTGCGTTCAATATTTTTGCTTTTGAAACCTTCACAAAATGGTATCAATTTGCATATGTTTTGGCATTGATTCCGCTGTTTAAAAATTTAGCCGTTGTGGCAAAAACAAAAAATGCTCGAAAGTTAGATCCCGAATTAAAACGCATTGCACTCATTACTTTTTTTGTATCTTTATTATTCTCAATTGCAATCATTTTAAATTAAAACTATGAAAATAACGTATTACGGACATGCGTCCTTAGGAATCGAAATAAACGACATTCATATTATTGTAGATCCTTTTATTTCGGCAAACGAATTGGCAAAACATATTGATGTAAACTCTTTAAAGGCCCATTATATCTTAATTACACATGCACACGGCGATCATATTTTAGACGTGGAAACTATTGCAAAAAATACAGGTGCTACGATTGTGTCAAATGCAGAGATTGCAGGGTATTATGAAGCAAAAGGTTTTAAAGCACATCCAATGAATCACGGGGGAAGCTGGGATTTTGATTTTGGGCGTTTAAAATATGTAAATGCCATTCATTCAAGTAGTTTTCCCGATGGAACTTATGGCGGACAACCTGGAGGTTTTGTAATTGAAGCCGATAATAAAAATTTATATATTGCCGGTGACACGGCGTTGACTTATGATTTGAAACTGGTTTCTATGCGAAATCCTTTAGATTTAGCCATTTTACCAATAGGAAGCAACTTTACAATGGATGTTGACGACGCTGCTGTGGCTGCTGAATTTTTAGATGTAACAAAAGTATTAGGCTATCATTATGATACTTTTGGATACATTAAAATCGATCACGAAGTGGCAAAACAAAAATTCGCAAACAAACACAAAGAACTGATTTTATTGCCTGTGGGTGATTCAATTGTAATATAAAAGAAACCCTGATTTTTTCAGGGTATTTTTTTGAAAACTAATGATACATTTTCCATGAAAGCAACATTTAAAAAATACCTATTAAACTTTAAACAAGCATCGGGAACATCAAGAGGAGTGATGCATACAAAGGAAACTTATTTTTTAATTATTCAAGATGATGATAAAATCGGAATAGGTGAGTGCGGTTTGTTTAGAGGATTGAGTTATGACGACCGATTGGATTATTCAGACAAAATGCAATGGGTGTGTGATCATATTCATTTAGGTGTAGATGCGCTTTGGAATGAATTACGAGAGTGGCCTTCCATTCAATTTGGAATAGAGCAAGCGTTTTTGTCGTTGCAGAGTAAGCACCCATTTGTTTTATTCCCAAGTTTGTTTACCGAAAGTAAAAAAGCCATCTCTATAAATGGTTTGGTTTGGATGGGTACTCCTGAATTTATGCAACAACAAATTCAAGATAAAATTGCAAACGGATTTAAGTGCATTAAAATTAAAATCGGAGCCATTGATTTTGAAGAAGAAATGAATTTATTAGCCGGTATCAGAACCCATTTTACGCCCGAAATGATTGAAATTAGGGTTGATGCTAATGGTGGTTTTAGTAAAAGTGAAGCTTTAAATAAGTTAATACAATTATCTGAATACAAAATACATAGTATTGAACAACCAATTAAACAAAAGCAATATGACAGTATGGCAGATTTGTGCAAAACTACACCTGTTCCAATTGCGTTGGATGAAGAATTAATTGGTGTGATAGAAGTGAACGATAAAGAAAATCTATTGCTTAAAATCAAGCCAAAATACATCATTTTGAAGCCTAGTTTAGTAGGTGGTTTTAAAGGTACAAAAGAATGGATCGAAATTGCTGAACGATTAGGTATTGGTTGGTGGATTACATCAGCTTTAGAAAGCAATATTGGTTTAAATGCAATTGCTCAGTTTACTTTTACGTTAGAAAACAAAATGCCACAAGGTTTAGGAACAGGCGGTTTGTTTACCAATAATTTTGAAAGTAATTTATATGTAAAAAACGGACATTTGTGGTTTGATGATGCAATTGATGTTTCTATCGAAAACATCTTAAATCAATTAAAAAAGGAATAGTTTTTTTGCACCTAATTACGCAATATAAAGAAGCAATGTGCTTTCTGTATCGCTGATTGTTGATTCAAAGTAAATAGTTCGATCTTTTAAAAAGCTGATTTGTTCTTTATTTAAGACAATAGGTTTGCTTAGCCAAATTTTGTAGATGGTTTTGTGGTTTTTCTTATAAATGGATAGAAAACATGTTAGATTTTCTTTAAACTTCACTCGATCGATGAATTTGCGGGTAAAAAGTGTAATGCGCAACAAAGTTTTAAACTCCACGTCGTTTAAAATAATTTTATGATCGATAAATGTTTCCATCTTTATAAAATCTGAATAATGGTTTTTAATATCATTGATGATGTAATTAAGATCCACAATATGGTATTCAGTAGCCGAAATGATGTGAGAAATACGGCGCGATTCGTCTTCAATCTCCTTAATTTTATTCTGTAAAAGGTTTAAATCGGGTTGAGGATCGTTAAAATAAATCATTAAATCATCTATTTTACTAATGGTTTTAGTATAGATGAGCTGCTTGGTGTTGTTGTTTTCTTTTAAAATAGACGCATCCATTTGTTCTTTAATATCAATCAGATATTTATACATTTTTGTTTTTTCATCTAAATAATCTCGGTGTTTGTGTGCCAATTGTTTCATATTTACGTTTCGATAAATAAAATAATAAAGCACCATGGAAAACAGCACCAAAAAGGTAAAAGCTATGATATTCAAATTGCGTTTTTGAATGTTTTGTTGTTCTGATTTTAATGAAAACGTGTTTGAATTATTGCTGAAAATAAAATCATCAATATAGTTTTTATAGGAAAGCAGCGAATCGTTCATTTTTATATAGTCTGCCATATATTTTTTCGAAAGCGCTTTGTCTGTCACGATTAGCTGCTCTAAAATGTGGTGTTCATACATGAAATTGTTGGTTTCGCGACTAATTTCCAATGCTTTCAAATAATTGCTGTAAACGGAATCTTTTGTTTGTAGCTTTTGAAAGTATTTTGCTTTTAAATAGTAATACAAAGCTTCGGTTTCTTTGGTGGGAATAGAGGCCAAATGCGCTTTGTATAGATCAAAATCTTTTTGAATACGGGCATCTGGATTGTTTATTTTTGCAAAAATGGTGTAGAATAAATTGGTAAAAAAAACATCTTCGCTGGTGCGTTTTTCTTTTAATAACTGCTCAATGCGTTGGCCGGTGCGCATAACTACATCATCATGCTGTGCTTTTCGCATTAAAAATTTACTGATTTCGCTGGTTAAATAGTTTTCTAAAAATGGATTTTTATCTAGAATTTCATCAAAAGAAGCTTTGTTTTCTATATAAAACTGCATTTTTTGGTTGTAATCCAATGAATCATGCTGTTGTAAAAGCGGCAAACTAAAAACATCTACATACAATTTTTGCAACTGTTTATCTTTCAGCCTTAAATTTTCTGCTTTTTCAAGCTCGATTCTAGACTGGGTTAAAAGTTCTAAACGGTTGGTAATGGCAACTTTTCTTATGGAGTTAAAAAAGCGTTTTTCGCTGTTGTTTTTAAACAAATTCTGAGCCAGGGTTAAGTAGTAATAAGCACTGTCGTACTTGGTGTTTTTAACCAAATAATCGCTGTACAGTTGATGGTTAATGCCCAACAAAATGCTATCACCTTCTTGTTGATATAAAGAGTGTAATTTTTTTAAATTGTTTGGATGCGCAGCATATTCACGGTTGTATTTTTTGCGCATAGTGATGCTATCAATTTTGTAATTGCCGGTATAATGCACTTTTTTCTCTCTGCAATTAGTCAGCATTGCAAGCATTCCTACGAAAATAAATACTTTAATGAATTGGTGCATGGCTTAAAATTTAACAGTTATAATAAATCGCATACCGTTATTATTTTCCATTTTAAAATCGGCATCAATTTCTTTTAATCGGTTGGAAATATTGCTTATTCCCAAACCTTTCTTGGCAGTTTTTGTAAAGCCTTTACCATTGTCGGTTACGACTAACTTTACATGTTCGCCTTCTTTAAAAATCTGAATTTTTGCTTTAGTTGCCGAAGAATGTTTGTGAATATTTTGCAGTAATTCCTGCAATACCCGATACAAATGAAAGCGCACTTTTGGATGCGTTTTGAACCATTCTATGGATTGATCAAACTCATATTGAAAAGAAATAAAATTATTTGGTTGATTTTCAATTAATTCAATCAGCATTTTGTGAAATGAATCTTTTTCAAACAAATTGTTTATTTCACTGTAATTATCACAAATTCCGATCAAGGTTTTTTTCACATCTAGGAGGGTATTTGCAGCAACAGCCAAGCTATTCGGATTCATATAATCTTTATGCAAAGAAAAACGGGTTGAAAATAATTTGTTCACGATATTGTCATGCAATTCCATGAAAATCTGCTTTTTGCTTTCATTCAGCTTGTTTTCAATTGCATTTTTATAGTTCAATGTTACTTCTAATGCTTGGGTATCTTGTTCGATATAATTATTTTTTAGTTTTATTTTCTTTAGATTTATCTTTTGTATAATGTTGAAAATCACTAATAAAACCAAGAGCGAAACCGTTAAAATGGTGGCAACCACAAAATATATTTCTCGTTTCAATTGTGCATTTTTCCGAAGCAAAACATGGTTTTCATAAACCACTTTTTGGTTCACCAATAATTTTTGATCGTTTTCTTTTTTTATTTTTCCCACAACATCCAAATAATGTTGATTAATGGCAACCGAACACGAATCTGAATGTTGAATCAATTGTTCTAAAACACGTTTTTCTAAAAATACATTTTGATATTTTTGCTTATTTTCAATCAAAAGATTTTTTTGAAATTCTTTTGCCGCCACAGTATCTTTCTTAATTTTTACGAGGTAATCACTGATAACGGTGTAATTTAATTGCAATACCGGAATGCTGAACAAAAATTCTTTTTCGTTTTTTAACTGGTTCAAATAAAAATCTAAACTGTCTAAATCGTTGGCTTCAATTTTGTGTAAAATTAAATTATGCAACGTATTCAGTTGATGAATTTTTTTGTTTTTACCACTGCTTTTACTATTGACATGATATGTTAGTGCTAATTTTTTTATGGCTTGGGTGTAATCGGTAGTTCCAATTTTACTTTCCACCACCACAAAATGATTGGCATATCGGCTTTCAATGAGTTTAATTTTTTCTTGATGAATCAGCTTTGTATTGAAATATTCAGCTACCGATTCATAATTTTTAAGCGCTTTAAAGGCTTCTTGAAATTTTTTTTGTTGCCAATGAATGTTACTGATTAAAAGTAGGGTAGAGGCTTTCTCAAAAGCATATTCATTGTTATTAGTACCCAAATTTTCAATGGATTTGTAGGCATAATTTTCCGCCAACTGAAAATATTGCAAATAAAAATAATATTCAGCAATCAAATAATTGGTCAAGTAGGCATCATAAAGTGAATTGTTGTTTTCAAAATAATTTGCCGCACTGAACAGCGTTTTGTAACGTTCTTTACTTACAGAGTGGTGCGCTGTTAAGGCTATTTGTAGATTATTTGCCCGAAATATTGCAAGTGAATCAGTATTTTTGAAAGCTGTTTCTTCAAAATAATTTATTTTTAAGGCAGCATTTTTTGAATTTTCAGCAAAGTTGATATCATATAGTAGATCATAATACAAATCATCTAACGAAAAATCGGTATAGTTTTTATTGGTGATTTGCGTGTGAATTTTTACATGGTCGTATACATTAGGTTGCTTTTTACATGAAAAAACAACAATTAATAAAATTACCGTTGCAATAAAACGAACTATACGCACCTTACCATTTTTAAATCCAAATGTAACAAAAATATGTGCTTTTATGGAATTTATTTGTTTTCATTGAACGAATTTGGAAGTAATTCAGGTAATAATTTAATAAGAATTGGCAAAAGTAAACTGCCGCCCGGAATTAAAAATATAGTAAACGCAGGTACTGTTTTACCCAGTTCAATAAACTGATTTTTAAGCTGTTGCTTTTCTTTTTTAGAAAGATTACTGTATGTGGCTTTAACAAGAAGTTGCATAAGTAATTTGTTGTTTTCCAATTCTTTAATTAAGCTTTTCTTGTTTCTTTTAATAAATAAAGCAACGCTTTTATTGGTGTTTTTGTACAGCTTTTTTAAAGGATGCGAAAACTGAAAATAGGGAATTTCTTGTTTGTGTGCGTTGATGAATTCCAACATAAATCGCAGTGCTTTTTTAGTGACTACTTTTTGCAGTTCCAATTTTTTGTTGAGTTCTAGTATAAATTTAAACTCTTTACGATCGATTTTTTCATCGTTCCATAAAACCATTAGCGCAATATCTGCCAAGTAACTTTTGCCATAAAAAGTTTTAATATTTTGTGTGTTTAAGGCTAAAAGATCAGGGGTAAATTGTGCTTTGTCAACATATTTCAAAGAGGTTTGCATGATTTGCTGTATCTTTTGGTCGTATTTAGTTACATTCTGTTTTTGATGAAAACTAATCACCACCAAATGCGAAATAGTGTGTTCTAAGTAGTGGTAATAATTCAGAATTTCAGTTTCATTCATCAAAAATCGTCTAAAACACAAAACATCTGTAAATATTAAAAAGTTTGATAAATGCTCTGAAAATGTTTTGTTTAAATAATTAGCAGAACGATGTGTACGGTCATTTAAAATTTTTTCAAGTGAAGCAAATGCTTTTTTTGAGGGAAAGGTTATGAATGAAAAATAAGATTCGGTTTTGGCATTCTTTATTTTTGCATAAAAATCTTCGGCTTGTTTGGTAAATTCGTGAAAATCGGTTTGTTTTTTAGTAAGCACAAATGTTCCGTACAAAGCTTCTAAAAGCACAATTTTGGTGAATTCTTCTTGTGTAAGATCAAATGAATTAAAGATAGGTTGTATTGTTTTGGTCGTAAAACCATATACAAAGCCTGTTTCACGAATTGTTTCGTAAAATGTTTCTTCGCTAAATGCAGTAAAAAAAGATGGATTACTCAATTTAAAAAATTTAGTAATCCATAACTCTTTTGATGGGTTCATATACTTATTTCAATTCAAAAACTACATTTACATTGGTAGAAATTTCAATTTCGCCCACTGCCAATGTTTGATTCATGCCCGCTGATTCATCGGCCATTGCCGTTTTCATCATATATACGCGCGGATTATTGATTGACGATTGATCGTTAATAATTAATGCTTTACCAATATTCTGTCCCAAGGCAGCCGCATAGTCTTGTGCTTTTTTCTTGGCATCAAGCACGGCTTTTGCTCTAATTTCAGTAGCATACTTTTCAGTTTGGGTTGATTTGAATTCTACTCCGTTGATTGTATTTGCCCCAGCTTCCATTAAATCGGCCATTAATTTTTCATAATGATCTAAATTTCGCAACGTGATGGTAACTGTTTGGCTCGCTACGAAATAGTCTTTTTTCTCTTGATATTCTCTTGTTTTGTAAAGATTCACACGCTGTGTTTGATAATCTTTTTCGGCAATATTGCTTTTTTTGATTACTTGAATCATTTTGGCAATAATTTCATCGTTTTGTTTCTTTGCCTTTGCAGAATCCAGGTCTTTAATTTCTGCACCCATTGTAATAACTGCGTAATCTGGTTTAATTTTTATAGAACCTTCGCCGTTAACATTTACTTGAGGTGTGATGCTGTTGCTGTTGTTTTGTGCCATAGTAGTAAAAGTTACTAATACTAATGAGAATAAATAAAGAATCTTTTTCATTTTATTTTTTGTTTACAGTTATTAATGAAGCCATTTAAAGTTTTTTTCAATGGCCTTTATCATTTCCCCTGCAATATCCTTGCCAGTTGCACCCTCAATTCCTTCTAAACCTGGAGAAGAATTTACTTCTAAAAGCAAAGGTCCTTTGGCTGAGCGAATTATGTCAACTCCGGCAACTTTTAAATTCATGGCTTTTGCTGCTTTAATGGCAATTTTCTTTTCATCGGGCGTAACTTTTACAATCGATGCTTTTCCACCTAAATGAATGTTGGCTCTAAACTCTCCAGGCAAAGCTTCGCGCTGCATAGCTGCCACAACTTTTCCGTCAACCACAAATAAGCGCAAGTCTTTTCCGTTTGCTTCTTTTATAAATTCTTGAACCAAAATATTGGCTCCCACACTTTTAAAGGCATTAATTACCGATTCGGCTGCTTTTTTGGTTTCAGCCAAAACCACCCCTTTTCCTTGGGTCCCTTCTAAAAGCTTAACAATCAATGGCGAACCACCCACCATATTTATCAAATCGTTGGTATCTAAAGGCGAATTTGCAAAACCAGTTGTTGGAATGTCAACTCCGTGATTTAAAAGCATTTGCAAAGAATACAATTTGTCGCGCGATTGTGTGATTGATGCGGCATTGTTCAAACTATATACTTTTAACGACTCAAAATGACGGATTAAAGAGCAACCATAATAGGTCATACTTGGACGAATTCGAGGAATAACAGCGTCAAAATCATTTAAAATTCGACCGCCACGGTAGTGAATTTCCGGATGATCGGCATCTAATTTCATATAACAATGTTTAATGTTTAGAAAGTGCATTTCATGACCTCGTAATTCACCTGCTTCCATAATGCGTCGGTTGGAATACAGCTCTGGATTGCTTGCCAAAACACCAATTCGCAAACCTTTTTTATCACCCAAGTGCGATGTGCTGTAATATTCTTTTAGTTTTTCTGGGGTAACGATGCCAAATTTAAAATGCTCATCAGGATCCACAATGATTCTGCCCGTCATCGCCTCGCGGCCCAAAAGCATCCTAAAGCCCATAGAATCGCGGTTTGTTAAGGTAAGTTCAATATTCCATGACTGTTCTCCCAAGGAAAGCTCGGTTTGAATCACATATCTGCTTTCACGTGTTCCAGTACTGCTTTTAACAACACGTTTATCAATAACTTTTGCTTCACAATTTATGGTGCTTTTTGCACTTCTTTGAATGGGATGAATGACAAATTTCACCCATTTTTCACCATTTTTTTCAAAAGGAACAATTTGTTCGGCATGTAAAGCAGAAGTTTTTGCACCTGAATCTACGCGCACTTTTATAGCCGGAACCTTTAAATTGGGTAAAGAACACCATTCTTCGCTACCAACAATAATTTTGTCAATCATAATTTTTTTCTGTGTACAACTAATACAACTAATGTATTAAAAAAATCGAATGATTAATGCATTTTGTAAAATAAAAAACCGCTTTTTTTTACGAAAGCGGTTGAAATAGTCTTTTTTTTAGGTTGATTATAAGTTAAAAGCTTGCTTTACGGCATCAATCTTATCTAACTTTTCCCAAGTAAATAACTCAACTTCCATGGTTTTTTCATCACCATTTGGACTTTTAAATGTTTTGGTAACGGTTTGGTTTTTTCGCCCCATATGTCCGTAAGCTGCAGTTTCACTGTAAATTGGTTTTCTTAATTTTAGCGTTTGTTCGATATGATACGGACGTAAATCAAATAATTCAGTGATTTTTTTTGCAATTTCGCCATCGCTAGCATCTACTTTTTTAGTGCCGTAAGTGTTTACAAAAACACCCATTGGCTCTGCAATTCCAATCGCATACGAAACTTGAACCAACAATTCATTGGCCACACCAGCAGCCACTAAATTTTTTGCAATGTATCGCGCAGCATACGCAGCAGAACGATCTACTTTGCTTGGGTCTTTTCCTGAAAAAGCACCACCACCGTGTGCACCTTTGCCGCCATAAGTATCCACAATGATTTTTCTGCCAGTTAAGCCAGTATCTCCGTGTGGTCCGCCAATAATAAAAACACCTGTTGGATTCACATGATAAGTAATTTCATCATTGAAAAACGCTTGGTATTGCGGATATTTTTTTAATAATCGAGGAATTAAAATCGAAACAATATCTTTTTTAATTTGATCTTGCATCGCTTTTTCTGCTTTGTTTTTGGCTTCTAAAGATGCATTTTCGGGCTTAATAAAATCATCGTGTTGGGTTGATAATACAATAGTTACCACGCGTTTGGGTTTGCTGTCATCATCATATTCCAAAGTTACCTGTGATTTAGCATCTGGTCGCAAATAGGTAATTTCACTGTTTTCACGGCGCAAATCTGCCAGCTCTTGCAACAATTTATGCGATAAATCCAAAGCCAATGGCATATAATCTTCGGTTTCGGTGGTGGCATATCCAAACATAATTCCTTGGTCGCCTGCACCTTGTTCTTCTTTGTTCACCTTGTCAACACCTTGGTTAATTTCTGCCGATTGCTCGTGAATGGCCGATAAAATACCGCACGAATTGGCATCAAACATATATTCACTTTTTGTGTACCCAATTTTTTTAATCACATCGCGTGCAATTTGCTGTACGTCTAAATAGGTGTTTGATTTTACTTCGCCCGCCAAAATTACTTGACCTGTTGTTACTAATGTTTCGCAGGCAACCTTCGATTCCTCGTCGAAAGCTAAAAAATTATCAATTAATGCGTCTGAAATTTGATCTGCGATTTTGTCTGGATGTCCTTCACTTACAGATTCTGATGTAAAATAATATGCCATAATTTAGTTTTAAAAAATTAATTGAGGTAACTAAATTGCATGCCTTTTACTAAAGTAGTTTTCTGCTTTAGCATTTTTTAAAGAGGTTGCAATCAGTCAAATTTTTCCTCGCGAATAACGCCACAAATATACAATTAAGATTTTTATTAAAGCCAACCTTCTACAATATTTTATGAGGAAGAAAAGTGGCTTATTTGAATTGATTTTATAGTAAAATAAAATTATTTTTAATTTTTTTATCTAAAAATTAATTAATTGAATAAAAGTTTGTATTTTTATTAAAAAATTTAACTGCTTTATGAAAACAAACTATATTTTATTATTTGCCGTACTTTTACTTATCGGTTGCAACAAACAACCCAATTCTGAAACAGCAGATCAACCCGTTGTAACAAAAAACAAAAAAGCGAAAGAACATCCAGAAGCTGCTTTTGTCAACCAACAGATATCGAACTTGCAATATCAAATCGAAGCTTTTAAAATTGGAAAAGAAAAAGTTGCAAACCCAGAACTGAAAAAATATCTGAGCGATCATTTACAGGATTTAGAAACCTTACAAAACGATTATAAAAGTGCAGCAGCAGCTAACCAAATCGATATGCAACCAATTTCTGAAGAGTTGCAAAAAGATGTTTATAAACTAGCTATTGCAGATACAAAGGGATACGATAAAGTTTTTCTTTTGTATTATAAAGATTTTCTTTCAAAAGCTATGGATCAAATAGCAGAAACAAAAACAACAGAGCCCGCTTTTACGACTCTAAAAAATAAACACGGAAATATACTTTATGAACAAAAATTATATTTTGATGTGTTAAAATAAAAAACGCACGATTGTATTTCATACCAAAAAATCTCTTTTTCCTCAAAAAGAGGTTTTTTATAAGTTAAAATTGAAATAATTTATTAGTTTTATCTCAAATAGCAACCTTTATAAAACAGATGGAAATACTAATTAAAAAGCAGTCTGGAGAAACAGCTGTTTTTTCTAAAGAAAGTTTATACCGTTCCTTGGTAAATTCAGGAGCAGATAAGAAAGATGCACAAGCAATTTGCACTACCATAACCCAAGAAATTTATAACGGAATTACAACAAAAGAACTGTATGAAAAGGCTTTTGCATTGTTAAAAACCATAAAATCTTCGGTAGCGGCACGCTACAGTTTAAAAAGAGCTTTAAAAGATTTAGGTCCAGAAGGTTTTTATTTTGAAAAATGGGTCGCAAAAATCTTTGAGGTTCAAGGTTTTGATACCATTACTAGTCAGGTTTTAGAAGGAAAATCTACAGTTACACATGAGATTGTTGTAATTGTTTCGAACCGAAAAACAGATATTGTTTGTGAATGTAAGTTCCGAAACGATATGGATGCCAAAATAAGTGTAACCACTTCGATGTATTTTTTATCGCGATTTAACGATTTAAAAAAAGCAGATTTCACATTTTTTGGCAGACCTTTTAAACCCACCAAAGGCTTTTTAATTACAAATGCATTTTTTACAACCGATAGTATTGCTTTTGCCAAACATTATCGTATTCAATTAATTGGTTGGAATTATCCAGAAAAGAATAGCATTAAGCGATTAACAGATCAATTTGGTTTGTATCCCATCACCTGCTTAACAACATTAACCAATGAAGAAGAGCAGAAATTATTGTCTAAAAATTGTATTTTGGTACGCGAATTAGTCAAAAACCCGGTATTGTTAGACCATTTTAAATTCAACAAAAAACGCAAACAAATTATTTTACAAGAAGCAACGGATTTATTAGGAATAACATAAGGACTAAGGGGTGAATGGAGGATACATCATTTCTTTTTTCACCCCATATTGAATACCTGCTTTGGCAAATTGTTCCTTTAATAGATATAATTTTTCTGCGCAATTATTATTTAAATCAACATTATCATCGCTAGTTCTATATCTGCTACATTCAAAGCATATCTCAATAAATTCAAATAAATTGTTCCTATCATCAAAAAATAAAATGGCATTTCTAGGCATATAACATTTAGCAGCCCACATTACAGCATTATTATGATTATTTCCGAAATTGTAAATCAAATCAGTTAATTCATTTTTCTGTTCCTCGTTTAAATCAATTTTTTCTTCAAAATCAGCAGGGTTATAATATGAAAAATTATTTTTTAGTTCATCAAAATACATTTTTATGATAGAACCGTGTATAAATGCTTCTATTTCTCCACTTTTGTCTAATTCTAATAGACTTTGTTTTATTAATTTGTTAATTTGCTTTTTTGATAATTTTTTTGGATCTTCTTCAAACGAAGCAAAAACAATTCGTGCTGCTTTATTAAAAGGATAGTTTTGATTTCGTTCTTCAATAGAAAAATTATTAATTCGAACACATCTTTCTTCTTATTGAGCAAAAGTCTTTGCAAATGAAATAAACAAACAGAATGTAACTGAAATTCGGAAAAGCATAAGTATCATTTTAAAAAATAAACATACAAAAAAACCTCAAAAGATTAATTCCTTTGAGGTTTATTATTCAGTTCAACTTTTTAAACATTGAACCTTAAACTTAAAACAAAATCTTACAAGTGAATCACTTCGTCGTAAGCAGCAGCAACAGCTTCCATAACCGCTTCACTCATAGTAGGGTGAGGGTGTACTGCTTTTAAAATTTCGTGACCTGTAGTTTCTAACTTACGGGCAACAACTGCTTCTGCAATCATATCGGTAACGCCGGCACCAATCATGTGGCAACCTAACCATTCACCGTACTTCGCATCGAAAATTACTTTTACGAAACCATCCGGAGTTCCGGCAGCTTTTGCTTTACCTGATGCAGAGAACGGAAATTTACCAACTTTAATTTCGTAACCCGCTTCTTTTGCTTTTTTCTCGGTCATACCAACCGATGCAATTTCCGGTGTCGCATAGGTACAACCAGGAATGTTTCCGTAATCTAACGGCTCCACATGCAAACCTGCAATTTTTTCTACACATAAAATTCCTTCAGCTGATGCAACGTGTGCCAAGGCTTGTCCTGGAACTACATCGCCAATGGCATAATAACCCGGGATATTTGTTTGATAGAAATCGTTTACTAAAATCTTATCGCGATCGGTAGCAATTCCTGTTTCTTCTAACCCTATGTTTTCTATGTTTGATTTGATACCCACTGCTGAAAGTAAAATATCAGCTTCTAAAATTTCTTCTCCTTTAGCCGTTTTTACAGTAGCTTTAACGCCTTCGCCCGATGTATCAACTTTTTCAACAGATGAATTGGTCATGATTGTAATGCCCGATTTTTTCAAAGAACGTTCAAATTGTTTTGATACATCTTCATCTTCCACCGGAACAATATTCGGCATGAACTCAACAATCGTAACATCAGTTCCCATTGAATTATAGAAATGAGCAAACTCAACCCCAATAGCTCCAGAACCAACAACGATCATTTTCTTTGGTTGCGTTGGTAACGTCATTGCTTGGCGGTAACCAATTACTTTTTTACCATCTTGCGGTAAGTTTGGCAATTCGCGCGAACGAGCACCTGTTGCAATAATAATGTGATCTGCAGAAATTTCGGTTACGTTGCCGTCTTTATCTGTCACATCTACTTTTTTGCCTGGTTTTACTTTTCCGAAACCATCAATCACTTCGATTTTGTTTTTCTTCATTAGAAATTGAACACCTTTGCTCATTCCTTCTGCAACACCGCGAGAACGTGCAATAACAGCATTAAAATCTTTGTCAACTTCGCCATTGATCGTTAAACCATAATCGGCAGCGTGTTTTAAATAATCGAAAACTTGTGCAGATTTCAACAAAGCTTTGGTAGGAATACACCCCCAATTTAAACAGATTCCGCCTAAATTTTCTTTTTCTACCACGGCAACTTTAAAACCCAATTGCGAAGCTCTAATAGCTGTTACGTATCCGCCTGGACCGCTACCTAAGATGATGATGTCGTATTTCATTTTTATTTGTTTTTAGCTTTAAGCATACAGCTTTTCAGCGTTGATTTTTTTTAATATTAAATATGCTATATTTGTGTTGCGAATTTAAGAATTTTTTTAAAACTTTTATACGCTTTTTTATTTGTTAATTGACTGATGTTGAACTTGCATATTGCGATTCGTACAGATTTTTATAAGCACCGCTTTCTTTTGCAAGTAATTGGGCATGTGTGCCAGTTTCCAAAATAGCACCTTGATCCATTACCACGATTAAATCGGCATTTACAATGGTTGCCAAACGGTGCGCAATGATGATTGATGTACGGTCTTTTGTTACGATTTCCACTGCATTTTGTAATAATTCTTCTGAATACGTATCAATAGAAGAAGTGGCTTCGTCTAAAATCAAAATACTTGGATTGCTCATATATGCACGTAAAAATGCAATTAATTGTCGCTGACCCGATGACAGCATCACACCGCGTTCTTTTACGTTGTAATCGTATCCGCCGGGAAGTTTTTCAATAAAATCGTTAATCCCAATCTTTTTTGCTGCAGCAATCACATCTTCTTTGCTGACACTTGGATTATCTAAAAGAATATTGTTTAGAATAGAATCTGAAAAAAGGAAAACATCTTGCAAAACCACTGCAATTTGATTTCTTAAACTGCTTAAAGTAAATTCATTAATATTTCTTCCATCAATCAAAATCTCGCCCGATTCTATATCGTAAAATCGACTTAAAAGATTGGCAATGGTTGATTTTCCTGCACCCGAAGCTCCAACAAAAGCGACTGTTTGCCCTGCCTTAATGTTCAGATTGATATTGTTAATTACTTTTTTGCCGTTGCTGTAACTAAAAGCTACATTCTTAAAATCGATCGCACCATTAAAAGCAGGAGCTGTAAGTTTGCCTTCTTCTTGAATTAAATCATCACGGTCTAAAATTTCGAAAACTCGATCTGCAGCTACAATTCCCATTTGCATCACATTGAATTTATCGGCAATTTGTCGCAACGGGTTAAACAACATCGAAATCATCATGGTATATCCAAACAAATCTCCGGTTGTGGTTAAATTATCGCCTTGAACAATGGTAAATCCACCATAAATAATTACGCAACCCAATGTAACCGCCGATACAATATCGGCAATAGGGAAGAAGATGGAGTTGTACAGAATGTTTTTCTGCCAGGCATCGTTGTGTTTTTGGTTGATTTTTTTAAAGTTTTCGTATTCAATTTGCTCACGGTTGAACAGTTGAACAATTTTCATCCCCGTTAAACGTTCTTGAATAAACGTGTTTAAATTGGCAACTTGTAAACGCACTTCTTCAAAAGCAACTTTCATGTGTTTTTGAAAAATTCGGGTAGCATACAGTAAAATGGGCATGGCTACAATCACAATGAGTGTTAGTTTCCAATTCATCCACAACATAATGCCCAAAACAACCAACATTTTTAAAACATCGCCCACAATCATAAAGAGTCCTTGGCTGAAAATACTTGCAATATTTTCAATATCGGATACATTTCGAGTTATTAATTTACCAACGGGCTCGTTATCAAAAAAGCTCAATCGAAATTTAAGCATTTTTTGAAACAAATTGGTACGAATATCTTTAATAATGTTTTGTCCCAACCAACTTGCAATATAGGTAAAGAAAAACTGCGAACACACTTCTAAAAGAAGTACCAAAGCCATTAACGCAACGTAAATATTCAGTCCGTTTAAATCGGCTTTTGCAATATACACATCTACAACGTTTTTAACCATGTAAGGGCGCAACGCTCCGAAAATAGAAAGCGTGATAACTGTTACAACCACCCAAAAAATTTTGTCTTTGTAGGGTTGGGCGTAGTGCATTACTTTTTTTAGTGTAGAAGTTTTAGTTTGTTTCATTTATATATGGATAAACTACTTTTGTTAAATACAATCCGTGAGCAGGTACTGAAAAACCTGCATTGCCACGATTTTTACTTTGAATGATTTCATGAACATCTTGAACCGAGATTTTTCCGATACCCACATTAATCAGCGTTCCCACAATGGCGCGAACCATATTGCGCAAAAAACGATTTGCAGAAATATGAAAAATCAATTGTGAACCGTTTTTTTCCCAATAAGCAGTGGTGATGTTGCAATTAAACGTAAAAACATCGGTATGTGTTTTACTGAAACATTCAAAATCTTCATATAGCAGCAAAATTCTCGCTGCTTCGTTCATTTTATCAATGTCTAAATTTTTAAACTGATAATAACTTAAATTCTTTAAAAAGCTGTTTTTGAATGTATGGATATGATATTCATACGAACGCGAAACGGCATCGAAACGGGCGTGTGCCTCCTTATCCACCTCAAAGAAATTAAAAACGGTAATATCTTCAGGCAAAAACGAATTCAATTTTTGAACCATTTTTGCTGCATCAAAAACCACATCGGTATCAAAATGAGCATACATTAATTTTGCGTGCACACCGGCATCGGTTCTGCCAGCACCAATTAACTCAAATGGGTCTTTAAACAAAATATTTAAAGCTTTGGTTAACACTTCTTGTACGCTGATTGCGGTTGGTTGAAACTGCCAGCCGTGGTAATTTGTACCGTTATATGCAAACTGAATAAAGTACCTCAATTATTAAAATTTTAAACATACAAATATACTTTAATTTCACAGAATGCGTGTATTAACAAAAAACTAAATATTTTTGTAGAAACAATATTTTCATGAAAAAACAATTATTTCTATTCTTTTTGCTGCTACATTTTGTAGCAAATGCACAGCATTTCGATGATTATTTTGTTGATAAAACCTTGCGTTTGGATTATATTTTTGCAGGAAACCACGAAAATCAGCAAGCTTTTTTAGGAGATAAGATACAGTTAGATAAATGGCACGGACGGGTTGATAATCTGTCTGTTACGCCCATTCAAGGCAACGGTCAAATTAAGGTTTATAGCACAGCAAATAATCAATTAATCTATGTGTTGCCATTTGGAAGTTTGTTTCAGGAATGGTTGACCTTGGAAGATGCAAAAAAACAATTTAAAAGTTTTGAAAACTCTTTTTTAATTCCTTTTCCAAAAGAACCAATTCGGGTTGATGTTACTTTTTTCACAGCAGATAGACATGAACGAATAGTATCGCAGCAATTTATCGATCCAAAAGATATTTTGATTCGAAAAGCTAAAGATGTTAACAATCCGTATGAAATTGTTCATCATTCTAAAGTAAAAAATCCTATTAAAATAGCGTTGGTTGCCGAAGGATATACTGAAGCCGAATTAGATCTTTTCATGGAATACGCCCACAAAACGGTTGAAAATTTATTTAAACATCAGGTTTTAAAAAAATACCAAGATTATTTTGAAATTGTAGCCGTGAAAACCGTTTCAAAACAGTCAGGCATAAGTATTCCATCAAAAAATATTTGGCTGAATACGGCGGTTCAATCAAATTTTGATACGTTTTATTCAGAAAGATATTTAACCACGCTTCACACCAAATTATTGCACACCCAATTGGAAAATATTCCGTATCAGCACATTATTATCTTGGCGAACACCGACTTTTATGGCGGTGGCGGAATTTTGAATTCGTACAGTTTAACAACTACGAAGAACAAAGAATTTGCACCGGTTGTAGTTCATGAATTCGGTCATAGTTTTGCAGGTTTGGCAGATGAATATTTTTACGAAGAAGATGTTTTTGAAAATAAAGCAACCTTAAGTGTGGAACCTTGGGAGAAAAATATCACATCATTGGTTGATTTTTCATCTAAATGGAAGTATTTATTGAGCGATAAAATGCCGGTTCCAACGCCTTATTCTAGATATAAAGAAGGTGTGATAGGTGCATTTGAAGGATTAAAAGGCAACGGATTGTATATTCCTACATTAACTTGCCGAATGAAAATTAATAATACAAAAGATTTTTGCCCGGTTTGTAGCAACGCCATCGAAGAAATGATTTTATTTTACACCACAAATCAAACCAAATAAATGAAGAAAATTTTGTTACTGTCTGACACACACAGCTACATTGATGACCGAATATTGCACTATACAGAACAAGCAGATGAGGTGTGGCATGCGGGCGATATTGGCGATTTAAAGGTGACCGATGCATTAAAAAAGCGCAAACCTTTGCAGGCTGTTTACGGAAATATTGATGATGCAGAAGCACGAAAAGAATTTCCGTTAGATGCTGTTTTTACATGCGAAGGAATGACAGTTTGGATAACGCATATTGGTGGTTATCCGGGAAAGTATCCTGCAAGAATTAAAGAAGGTTTTCTAAAATACAAACCCGATATTTTTATATGCGGACACTCGCATATCCTAAAAGTACAATTTGATCAACAATTTCATTGTTTAACATTAAACCCTGGCGCAGCAGGTATTTATGGGTTTCATCAAATGCGGACTATGTTGCGTTTTGAAATAGAAGAAAGAAAGATAAAAAATTTAGAAGTTATAGAATTAGGAAAACGATAGCACATGAAAGTATATAATGCAAAAGATTGGTTAGGATTTATTTTTAAGGTACACAAGTCTGATACCATTCGGCAATTGTGGCCTTCTATTTTATTAATGGGTGCTTTGTCATGGTTAGTGGCTTATTTAGAACTCGATTATTTTGATTTAGGACAGAATTCTGCCTTAAAAAACGCATCAATTATGCACAGTGTAATTGGTTTTGTATTGTCGCTTTTGTTGGTTTTTAGAACAAACACCGCATACGACAGATGGTGGGAAGGCAGAAAAATGTGGGGGAAATTGGTAAACGACTCCCGAAATCTCTCCGTGAAACTAAATGCCTTATTGCCTGAGGAAGATAAAACCAATCGCGTATTTTTCAGCAATAAAATAAAGCTATTTGCAAAAGTATTACACACCCACTTAACAAGCGAATCAACAAAATATATGTTGGATGAGGAAGAACATCCAGAATACGACGAGTACTTAAAAGCACAACATCCGCCTACAAAAGTAGTGAGCAGAATGTATGTAATGTTGCAAAAACTAGCTGCCGATAAAGTTATTTCCTTTGAAGATAAACTGATAATTGATCAAAATTTAAATGGTTTGTTAGATGTTGCCGGTGCTTGTGAACGTATTAAAAACACGCCAATACCGATGGCTTATGCAGCTTTTATTAAAAAATTCATCTTTATGTATGTGTTAACCTTGCCTATTGGTTATGTGTTTTCAACCGGCTACTATATAGTACCTTTGGTAATGATTATTTTCTACGTTTTATTGAGTATTGAATTAATTGCAGAAGAAATTGAAGACCCATTCAATGGAGGTGCAAATGATTTACCAACGGCAAAAATTGCAAAAAACATAGGCAAAAACGCATCAAATGTTTTAGTGCATACGAATTAAAATGCTATCTTTAAAACAAAAATCATGAATACTAAAATCTTTACATTTCTTAAAAAGCTAAAAGCAAATAATAACCGCGAATGGTTTTTAGAAAATAAAGAGCTGTTTGAAACTGCTAAGGCTGAAGCTAATCAATTATTTGAAGAAGTATATAATGAATTTCAGCGTATAGACAGTAACTTAGAACCTCTTAAAATATATAGAATTTACCGCGACGTTCGATTTTCACCAGACAAAACACCTTATAAGGCACACTTTTCCATGTCGGTGGGAAGAGTAAAGCCTGATTTGCGTGGTGGTTATTATTTGCATATCGAACCGAATAACCAGTCATTTATTGGGGTTGGCTTTTTTGGACCTAACAAAGAAGATTTATTAAGAATTAGAAAAGAAATTGAATTAGATGATGAGCTAGAAATCATTCTTAATACGAAAGAAATTAAGGAAGTTTTTGGCGAATTGGAAGGTGAAGAAGTAAAAACAGCACCCAAAGGCTTTGATAAAAACCATGAACGTATCCACCTTATAAAGAAAAAACAGTTTTTACTGACACATTCGCTAACCGATGAGGAAATTTTGCAAAAGGACTTTAACAAGAAAGCCGTTGCTGTTTTTAAAACAGCACAGCCGTTTGTTGATTATATGACCGACGTGTTACTAAGCGATTTGAATGGTGAAAGAATGATTTAAAAGCATTGTTTTTTAAACCATTCTAGGGGATTTTGTTGTCAAGAGCTACTTAAAATCTTTTGTGTTTGCAGCCATTCCCACCAATCGAGCAATGATTACAGCAGGAAAAAGCACACCCAGCAATGATAAAAAGGTAGCCAGCATTTTAGAAAAAACATTTACAGGATAAATATCACCAAAACCAACCGTAGTTAACGAAGATAAACTAAAGTAAATAAAATGTATATAATCAATATCACTGCCAATTAAGTTTACATTTCCTGCGATAGATGAACCCACAGTTGCATGAATTACTTCCAACACCAGTGCACCCATCAGCGCAATAAGCAGATACACGTTTATAGCTCCGATTATTCGATAAGCATTAATACTTTGGTCACGGAATAAAAGGCGTAAATTAATGATAATGAATAAAAAAGTATTTGCAATAGCAATGACATTTTCCAATACATAATAGGAATAAGGATTATTGCCAAAGCGAACTGCTCTCAAAATAAGGTGTACACTAAATAACGTAATACTAATAAAAATCAGCCATTTGTTAGATGTGGAAAAAGCCCCTGTCAAGAACACACTTAACAAAAGTATGTTGAATACCAAAACCCCATGATTGTTGTTTTGCATAACGATGGGTAGCACAAACACAACAGCAATCAGCATTACTAATAGCGTGGCAAAACTTACATCGGCTAACCAATAAGATTGTAATTTATTGATATATCTTTTCATAAAATATTTTTAATTGTTTGTTGCGAAGATACTATTTTAATTAAAAAACTACATCTATTCTTTAAATTTGTGACTTGTATAGTTAGCTTTCGGAATATAGATATAAAAAATTAACTATTATTGAAATAATGTATTTTTTGTTGACAGACTACCAGAATAATAGTTAAGAATTGGTTCACTGCATAAAAGATTTCAATAACATATTATTTAGAGATTTGAAAGATTTGCCTTCAACAAGTCACCTAATTTTCATGATTTATTTTGAATTATGAATAAAATGATTTTGTCTGATGGAATTTTATATTGAACTAAGGATAATGATATACTAAGAACAATGGAATATGGAATTTATGAACTTTAAATAAAAATGTAAGTGAAAATATCCACATGTTGTGAACTATTTCTATAAAATTAAATTTCTTATCAATTTATTTTAGAGAGCTATTATCTTTTCTTGCATTAAAAAGTCCAATTTTTTATATCTTTTTTCAAGTTTAAATATTTAGTAATTATTGTTTTTAATTCTAATTATTTGCAGATAATAAGTGGGTTAGGGGAGGTTTGAAATTTTTGGATCCAATCACAAAATTGATTTTTCGTAGTATTATGAATTTTATTTCGCATTTCTATTGGCACAATTTTTTATAGATTTTAATTAAAAAAGAAAGCTATGGAAATCGTAAAAATACAAGCATTAAGAAATTCAAACAATTGCTATTCAAATGCAATGAATTTTTTAGAGATGACACTAAAATTGGAAAAATCTGCGAAGATGACTAATCAAATCGAAGGTTTTTCAAATCGAATTAAAACAATCTTGCCAGGTCTTTATTTGCATAAGTATCACGATGAAAATGTGGGAGCGATTTTCAGAAAATTAGAGAGTGGTATGCCAATATCAGAGCTTATTTGTTGTATTGCTGTTGAACTTCAAATTCTTGCAGGGATGAAGGTACATTTTATTAAAAATAGCACATCAAATGAAACGGGAATGAATATACTGACCATTCCTTATATAGATGAACATGCTGGTACTTGTGCCGCACTTGCTGCTGTTGAAATTGTGGAAAACTTGCTTGCCGGAAAACCGTACTTTGTCAAGTATGATATTCAACGCTTAAAAGAAGTGTATGCGGAAAATCAGCTCAAACAAAACAACTTGCCAAATATTAACTACTTTAAAATAAGCCCTCAAAAAAATGCCCAGTTTGAATATAGAGCTGTAAAACAAAATGTTCCAAATAGTTCGCAAGTGCAACAAGCAACCTAGCACATGCAAAGGCTTTAAAGTGAATTTTAGCATTTATTATCCAAAAATATTTAAACAAGAAACCATAAAATTGATAATATGAAACATTTTATAAAAATTGGAAGCATACTTGCCGGAGCTGCAACCGGAGCTACAGTCGGGTTGTTACTTGCTCTTGCAAAAGGAGAAAAAATTCGTCACAAATTATTGAATAACTTTAAAAAGGGTGTTGAGGCAATTGATACATCAACAGATAATTTGAAAAACATTTTGTTGGAAAAGGTTTCTGAAGAGCCTAATAATTTCGAGCAAAAGCTTCAAAAAATCACCAACCGCTTCGCACACCAAAAGGATAAAGTCATTGCCACTTTAGAAGATAAAATATCCGAATTATCACAAAATGAAACTCCTGCAAACGCAAACAATAATACAAACGAAAAAGAAGATGTTGTTTACAAAGCTGCTTATGAAACAAAAACAGGATTTTAGACAATTATTTTAAATCATTAAGAATCAAAATAAATTTAATATATAATTTTTAAAAATGTAATGCTATGGACAGATTAGAATTAGAAGGAAAATGGAATCGTGTAAAAGGAGCCGTTAAACAAAAATATGGAGAATGGTTTGAAGACGATAAAGCTTTCACAGAAGGAAAATTTGATGAAGTTTTAGGAAAAATCCAAGAAAAATCTGGTAGAACGCGAGAAGATATCGAGCGTGAAATTAGAGATTGGGACGAGCGTACCATCTAAATTTTCTATTAATACAAAGTAATTAAAAGGCTGCCCAATTTTTGGACAGCCTCTTTATTTCATTAAAAACTATTTAAAATAATTAAAATCGTACTTATTTTCAATATTCAAAAGCGTTTCATAAATGAGTTGAATAACATTTTCTACATCGTTTCTGTGTACCATTTCAACAGTTGTATGCATATACCTTAACGGTAATGAAATTAAAGCCGAGGCCACACCGCCATTGCTGTATGCAAACGCATCGGTGTCGGTTCCGGTAACGCGTGACGAAGCTGCACGCTGAAACGGTATTTTATTCTTTTCTGCTGTGTCAATAATTAAATCGCGCAAATTATTCTGAACCGCGGGTGCATAAGTTATCACAGGACCAGCGCCAATTTTGGTATCGCCCTCTACTTTTTTATCAATCATTGGGGTAGTGCTGTCATGACAAACATCGGTAACGATTGCAATATTTGGTTTAATGGTTTGCGTTATCATTTCAGCGCCTCGCAAGCCCACTTCTTCCTGCACCGCATTGGTGATATATAAACCAAAAGGTAACTTTTTATTGTTTTCTTTTAATAATCGAGCCACTTCGGCAATCATAAAACCACCCATTCGGTTGTCTAACGCTCTACAAACAAACTTGTTGCCGTTTAATATCTCAAAAGTATCCGGATAAGTCACAATACAACCTACATGAATACCCAAAGCTTCCACTTCGGCTTTTGATTCGCATCCGCAATCAATAAAGATGGTTTCAATTTTAGGCGTTGGTTCTTCTTTTCCAGTTCGCAAACGTGTGTGAATAGCAGGCCAACCAAAAACACCTTTCACAATTCCTTTATTTGTATGGATATGCACACGTTTTGAAGGAGCAATTACATGGTCGCTGCCACCGTTTCTAATCACATAAATCATTCCGTCGTCGGTAATATAGTTCACATACCACGATATTTCATCAGCATGCCCTTCAATCACCACTTTAAAATCGGCATCGGGGTTTATTACACCCACACATGTTCCATAAGTATCTGTAAAAATGGTATCTACATAAGGTTTTATGTAATCCATCCACAATTTTTGTCCTTCTTTTTCAACGCCGGTTGGCGAGGCGTTGTTTAAATATTTTTCTAAAAATGCTAAAGATTCGGTTTTTAGTACGGTTTTTGTTTCCATTATTTTTATATAATTTTAAACGAAAATAGTAATAATTTTGTTCTATATTTACCTTTAATTACACGAATTAACATGAGAAAAATTTTAATGTTGTTTTTTTCCTTTTTTGCCTTGCAAATGACTGCACAAGTTCATGATTGGGAAAAGTATGCCGACTCTCTAAGAACCAATGTTTTGGAGGATGGCGAGATTGAAAAAGAATTTCTTTTACCTGAAATGCACATCAATTTTTCGAAAGAAGAATTAGAGCGCATCAAAATTCAAAGTATTTTAAGACGTCGCATTTTGCGCGTGTATCCGTATGCGGTTTTAACAAGTGAAAACTTAACCGTAATGAACGAGAATATGGCGAAAATGGAGAGTAATTCACAAAAAAGAAAATATTTAAAACGATCTGAGAAGTATTTAAAAGAGCAATTTGAAGACCGATTAAAAAAATTGTCACGCAAAGATGGCCAAATTTTAGTAAAACTGATCAATCGCCAAACAAACAAAACTACTTTTGAATTGGTGAAAGATTTAAAAAGTGGATGGAGTGCTTTTTGGAGCAATCAAACGGCAAAACTTTTTGATATTCAGCTAAAAACAAAATATGATCCGGCTGAAGTTTTAGAAGATTTTTATATCGAAACCATTATTAAAGAATTGGCTGCGGAAGGAAAAATTGACTACCAAAAAGCGGCACGCGATTTAAAAATGGAACAAGTGAAAGCCAACTGGAAAAAAAAGTTGGGCGATTCTGGATATTATCCAAAAGAAGATTAATCAAACATTTTTGATATATTTGCAGTAAGCATTTAATTCATGGAACAATTTATTGTATCGGCAAGAAAATACCGCCCGCAAACCTTTAAAGACGTTGTGGGGCAACAAACCATCACAAGTACATTGGTGAATGCCATTGAAAACAATCATTTGGCACAAGCACTGCTTTTTACCGGTCCGCGCGGAGTGGGAAAAACTACTTGTGCACGTATTTTAGCACGAAAAATCAATCAAATTGGTTATGATGATCCTAACGAAGATTTTGCTTTTAATGTGTTTGAATTAGATGCGGCTTCTAACAACTCGGTAGAGGATATTCGTAATCTGATTGATCAAGTGCGTATTCCTCCGCAAACCGGTATTTACAAAGTTTATATCATAGATGAGGTGCACATGCTTTCTCCAGCGGCTTTTAATGCATTTTTAAAAACGTTGGAAGAACCACCAAAACACGCCATTTTTATTTTGGCAACTACCGAAAAGCACAAGATTATTCCTACTATTTTATCTCGTTGTCAAATATTTGATTTTAAAAGAATTACAGTTAATGATGCAAAGGAATACTTGAAGGGAGTAGCGACCAGCCAAAACATCTCCTTTGAAGAAGATGCTTTGCAAATTATTGCCCAAAAAGCAGATGGAGCCATGCGTGATGCACTTTCAATTTTTGACAGAGTGGTATCGTTTTGCGGAACCAATTTAACTCGCCAAGCAGTTGCAGAAAACTTAAATGTTTTAGATTACGACTATTATTTGCGCGTTACCGACTTTATTCTGGCAAGCGATATTCCAAATTTGTTACTTACTTTTGATTCGGTTTTGGCAAAAGGTTTTGATGGCAATCATTTTGTATCGGGCTTGGCAACTCATTTTAGAAACTTGTTGGTTTGTAAAAATCCACACACATTAAATTTACTTGATGTGAGCGATGAAAATAAAAAATTATTTTATCAACAAGCAGAAAAATTCAATCAAGAAACCTTAATCGAAGCGATAAACATTGCCAATAGTTGCGATTTAAAATACAAAGCTTCGGCAAATCAACGTTTGCTGGTAGAGCTTTGTTTAATGCAATTGGCTACTTTAACACATCCTGAAAAAAAAAATTTAGTTCACACCTAATTCCAGCTTCTTTCTTTAAAAACGCATCAAAAAACCATACAATTGTTGTGGAAGATGCGAAAGTTGTGCGTGGTACCGAACCTAAAAAAGAGCCGGAAAAAACAGATAATAATACATCGCCAAAAGAAGAATTAGAAACTCAAAAAGTAATTATTTCTAAAGAAACAAACGAGTATCAAGTTTCGGCTTTATCATTAAAAAGTATTCGCAAGAAAAGAGAATTGGAAGCCTCGATTAATCCGGTTGCGATCAATCAAGAAGATTTACCAAAAGATTCGTTTACTTTTGAACAACTAAAGGAATATTGGGATTATTGCTCTAAACAATATTACGCAACCGGTAGAATGTTGATGTCGAGCACTATGAATATGGCACAGCTTTCCTTAGACGATTGTTTGTTGACTGTTGAATTTCCAAACGAAGGAAGCAAACTGTCTTTTGAAGAAAACTTGTATGATTTAGTATCTTTCATTCATAAAAAATTGAATAATTATCATTTAAAAATAGAGGTGAAAGTGAATGAAAAAGCTGAAATTAAAAAAGCATACACCATAAATGACAAATTAGATTATCTAAAAGAACTGAATCCGGCGTTGGATGTCCTCATAAAAACATTCGATTTGGAAATAAAACCATAAAAAAATGAAGACTTTTTAGTCTTCATTTTTTCTGTCATCGATTTCAATTTTTAATAAAATTTTTGCCACTTCATTTTCTGCAAAAGATAAATTTCCAGCAACAAACACACCTCGTTCATTAGTTCTGGTGTTTTTAATACCATACACCGTAGATTCATCATCGGGATTGCTCATACCTTCGTATCGGTAAATTTCAACAATCTCAAAATCATTGGGTTTCGCAAGGATTTTGCTTTCTTCCACATTAAAATCTGTAGTAAATCCTTTTTCTTTCAATTCGGTTAACGCTTTTTCAACAGTTGCGTAGTGATACATTTTCTTCATAGTTTCTTTTTTATTTCTAAGATACAAAAAATAAATTAAACCAATTGTAAAAGTATTCTTAAAAAGTATTACGAATATTGTTTGTACTTTTGTAAAAATAAAATTTTATGATAGCTATAGGTACCTTTAATAAATTAGAAATTGCTCGCCGCACAAACATTGGATTGTATTTAACCGATGGTTCACAAGATGTTTTATTACCCAAAAAATATTTACCAGAGCATTTTGAAATTGGCGACGAAATAGAAGTTTTTATCTATTTAGACCAAGAAGAACGCCCTGTAGCCACAACCATTGAACCATATATTTTTTTAAATGAATTTGCGCTTTTAAAGGTAAATTACATCAATCAATACGGTGCTTTTATGGATTGGGGATTAGAAAAAGATTTGTTTGTGCCTTTTAGAGAGCAAGCACGCCCCATGACCGAAGGCAACTATTATATGATATATATGTATTTAGATGAAAAAACCAATCGATTGGTAGGTTCGTCTAAACTTAATCAATTTTTAAGCAACGATCCCATTACAGTGAAAGTGGGCGAGGAGGTTGACTTGATTGTATCACACATAACCGATGCCGGCATCAATATAATCATCAACGAAAAACACAAGGGATTGATGTATCAAAGCGAAGTTTTTGAAGATTTTAGAACCGGAGATCGTATTATTGGTTACATTAAAAACATTCGCCCCGATGGAAAAATCGATGTTTCAAGAACCAAAATTGGTTTTGAAAAAGTATCAGATGCTGCATCCAAAATTTTAAATGAATTAGAAAAAAGCGGCGGATTTTTAGGTTTGAACGATAAAAGTCATCCCGATGAAATTAAAAGTGTGTTGGAGATGAGCAAAAAAACTTTCAAGCAAACTATTGGTGTGCTTTACAAAGAAAAGAAAATCATCATTAAAGAAGATGGTATTTATGAAGTATAATTGTTAAAAATTTTAAAACTTCAATAAAAAATGCTAATTTTATAATACATCTTAAAAACTAAATAGTATGAAAAAGATTTTACTTTTAGCATTTGTAGCGGCATCTTTCTTAGCGTGCAACAATAAAAAAGAGTGTGATGAACTAAAAGGTAGCTACAGCACCTTTGTTGAAGCCCGAAAAGAAATCACAAAAGCCAATTATCCCATAAAAAGAATGCAACTAACCCCTGAAAGTTCTTGGATTAAAAGAATTGAATATTACAGTTGCAACGAAGAAGATGGTTATTTAATTGTATATACTACTCGGTCTGAAGAATATATTCACGCACATGTACCATTTAAAATCTGGGAAGAATTATCCACATCATCATCAAAAGGATCGTACTATAATTCAAACCTTGTAAACAGATATCCGTTCAATTTAAAACCAGCACAATAAAAATGGTACATTAGTTGTATAATATTAAAGCGAACATTGTTATTCTATAATAATGCATTAATTTTGCACCTTAATACTATACAAATGAAAAAAAACATCATTATACTTTTTGCTTTTCTGTGTTTTAATACATGGAACGCACAGGCACAGATTGAAGATACCGATTTAGAAGAAATGGTTATCGACAAGTTATCTCGGGCAGGTATTATTGATATTATTAAAAAAGTACGCAACCAAATGTATAATAATTATTCGTATGATAATTACCAGTACTTTGTGTCGCACCAAGCAGCGATGAATGATAGTACAGAATTGCTTAAATCTGCTTTAATGTATGATGTTTCTATCAATTTAAAAAACAAAAAAATTAATAAAAGCGTTCTAAACCATCCAAAGAATGTTGTTTCTATGGATACCGTTTTTTTTGACCGATACAGTGGTAACGATTCGCCCATGTATTGGTTAACGGAAGTAGTAATCAGAAAATACGTGAACATACCTGAATTAGACTTTTTTAATAATTTCAAAGATTATTCGTTTTCAAGATCTAGAACAAAATCTGGAGATTATATTATTGAATTTTATTCGGAACAGTTTTACGAAGGCTTTTTTCAATATGATACTAATTTTAACTTAAAACGTTTAGAATTTACTTTGATAAAACCTTATGTAATTGATCACAGCCAATCGAAAAACGGTAAATTTATGTTTGAAAAAAATTGGATTTACACCAAAGAAAAAGTGGCGATTACTGTAAAAACAAATGCCGAAGGAAAGAATTATGTAGATGAATTAAAAGCCACAGAAGAAATTAAAGATTATAATTTTACCCGTTTTGACTCGCAAGGCGGTGTGGTGATAAAAGATATTGATTTAGATTTTAAATCAGATTTAATTTTTAAAAAGATGTAAAAAAAAGGAGCTTAATTTAAAGCTCCTTTTTTTTATCTTAATTCTGCACCTACTTCGCTTTGCAGTTGTTTTTGTACTTTCTGCATCACTTTGTCTATCTCGGCGTCGGTTAGGGTTTTATCTTTATCCTGCAATTTCATGCTGATTGCGTATGATTTTGTTCCTTCGGGTAATTTATCGCCTTGATACACATCAAATAAAGAGATGTCTAAAATTAAATTCTTATCGGCTAATTTTACCGTTTTGTAAATATCTGCAAACGAAACTTCGTTTTTAATCAACAATGCCAAATCACGTTTTACAATCGGATATTTTGATAGTTCTGTAAACTTAATTTTGCTTGAAACCACATTCAAAATCGTACTCCAATTAAAATCGGCATAAAAAACTTCTTGTTTGATATCAAAATGCTTTAAAATACTTTTCTTAACCGATCCAAATGAAACCACTAAACGGTCGCCCAAATAATAGGAAATGCTTTCAGAAAACTGCTCGCTTTCATTGGGTTTGGTAGCTACATTTTTCAATCCTAAACGCAGTAAAATGGCATCTACATATCCTTTAAACAAAAAGAAATCAGTACTTGTAGTGGCAACATTCCAATTGGCTGCACTGGTGTTTCCCGTTACAAAAAGCGCTAAATGTTTGTATTCTTCGTAACCTGAAAGTGGTTTTGCATAGGTTTTACCGAATTCAAAAAGTTTTAAATCACTATTTTTTCGGTTGATGTTATAGGCTATCGCTTCTAATCCACCAAATAATAACGATTGTCGCATCACTGATAAGTCTTGGCTCAATGGATTCACAATTGCTACTTGTTGGTTTCGGTTTTGCTCTGATATAAATTCAGAATAAGCTGTGCTGGTTAATGAGTTAGACATGGCTTCATAGAAACCTTGGCTCACTAATTGGTTTGCCACAATATTTTGCACTTTATGGTCATCGGTTTTGCTGCCATAAGCAATAGTTGCATTGATTTTTGAACCAATTTTGATATTATTGAAGCCATATACACGCAGAATTTCTTCGACCACATCAATCTCACGTTGCACATCTACACGATAAGCCGGAATTGATAATCCTAAGCCTTTATCGGTAATATTGGTAATTTTTATGTCTAAAGAAACCAATATTTTCTTGATGGTTTCGTTTGGAATATTTTCACCTAAAATTTTGTTAACATTACTATAATTCAAGAAAACCGAAAAATCCTCTATTTTTTTTGCGTAAATATCGGTTATATCCGAAGTTATTTCTCCGTTTGCAATATCTGCAATTAAAATAGCTGCGTGTTTTAATGCGTAATTAGTAATGTTTGGATCAATGCCGCGTTCAAATCGGAAAGAAGCATCTGTTGAAATTCCATGACGTTTGGCAGTTTTGCGAATACTCACTGGATTAAAATAGGCACTTTCTAAGAAAATAGCACTTGTATGTTCGCTTACACCCGAATGTAATCCACCCAACACACCAGCTAAACACAACGGTTGGTTTTCATCACAAATAACGATATCGTCTTCATGCAAAATGCGTTCAACTCCGTCTAATGTGATGAATTTTGTGCCTGCTTCGGCATTTTTTACAATGATTTTGTTTCCTTTAATACGTGCGGCATCAAATGCGTGTAAAGGTTGCCCCAATTCGTGCAAAACATAATTTGTAGCATCAACAATATTGTTTTTCGGAGTAATGCCAATAGCTTTCAGGGTATTTTGCAACCAAGCTGGCGATGGCTTCACTTCGATACCCGAAATGGTAACGCCCGCATAACGAGGTGCCAATTTGCTGTCTTCAATTACAATGTCGTATCGAAGCGTACGTTTATCCACGTTGAATTTACTAACACTAGGAGTGATTAATTCGGAATAGCTGTTATTGGGTTTGTTTTGAATTAAACCGGCACGCAAATCTCGAGCCACACCTAAATGGCTCATTGCATCTGCACGGTTTGGCGTTAAACCAATTTCAAAAACAGTATCGGTATAAATTTCAAATATATCAGCTGCTGGCGTACCCGGTTTCAGTTTTTCGTCTAAAACCATAATACCTTCATGACTTTCGCCTATACCCAATTCGTCTTCGGCACAAATCATTCCAAAACTTTCTTCGCCGCGAATTTTACCTTTTTTAATTACAAATTCGTTTCCTTCTTTATCATATAATACCGTACCAATAGTGGCAACTGGTACTTTTTGACCGGCTGCTACGTTAGGTGCCCCGCAAACTATTTGAACAGGTGGTTCACCATTGCCCAAATCTACTTTGGCAATACGAAGTTTATCTGCATTGGCATGTTGTTCACATGTAAGTACATGCCCAACCACTACGCCTTTCAAACCGCCTTTTAAGCTTTCGTATGCATTAATACCTTCTACTTCTAGACCTAAATTGGTAAGTATTTCGGCTGTTTCTTCAGGAGTAATTTCTAATTTAATGAATTGTTTTAACCAGTTATATGATATTTGCATTGGTTTGTTGTTTAAAAGCACAAATATACAGATTGCTGTACGTTTGAAGAAATTATTTGTTTTATATTATGATAAAAATTTTGCTCGGGTTTCCGGTGGTGGTATGCTGCAAGCTTCCTTTTTTCCATACCATTTGTACCTGTTTTTTGCGATGTATTGATAGATTTTGTTTCGTAAAAAAGCAGGAACAATTTTTCCAATTTGCAACAACGGATACCAACCGCTCAATTGTTTAGCTATCTCTATGGCTGCACTGCTTTCGGTGTAATATGCAATGCCGGGCTGATACAAAACAATAGAATCGGTTTCGGGTTTTATGCCGATATAATGCACCACTTCTTTGCCAAAATCGGATTGGAGCGAAGCAAAAACAAATATATTTTTTGAATCTGCTTTAATGATTTTTTGAACCGTTTCATCACAAAAATTACAAACGCCATCAAACAAAATCAATTGTTTTCCTTCGGGTATTTTATCAATTACACGCATTACATTTACTTTTTTCGTTCTACCATTTCTAATTGTTCTAATGCTACTTTTGATGTAAAAAAACCATAGTTTACCGTAGCTTTATTTTTTTCGATAACATCAATTGTTCCTACCGATTTTCCATCAATCATACGAACGCGATCGCCTACTTTTAATACAAAATTGGTTTTGTTGGCTTGTTGTACTTGCTGTTCTTTAATCTTTTTTTCTTTCTTTTCTTGACGAATTTTATCTAGTTTTTGTTCTACTTCCACTTTGATTTTCAATTCTTCTTGCCCTTTAACTTTTTTCTCTTTCAGCGTGATTTTTTTTCGCTTTGAATTTTCAATCTCCACTGTTTTTAGTAATTCGCCAATAAGCATTTTTTTATCTTTATTATTGAAATATTTTTCGGAAAGATCATCTAAACGTTGTCCTAAATAAATCAAACGTTGGTTGGAATCATACAATTCTTGATAGCGTTCTAATTTATCTTGAATTTTAGTGTTAATGTTTGACAGTTTACTGCTTTCTTCGCGTGCACGTTTTTCTTCTTCCCGCAAATTTTCGGAAGTTTTTTCTAAGCGCGAGCGTTCTTTTTGCAAATTTGCAATGGTTTTATCAAACCGAACTTTATCAGTTTCTACCTTTTTCTTTGCCCGATTAATTAAACTATACGGTATGCCGTTTTTTTGAGCAACTTCAAAGGTGAAAGAACTTCCTGCTTGCCCTAAACTTAGCTTGTACATGGGTTCTAACGAATGTTCATCAAACATCATGTTTGCATTGGTTGCGTGGGGCAATTCGTTTGCCAGAATTTTAAGGTTGGTATAATGTGTGGTGATGATACCAAAAGCTTCACGCTCATAAAATTCTTCTAAAAACACTTCTGCCAAAGCCCCGCCCAATTCCGGATCGGATCCTGTACCAAATTCATCAATTAAGAACAAAGTTTTATCATTGCATTTCTTTAAAAAATAGTTCATATTTTTCAAACGATAACTGTATGTGCTTAAATGATTTTCTATGGATTGGTTATCGCCAATATCGGTTAAAATGCGATCAAACAAAAAGGTTTCGCTGCGTTCGTGTACGGGGATCAACATACCGCTTTGCAACATTAATTGCAACAAACCAATTGTTTTTAAGGTTATTGATTTACCGCCGGCATTCGGACCCGAAATCACTATAATACGCTCTTGGTTGTGCAGTGTTATGGTTTGCGGATAGGTTATTTTTTTCTTTGCTTGGTTGTTTAGCAGTAAAATTGGGTGGAATGCTTCTCGAAAAAACAGCTTTTTTTCGGTTGTGATAGCTGGCAAAATACCATTGATTTTTTGGGCATGCTTTGCTTTTGCAGCCACTATATCGACATGACACAGTAAATTTTGAAGCACCAATAAATCATCGTGAAACGGACGCACTTCGTTGGTTAAAACTTTTAAAATACGCATGATTTCTTCGCGTTCTTCATATTCTAAATTGCTTAATTCGCGCGAGAATTTAAACGTACTTTCAGGTTCCATATAAACAATACTCCCTGTTTTTGACTGGCCTAAAGCAGTGCCTTTTACTTTTTTGCGGTACATGGCCATAACTGCCAAAACCCGTCGGTTTTCTACGATTGATTCTTTAATATCATCTAAATAACCTGCATTGTTGTATTGTTGCAAAGCAACACCAAAGCTTTGATTGATTTTTCCGCGAAGAATTTGAATATTTTGCCGAATTGCTTTTAAATCAACCGAAGCAGTATCTTTAATTTCACCATATTTATCCAGCACTTGTTCTATTTTTTGCAAAATGATTTTGTTGGGCTGGGTAATGGTTGTTGCCTGATACAAGGCACCGTAATATTCTTGAAATTTCTTTAAAAAAAATATTAATTCGTTGGCCGTTTGGACCAATGTGGCTATTTTCTTAAAGCTCGATGCTTCTAAAAAACTGTCTTCAATGCGCAACATTTTTAATTCGAAACCAATTGAATCAAAATAATGCGACGGAATGGCATTTTGATTACTAAACGATGAAACATATTCAGATGTTTGCTGCAAATGTTGCATCAATTCGTTTTTGCTGGGAATTGGCTCAATAAGCAATGCCTGTTCTTTGCCCATCTCGGTAGTACACAACGCGCTTATCTGCTCTAATATCGTGCTGAATTCTAAATCTTGTAATGTTTTTTTTGCAATCAATTTCATTGGTACATGCTGTCTGTTCAAGATTCAAATTTACAAACAATTTATCATTTAAAGGAATATGTACTACATTTGAATAAAAAAAATAAAATGAATAGTTGGAAAGAATTTATCGCCTTGGAATCAACAAAAGATTATTATACGAAATTAAAACAAATTGTTGATGCTGATTATGAAAAAGATACAATTTATCCGCCAAAAGAATATATTTTCAACGCATTTAAATATTGTCCGTTAGATAAAGTTAAGGTAGTTATTTTGGGTCAGGATCCTTATCACGGTCAAGGTCAGGCGCATGGATTAAGTTTTTCTGTTAATAAAGGAATTGCTTTGCCGCCATCGTTACGCAATATTTACGGTGAATTACAAACCGATGTTAATTTCTCTAATCCGGGTCATGGCGATTTAACCGACTGGGCCAAACAAGGCGTTTTGTTGTTGAATGATGTTTTAACTGTGAAGGCAGGTCAACCTGCAAGCCATCAAAAATTGGGCTGGGAACAATTTACACAAAATGTGATTAGTTTTTTATCGAACGAAAAAAGTGGTTTGGTTTTTATGTTGTGGGGAAATCATGCACAAAAAAAAGGTAAAAATATAGACCGTTCGAAACATTTGGTTTTAACAAGCGGGCATCCGTCTCCAATGAGTGCCAATCAAGGTAAATGGTTTGGCAACAAACATTTTTCGCAAGCCAATAATTTTTTATTACAACAAGAAAAGCAGCCTATTAATTGGCAATTGAGTTTTTAATTATTGCATAATTGTTAAAATTTAATAAATAATGTTAAAAATTAAATTTAACTTGTAGTCCTTTTGTAATAAAACTATATTTATTGAATAAAATTTGTTTTTATTATTAAAACAAAAATTTGTTTGTTGTTTACTTAAATTTTAAAAGCTGTCTAACGAATTTAGGCAGCTTTTAGTATTTTTACATAAAATTAATACAATGGCAGGAAATTCTTTTGGTAAAAAATTTAGATTAACCACTTTTGGCGAATCCCATGGCGATGCTATTGGAGGAATTATTGATGGATGCCCATCAAACATTGTTTTAGACAAGGCGTTTATTCAGGCAGAATTAAATCGCAGAAAACCCGGACAATCTAAATTGGTGACGCAAAGAAAAGAAGCAGACGAAGTGGTTTTTCTTTCTGGAGTTTTTGAAGGAAAAACATTGGGAACGCCTATTGCTTTTCAAATAAACAATATCAATTCTAAGTCTGGTGATTACGATTTACTAAAAGATGCATTTCGCCCCAGTCATGCCGATTATGTGTATCAACAAAAATACAAACACCGTGATTATAGGGGAGGAGGAAGAAGTTCTGCTCGCGAAACTGCTGCTCGGGTGGTTGGTGGTGCAATCGCAAAACAAATCATCAAACCAATAGAAATTACCGCTTACGTTTCTTCTGTGGGAACTATTTCGGTAAACAAAAAATACACCGAACTTAATTTATCTTTAACCAAAACCAACGATGTTCGTTGTCCTGATCCAGTAATTGCGCAACAAATGGAACAACTAATCCTTGACACCAAAAAGAAAGGTGACACAGTAGGTGGTATTGTAACTTGTGTAATAAAAAATGTACCCATTGGTTTGGGCGAACCGGTTTTTGATCGATTAGAAGCTAATTTGGCAAAGGCAATGCTGTCTATCAATGCGTGCAAAGGATTTAGTTTTGGCAGTGGTTTTGAAGGAACTAAAATGTTTGGATCGCAACATAACGACTATTTTAATGAAGACGGATCTACAAAGACCAATTTTTCAGGCGGAATTCAAGGTGGAATAAGCAACGGAATGGATATTTATTTTGATGTTGCCTTTAAACCAGTCGCTACTTTACTACAACCTCAAGAAATGCTAACCACAAACGGAACATTGGAAATTATTAAAGGAAAAGGCCGTCATGATGCGTGTGTTGTTCCCCGCGCAGTTGTGATTGTAGAAGCTATGGCTGCTTTGGTGCTGGCTGATTTTATGGTTTGATTTTTTGAACAGATGATTATTAAAATGTGAATAATTTTAATATGTCATCAAATTTAATCGTTACACTCCATAAGGATTAAATGTCCGTGTTCATACGTTATTTCCACCAAACCATCTGTTAATACTTCATTACTGCTTCCTGGTTTGAAACCTAAAATCAGGGTATCGTTTTTAAGTTCGTATTTAAGGTTTTTAGTTGAAATTCCGTCAACCGTTCCAACAGGAATCAAAGATAAAATAGTTTCTTTAGGATACCATTTCACGAAGTTTTTCTGCAACGGAAAAATTTTCGAGTAATCATCAATAATAACAAGTTTTATCAGGGCTTGATATTTAACCAAATTAGTAATATTAGTAAACGTGTGATCCATTCTTTTGCCAGTTGCCCACAAAATATTTGCTGCAGGTATTTTTCGATTAATTAAATAATTGATGGCTTTGTCGATATCATACGAATCCTGCTCCTCTAACTTCACAATTTCAATAGGATACTGTAAATTCTTGTAGTATTCGTAATCAAAATTCCGATCAAAATCACCAATTAAAACATCTACTTTAATTCCTAATTCCAAAACACGCGTAATGGCGCTGTCTAACACAACCACCAGCGGATTCCATTCTAATAATTGATTCAGCAAATCCATTGAACAAGTTTCGCCATTGGCAATTATTAAAGCAGGTTCTTGATCATCGCGTACTATGTGGTGTGAAGACATTGGGATAAATTTTTAAGATTACTAAATTAGTAAGATTTCTTTATTTTAAAAGGATTTAATTATCTTTGAAAAAAAATAAAATTCTAAAAACATGGATTTACAACAAGAACAATGGTGGAGCGATTTTCAAAACGATGAAAACGCTGTTTTGTTAGATGTTCGCACGGAAGAGGAAGTAAGTGAAGGAACTATTCCAGGAGCTGTTCATCATGATTTTTACCAAGGACAAGATTTTTTAAACGCGTTAGAAAACTTAGATAAATCGAAAAATTATTATGTTTATTGCCGTTCTGGAAACCGCAGCGGACAAACGTGTTTATTGATGAACCAATTGGGTTTTCAAAATACTTTTAACTTGGTTGGAGGAATGAACGAGTGGGAAGGACCAACGGAATAAGGAAGGCGAAAGCCTTTTTTTTATGTATTTTTTCAAGATTTTAAAATGGAATTAATCGATTTTATATTACACATTGACCAATATTTAGAGGTTTTTTTACAAGATTATGGCGTGTGGGTTTATGCCATATTGTTTTTAATTATTTTTGTTGAAACCGGTTTGGTTGTAATGCCTTTTTTACCGGGTGATTCTTTGTTGTTTGCAACCGGAATGTTGGCAGCACAGTTTCCCGAAAGTTTAAATGTTTGGTTAGTAATGATTTTATTGTTTATTGCAGCAGTTTTGGGCGATACCGTTAATTATTCAATTGGGAAACAAATCGGCATGCGCATCATCAATTTTAAAATATTGGGCAAACAGCCGGTTACGATTGAACATATTAATAAAACCCATTCGTTTTACGAAAAATACGGCAGCAAAACCATTGTTATTGCACGTTTTGTTCCAATTGTTAGAACCTTGGCTCCGTTTGTTGCAGGTATTGGCAGAATGAATTACGCTACCTTTTTAACCTATAATTTTGTAGGCGGATTTATCTGGGTTTTTGGTATTACTTTGGCAGGTTATTTTTTAGGAAACATTCCATTGATAAAAGACAATTTTTCAAAAGTAGTGTTGCTGATTATTTTACTTTCGGTGCTTCCGATTATTTATTCGGTTATTAAAGAAAAATTAAGTAGTAACAAAAATAAAACGCTTTCGTAATGAAAGCGTTTCTGTTTTATATTTTCAAATTATGATGCAATGAAAACATTAATTGCTGGTGCGATGTTTTTTGAAGCATCTGATTCATCCAACCAACTTGAATTCCTAGATCTTTATTGAATTTATAACCCGCACCAATATATAAGCGATCTCTGTCGAATGCATTATTTTTTCTTGAAGCTTCATCGGTATTCATAAAAAGTTCATTGTAGAAACTTGCATACAAGCTTTGATTTTTTTCGGTATTCTGATAAATCGGAACATCTATTCCTAATAAATACCTAAACCTTGATTTAAAATCCTGATTTTCAACAAAACGCTGTTCAAACCTGAATCGATGCCTCACAGTAGCAGTTGCAATTTTTTGTTGGGAAATCACATCCTGAAAAATTCGGTTTTCGATAACTGGAACATCGGGTTTTAAGTATTGCTCTGTGTTCACAAAACCATACCCTGCGCCCAATGTAAGATTATCAAGCAGCATATATTGAACAGAACCCCGAATTAAAAGTTGGTTTAAATCAGAAAAAACTTCATAATTTCGATATTGCACATCGTAGTTAAGGTTCCACTTGGTATTTTGAAATCGAGCATTTCCAAAATACATATACCATGCCCCTAATTTTGGATCTCCTTTTTCAGTAGTGATTGAAAAACCTTTTATGGTTGTGAGCAAAATTGCAACTAATACAACGATTTTTTTCATGAGGAATTAATTCTTTTTTGATTCTAAAATAATGGCAAATTGCAAGCCAAACATAACAGCCGCAAGAACCAAATGCGCAGCTTGTGTACCAAACGGAAAATGTATGTAGTACATTAATATGCCTGTAATGATTTCTAAAATCAGTAAAAACATGATCCAGTTCACTTTGGTGTTTCCTAAATTCAATCGTTTATTTCTTAAAAACAGGTAAAGATTTACAAAAAATATCACAAACGAAAATGTTCTGTGGATATAAAAAGTTAAATCCGGATTTTGTAACCAAAGCGATACATCGGTGATTCCGCTTCTTGTTTGTATATCTATAAACTGGCGAACTTGCGTTCCTAAACCAATCTGTATCAACGAAAAAAGCATCGCAACCCAAGTGAAAATATGAAAAACGGCGTCGTATTTACCAACATATTTTTTGTTGATTCTGGCTAAATGGATCAAATAAATTAACGCGGCAACATTTAATAATGCGGCAATCATGTGTGTGGTAATTCTTACCGGATTTAATACCGAAAAAACCACCGTTGCACCTAACCAAGCATTAAATCCTAATAAAAACAGCACAATTGCCGACCAAATAATTAGCTTATAATTTGCTTTAAAAAATGCTACAGAAATTATTGAATGAATAAATAACACCAAACAAGCCAAACCGGCCAATGCGCCAAACAATCTATTGATGTATTCAACCCAAGTGTGGTAAGGGTTAAAAACAGCATAATCGTGTTTTGTATATTCGTTCCAATGGCTTGGATTGTACACATCATTTGTAGTGAAATCGCTATTTGCAACCCACAATTTATTGCTGTTGATGATTACTTGTCCTTTATTATAAGCATGATTGGGCTTCCAAAGCAATTCTTCCACTTGTGTGGGTGGAATATAATATCCAAAGCATTTTGGCCAATCAGGACATCCCATTCCCGAACCAGTCATGCGGACAGTTGCTCCTGCAATAATGACCAAATAAACCAATACAAGTGTGATTTTTGCCCAACGAATAAACGATTTGCTTTCCATAATTATAACTTTGGATTAACGGGTTTTAACCCTAAACTATCTGCTTTTTTTAACATAAATTGATACGCCGCAGCATACTCATTAGCAATATCACCTTCCAAAATAGCCTCTTTAATGGCATCTTTAATTTGTCCGATTTCTCTTGAAGGTTTTAGATCAAAAATTTCCATTATTTCTTCGCCAGTAATGGGTGGCTGAAAATTGCGTACATGATCGCGCTCTTCAACTTCCACAATTTTATGGCGAACAATTTTAAAATTGTTATGGTATTTTTGAAACTTCTTTTGATTTTTCGTAGTAATATCTGCCTCGCACAAGGTTAACAAATTTTCCACATCTTCGCCTGCATCAAACACCAACCGGCGAACTGCCGAATCGGTGACTGTATCTTCTGCGATTACAATTGGTCGAGAACTCATCGCCACCATTTTCTGCACAAAACGCATTTTTTGGTTTAAAGGCATGTGTAAACGCTGAAAAATTCGCTTCACCATTTTACTGCCTAAAAATTCGTGCCCATGGAATGTCCAACCGTTCTTCTTATTGAATTTTTTGGTAGGCGCTTTTCCAATATCGTGCAACAAAGCAGCCCAACGCAGCCATAAATCATCTGTATTCGGACAAATATTATCAACCACTTCTAAGGTGTGGTAAAAGTTGTTTTTGTGTGTGTGACCTTCCACTTCTTCCACATTGTTTAAGGCAGTTAATTCAGGTAAAATTAAATCGAGTAACCCTGTTTTGTACAACAGTAAAAAGCCTGTAGATGGTTTTTCAGTCATTAAAATTTTATGTAATTCTTCCACTATTCGCTCGCCCGAAATAATCTTTATACGATCGGCATTTTTTGCAATTGCATCCAGCGATTGTTCTTCAATGGTAAAATGTAACTGAGTGGCAAACCGAATGGCGCGCATCATTCGCAAGGGATCGTCAGAATAAGTGATATCTGGATCAAGTGGTGTGCGAATAATTTGATTTTGCAAATCGATCATTCCATCAAAAGGATCCACCAAATCACCAAAATGGTCTTCGTTTAATGAAAAAGCCATGGCATTTATGGTAAAATCTCGTCGGTTTTGATCGTCTTTAAGTGTTCCGTTTTCAACCAATGGATTTCTACTATCAGCTCGATATGATTCTTTTCTTGCGCCAACAAATTCAATATCAATATCGTTAAAACGCAGCATAGCTGTGCCATAATTTTTAAAAACCTGTACTTTTGGGTGGTGCGGAATCAGTTCCGAAACTTTCAAAGCCAAATCAATACCGCTTCCAACAGCCACAATATCAATATCTTTTTTAGAATTGCGTTGCAAAATGTAATCGCGTACAAATCCACCAATCACATAAGCATCTACCTTCAATGCTTCGGCAGCTTGTTTTATTATTTCAAAAATGGGATCTTGTAAGGCTTCTTTATAATTGGATGAATGAATCATTATTTTCTTAAAATTTTTACTTGAGCATCATTTGTAAGTTTAATTACTGTTGATGATTTTTTACAGATTTTATCTTGATCTAATTGTACCACATAATCTACTCCATTTATTATTTCTTGAGAGATTTCTGAAAACCGGGTAGGAGTGACATCGCCAGAAATATTAGCCGATGTGGATACCAACGGACGCTTCATTCGCTCTACCAATTTGAAAACAAAAGGGGTATTTACAATACGGATTCCCAATGAATTGTCTTCGGCAATTAAGTTTTTTGCTACATTTCTGGGCTCATCTAAAACCAAAGTTGTTGGTTTTTCGGCACAATCTAAAATATCAAAAGCCACTTGTGGAATGTCTTTAAAAACATGGTAAAGTAAGCGGTCGTTGTTCACCAAAACAATCATGCTTTTGCTTTCCGCACGTTTTTTAAGCTCGTAAATTTTCTTCACAGCTTCTTCGTTGGTTGCATCACAGCCCAATCCCCAAACAGTGTCGGTTGGATAAAGGATAATTCCTCCGTTTTTAATTACTTCAAATGCTTGATGTACTTCTTTATTAATGTCTTCCATAAAAAGGAATAAATTTAATTCTAATTAAAACTCAATCTTTTCGCCTACATTCATTCCAGAATTTTTAGCGAAAACACCACATAAATGAAATAATAAGCGTGCACCAACATTTCCGTCCCAATCATCAGATCCCGGAGCAACTTCAACCAAATCAATTCCGATGATATTTTTGTTTGATTCTGCCAATCTGCTCAATAAGTAAGTAGCTTGCTCGTAAGCTAAACCACCCGGAACTGGTGTACCTGTATTGGGACAATACCAACGATAAAGAGCATCTATATCAAAGCTAATTGCAACATTATCAGGTAACTGCGATATTATTTCATTGCACTGATCCTGCCAAGTTGTTCCTGTGAATTGATTTGCTTTTAAATCGGTATCGGTATACACTTTTACTTTGTTAGATTTTTTAATCACGCTTACTTCGCCTTCACTAAAATCACGAATACCTACTTGCACAATTTTTTCTATTTGTGGTAATTTAATCGCATTGTACATGATGGAAGCGTGCGAATAGGTAAAACCTTCGTAAGCTTCGCGCAGATCCATGTGGGCATCAAAGTGCAGAATACCAAAATGGTCGTTTTTACTTGCCAAAGCTTCGTAATAACCCATTGGGGTTGAATGGTCGCCACCCAAAAGAATTACTTTTTTACCTTTATTCATCCAATAAAGTGTGCGCTCTTTCACTTCTTGGTTGAATTGAGCCGATGCTTTATTAATTTTATCTAAATCGGCCTGTAGTTGTGGGAATGTTTCTATGGCTTCACCATTTTCTAACGCTTCAATGATAGGTTGGGCTAAATTTTTATATTTTTCGCTGTTTTCCATCCAATGTTGCGGCGCTTCGTCCATATAAATTCCTAATTTCCATAAATCTGGAAATTCTTGATGCAGTAAATCAACTTGAAAGGAAGCGTTTAAAATTGCTTCAGGTCCTTCACTGGCACCACTTCCATAACTCACCGTTACTTCCCAAGGTGCTGGTAAAATGATTATTTCACTTTCGTTTGCTGTGAAAGGTAATCCATAAATAGATGCATCAGCCGAACCGGGTTGCGATGGATCAAAATTTTCTATTTTTTGTTGTTTAGTAAGCATTTTTTATTTCTTTTTATGCGTTACAAATATAAAAAAAGCCAGCGTAAAGCTGGCTAAATATATTAAGTTGTTTGTATTCCTTTTTTCAAAATTTGTCCAAAATGATACATATCTTCAAAGGTTGAATATAATGGCACCGGAGCTAAACGAATAACTGCTGGTTCGCGCCAATCTACAATCACGCCTTCTTTCATTAAATAATGAAAAAGTTCTTTTCCTTCGCCGTGTAAAACCACAGAAAGCTGCGATCCTCGTTCTGTTTGATTTTTTGGAGTGATAATTTCTAAATTGGTATTGGTTTCTTTGGCTATTTCGTTTACGATAAACTCTAAATAAGCGGTTATTAAATTGCGCTTTTTTATAAGGGCATCCATACCAATTTCATCAAACATTTCAACAGATGCCAAGTAAGGTGCCATTGCTAAAACACCCGTACATGAACTTTGCCAACCCAATGCTCCTTCATTTGGTGTAAATTCCGGCTCCATTAAAAAACGGCGTTCTTTATCGTGACCATACCATCCTCCAAAACGATTTAGATCAGGATTGTTGTGATGTTTTTCGTGTACAAAATATCCGGCAACACTTCCTGGACCTGCATTCATGTATTTGTAACTACACCAACATGCAAAATCTGCATTCCAATCGTGCAATTTGAGCTCGATATTTCCGGCAGCATGTGCCAAATCCCAACCTACTTTTGCACCAACCGCATGACCCGCTTTTGTGATGTTTTCCATATCTAAAACCTGACCAGTGTAATAGTTGATTCCACCGATTAAAACCAAAGCCAATTCATCGCCTACTTCATTAATCTTAGCGATAATGTCTTCGTTGCGCAGATTGTGCTCACCTGCTCTTCGCTGTACTTCAACAATAGCATCTTTTGGATCGAAACCATGAAATTTAACTTGGGTTTGCAACATATACTGGTCGCTAGGAAAAGCTTTTTCTTCGCAAATAATTTTGAATCGGGTAGGTGTTGGGTTATAAAACGAAACCATCATCATGTGTAAATTCACAGTAAGGGTGTTCATTACAGAAACCTCACTAGGTTTTGCTCCCACAATTTTTGATAACGGATTTGAAAAACGCTCATGGTAATCCCACCATGGCTTTTGTGCATAAAAATGTCCTTCAACAGCCATATTTGCCCAATCATTCATCACTTCATCTACATATTTTTTGGCGCGATTTGGCATTAATCCCAATGAATTTCCCGTAAAATAGATTGCTTTTTTTCCGTTGACTTGTGGGAAAACAAATTCGCTTTGGTATTTCTTTAATTCGTCTTGCGCATCTAAAGATTGTGCAAATTCTTGTGTATTTTGAAAGTTCATTATGTTGATTTTATTTTTAAAAGATAAATTTACTTATAATAAATGTGTTGAACAAAGTCTTTAGTACAGAATATTTATGTACCTACTCATCATCTGGTTTTTCAACTTTTTTATCAATATTTTCATTTAAAAAAGGAACATAGATTCGTTCACTTTTTATTACAAGGATTAATGCTATAACTGCATGAAGAAACACACACGTGAGCAAGAATATAATCCTGCCTTTCCCAAAAACATCTTTATTGAAAAGAGTTTCGTAATGGTAGGCAACAAAGCAATATCCTACAAAAAGTAAGGTGTTGATGGTAATCACACGAAAAAATTTTTTGCGATTTGCCAACACAATAACAGTCACCAAAAAACAAATCATGGAAACTGCTACTACTGCGATAATTGCTTCTAAAAAAGTCATATATAAAAATGTAGGGTAAATATCGGTTATTTTTTAGATATTTTAAAACAAAAATCCGACCAATTATATGAATTAGTCGGATTTTTTATGTGTGTATTTTCAAGAAATTATTTTCCTGCTGCAATTAAATTTAATGCAGAACCTGCTTTAAACCACTCAATTTGGCTGTCGTTATAGGTATGATTTGCCATGATGATGTCTTTAGAACCGTCTGCATGAACGAATTCTAAAGTTAATTGTTTTCCTGGAGCAAATTCGGTTAAATCTAAAAAGTTGATGGTATCGTCTTCTTGAATTTTATCGTAATCTGCTTCGTTTGCAAATGTCAATGCCAACATACCTTGTTTTTTAAGGTTGGTTTCGTGGATACGAGCAAACGATTTTACTAGAACTGCTTTTACACCTAAGTGGCGAGGTTCCATTGCGGCGTGCTCACGCGATGATCCTTCACCGTAGTTTTGATCACCCACCACGATCGATGGAATTCCTGCCGCTTTGTATTGACGTTGAACTGCCGGAACTTCTGCATATTCACCTGTTAATTGATTTTTAACAAGGTTTGCTTTTCCGTTAAACGCATTTTCTGCACCAATTAGCATATTGTTTGAAATATTGTCTAAGTGTCCGCGGAAACGCAACCATGGTCCTGCCATTGAAATGTGGTCGGTGGTACATTTTCCAAAAGCTTTGATTAACAATTTAGCTCCTGTAATATTTTGACCGTTCCAAGGTTGGAAAGGTTCTAACAATTGTAAACGAGATGAATCTGGATTCACCACTACATTCACGCTAGATCCGTCTGCTGCAGGCGCTTGATAACCTGCGTCTTCCACATCGAAACCTTTTGTTGGTAATTCATCGCCAAATGGCGGTTTAAACATTACCTCTTCGCCATTATCGTTTAGTAATTTATCGGTAATTGGGTTAAAATCTAATCGACCCGAAATTGCCAATGCTGCAACCATTTCTGGAGAAGTTACAAACGCATGCGTATTTGGATTTCCATCGGCACGTTTAGAGAAGTTACGGTTAAAAGAGTGTACAATAGTGTTTTTCTCACCTTTGTCTGCTCCTTCACGATCCCATTGCCCAATACAAGGTCCACAAGCATTTGTAAAAACTTTTGTTCCCATTTTTTCAAAGGCAGCAATCATACCGTCTCTTTCAATGGTGTATCGAATTTGTTCAGAACCTGGGTTGATACCAAACTCGGCTTTTGGTGTAATGCCAAGTTCCACAGCTTGGTTAACGATTGATACTGCACGAGACATATCTTCATAAGAAGAGTTGGTACATGAACCGATTAATCCCCATTCTACTTTTACCGGCCAATCATTTTTAGCGGCTTCTTCTTTCATTTTTGATACAGGTGTTCCTCTATCCGGAGTGAAAGGTCCGTTGATATATGGTTCTAATTCTGATAAATTAATTTCGATTAATTGGTCAAAATATTGCTCTGGGTTTGCATATACTTCTGCATCGGCAGTTAAGTATGAAGCTACTTTATCAGCTGCTTCAACCACATCTGCACGACCGGTAGCTGTTAAATATCTTCTCATGGAATCATCGTACCCAAAGGTAGATGTTGTAGCACCAATTTCGGCACCCATATTACAAATGGTTCCTTTACCTGTACAAGACATTGAAAGTGCGCCTTCGCCAAAATACTCAACAATAGCACCTGTTCCACCTTTCACAGTTAAAATATCAGCAACTTTTAAGATAACATCTTTTGGAGCTGTCCATCCGTTTAATTTTCCTGTTAATTTTACTCCGATAAGTTTAGGGAATTTTAATTCCCAAGCCATACCGCTCATCACGTCAACTGCATCTGCACCACCCACACCAATAGCAAGCATTCCTAAACCACCTGCGTTTACTGTGTGAGAATCGGTTCCGATCATCATACCGCCAGGAAATGCGTAGTTTTCTAAAACAATTTGGTGAATGATTCCAGCACCTGGTTTCCAGAAGCCAATACCGTATTTATTGGAAACAGATGAAAGAAAATCAAAAACTTCTTTTGATTGGTTGTTTGCTACAGCTAAATCTTTTTCTGCACCTACTTTTGCTTGAATTAAGTGATCACAGTGAACGGTTGTTGGTACTGCCACTTGCTCTTTACCAGCATGCATAAACTGCAATAAAGCCATTTGGGCAGTAGCGTCTTGACATGCTACACGATCCGGAGCAAAATCTACATAATCTTTTGCTCTTTCAAATTTTTGTGAAGGTGTTCCTTCCCATAAATGAGAATATAAAATCTTTTCTGAAAGTGTTAGCGGACGACCTACTAATTCGCGTGCTTTGTCAACACGTGCAGGCATGTTTTCGTACACTTTTTTAATCATTTCAATATCAAAAGCCATACTTTATAAATTGTGTTTAGTTATTTAATGTTTAATTTTTACAAAAATACAAAATTCAATTTGAATTAAAAAATTTTTAATAAATTCATCAATTCTAAGAATTATTATTTATAATTATTCTATTTTAGTGGTTTTAAGTCAATATTTTAATAAACTGCGTATCATTATCTAAAAAAAATAATTGTTTTTTTGCTATATAGATACATTTCTTTTCAAATATCTGCTAAATAATCAAAAAGCCCTTCATATAGAAGAGCTTTTTGTGTGCATATTATCTGTTTTTAAGCCAATTGCTTTTAAAGTTGCAGTTTTGATAATCATCATTGATATAGATATAGGTATCTTTTATATGATCTGCTATCCATTTTCCAATCACCTCGTTTTGTTTTGATTTGAGTGCCACATAACGTATTTGCATATAATCTTTTGAAAAATCAGCAAGGTGTTGGGGTATTTTATTGGTTATTTGAACAATTCGGTAGTATTGTTTATCTGAGGAATCTGTTACCAAAGTGTTGTTTGAAATTTCACCTACTTTTAAATTTGAAACCATTTCATACAACATTCTGTCTTCCATTTTATTCAATTCAAATCGAGATTCTCCCGAACGATCTAATAAAATTCCTCCACTTTGTTTGGTTTCTTTTTGTTCTGAATATTGGCGAGCTGCATCGGCAAAGGTAATTTCTTTGTTTAAAATACGAATGCGCAACTCATCTAAAGTGGTTTTTGCTTTTTCTAATGCTTCTGCGGTTGGTTTTGGTTTTATTAATATATGGCGAAGCTCTAAATCTTTCCCTTTAATTTTTTCTAATAAAATAATGTGATACCCGTGTTCTGTTTCGAAAGGTTTTGATATTTCGCCTTCTCTTAATGAAAAAGCCACATCTTTAAATTCTTTTACAAATTGTGTTTTTTTGTCGATGGTATATAAACCACCTGTTTGTATAGACCCTTTATCTTCAGAATACATATACACTTTGCTGGCAAACGATGAGCCGTCTATAACGTCTTGACGGATTTCATTGAGCTTATCAATAACTGCTTGGCGCTGTTCTTTGGTAATTTCGGGTTTTATAACAATTTCTGCCATTTCTATTTGATCGCCCACCATTGGCAATGAATCTTTTGGGATTTTATTGTAAAACTGGCGAATTTCTTCTGGGGTAATGGTTACTTCTTTTATCAACTTATCTTGCATACGCGATGCCAAAAGATTTTCTTTTGTAATGTCGAAAAACGTTTCTCTTAATTCTTCATAGCTTTTTTTGTTGTAAAACTGCACCACATTATCAATTGAACCTGCTTGTTCAACCATACGGTCGATCTGTCCATCCATATAACTATTCACTTCCTCATCTGTCAACACAATACTATCTTGAATGGCTTGGTGTGTGAACAATTTATTTTCTAAAAGTGTTCCCAAAAGTTCACAGCGGGTTAGTTTAGCTGCATCGTAGCCGGTTGCTTTTGCTTGGATGAGGGTATTGTTTATATCAGAATCTAAAATAACGTAGTTACCTACAACACCCACAACGCCATCGATACGTTTTTTGGTTGTTTGTTGTGCCTGTACGCTTACAAAACTAACAACAGCCAAAACTGTCATTAAAATGTTTTTAAGAAATAATTTCATATTTGTGTATTAATTTTTACAAACTGCAACAAAGATACATAGCTACAGCAAACTTTTGTCTATTTTTAATTTTAATTAAGATTTTTTTTGTTGTATTTGGCTTTTAATTGATTCAAAACAGCTTGATTGGCTTCTATTGATGCTTTTTCTTTTAATTGCTCATTGAACTGTTTTTCGAATAATACTTGGTAGTCTGTGATTACTTTGCTTTTCACTTCTTCAAATGCAGGTTCATAGCTGTCTTTTTTATCGCGCAAATAAAAAACATAGTACAAATTGTTCCATTTTATTATCTTTTTTCCCAGTGAATTAAAATCTAAATTTTCGGGTAAACGTTTATCATTTCTATAAAATCGCCCTTGGTATTTATAAACCATCGGAAAATCTGCTTCTTTAACTGTATAATTGTTCTTTAACAATTTATGATAGGTTTTAGCATCAGATTTATTGTTGAAAACATAAACTTCCCCAATAAAATGTGCCGGTTGCGTGTAATTAGATTGGTGCTGTTCAAAATAATTTTGAAGTGCTACGGTATCATTTGCAGTTGCATTCCAAATCTTTTCCTCTAATAAATCAAATAACATTAAACCTTCTTTATACTCATGTAAAGTGTGTGCAAACTCAGGAAAATTACGTTCCAAATTACTGTTGTACGTTTCTTTTAATTTTTGAAGCGTATAAAAATTAAATGCTTTTTTCACAAGCAATTCATCGGTTGGTGTGGCTGCGTATTTGTTTGGAAAGGAATAAATATGTTCCAAAATATTTTTTACCGTAATTTGATTATCTGTAAAAACAGCTACCACGCTTTCGGTTTCTTTTGTTTGCTCCACTTTTGGTTGGTTCATCAATTCGGTTCGATTTAAAAGCGATACGGTTTTCGATAGATTTTCGGTATTTACTTTAAATTGATACAATTCTTTTAAATGATCCATTAAGTCTTTTTCAAGCACTTTTGAGCGTTCGTCTGACTTTATTTTTCGGAGAAAGTTAGCCTTTAAATCTTCTTCTTCGGGCTGTTCTTTGATATCGGTGACTGCAACGATGTGCCATCCATACTGACTTGTAAACGGTTTTGAATAGGCATCTTTAAAATTCAACTCATATAAAATATCCGAAATACCATCAATGTTGAGTGTTCCTTCGTTATAAATACCCAAATCGCCTCCGTTGTCTCGCGTGTGAATATCTTCCGAGAAATGAAAAGCAACATCGAAAAAAGAATCACCAACTTCTAAACGTTTATAGATTTCGTTGATTTTCTTTTGAGCATCGCCTTGTTCTTTGTCTTTTGTTTCCACTAAAATATGTGCAATTCGCTTTGTTTTTGGAGCGGGTCTTTTTTTATGAACTTTAATTAAATGGTAACCAAACTTTGTTCGAATCGGCATTGAAATAGCTCCAACTGGTGTGTTATAAGCACCGCTTTCAAACGGATAAACCATTTTAAAAACACTAAAATAACCCAAATTGCCTTTGTTATGTTTTGCACTTAAATCATTGGAATAGGCAACAGCGGCATCTTCAAAAGGCAACCCTTTTAAAATTTCGTTTCTAACGTTAATAGCTTGGTTATAAGCTTTTAAAGTATCAGCAGATGCAGCAAATTCATCAACAGTAATTAAAATGTGCGAGGCGTTTACTTCCCACTTATTTCGCTCTAAAGCTTCATCCAATAAACGGTTTAATTCTTTTTCGTTTATAAAATATTTTTCTGCCAATTCCTTTCGGTACATTACAAATTCTTGTTGCACTTTTGGAGATTGATCAATTCCCAAGCTGTATGCGTGTTGCAAACGCAATTTATAGGTTTTATACAATTCAAAATAATTGTCGATGTCTTTTTGAGATTCATCCGCAATTACATCAATATTTTTATTGTACAAACGCTCAAAATCAGCAACAGTGTATATACTGTCGTTAATTGTAACCAAAACATCGGTTGGTTTTTGCGCATACATAAAGGTTGAAAAAGAAAAAAGAAGAAAAAGAAAATGTTTTTTTATACGCTTCATTACCATTTTTGATTGTTTGCACAAAGTTAAACTTTTTTGCGATAGAACATAAAACGATTACAAAAACCAACGCTTTATTTGTTTTAAAATACCACAATAAAATCCTATTTTTGCACCTTTAAAGAAATTAAAATGAGTTTTAAAGACGAAATTTTACGCAGAAGAACCTTTGGTGTTATTGCCCATCCCGATGCCGGTAAAACCACCCTAACCGAAAAATTGCTTTTATTTGGTGGTGCTATTCAAGAAGCAGGTGCGGTAAAAAGCAATAAAATTAAAAAAGGAGCTACATCCGATTTTATGGAAATTGAGCGTCAAAGAGGAATTTCGGTGGCAACATCGGTGCTTGCGTTTAATTATAAAAATAAGAAAATCAATATTTTAGATACACCCGGACACAAAGATTTTGCCGAAGATACTTTTAGAACACTTACAGCGGTTGATTCGGTTATAGTGGTAATCGACGTTGCAAAAGGGGTAGAAGAGCAAACTGAAAAATTGGTTGAAGTTTGTAGAATGCGCAATATTCCTATGATTGTGTTTATTAACAAATTAGACCGTGAAGGAAAAGATGCATTTGATTTGCTGGATGAAGTAGAACAAAAATTAGGATTAAAAGTAACGCCGTTGTCGTTCCCAATTGGTATGGGTTATGATTTTCAGGGAATTTATAACATCTGGGAAAAGAACATTAATTTGTTTAGTGAAGACAGTCGCAAAAATATCGATGATGTAATTACAATTGAAGACTTAGAAGACAAAGCTTTAGATCAATTGGTTGGTGAAAAACCCGCTGCAAAATTGCGGGAAGAACTGGAATTGGTTGCTGAAGTATATCCAGAATTTAACCGGGAAGATTATATAAACGGCGATTTACAACCTGTTTTCTTTGGATCTGCTTTAAACAATTTCGGAGTGCGCGAATTGTTAGATTGCTTTATAGAAATTGCGCCATCGCCCCGAGCAAAAGATTCAGATACCCGAACCGTGCTTCCTGATGAAAATAAATTCGCAGGTTTTGTATTTAAAATTCACGCCAATATGGATCCAAAACACCGCGATCGTTTGGCGTTTATCAAGATCGTTTCGGGAACTTTTGAACGTAATAAACCTTACACGCATGTACGTTTAGGTAAGAATTTAAAATTTTCGAGTCCGAATGCGTTTTTTGCCGAAAAGAAAGAAATTGTTGATATTTCATACGCCGGAGATATTGTTGGTTTGCACGATAACGGAAACTTTAAAATTGGCGATACGCTTACAGAAGGCGAATTGATGAATTTCCGAGGGATCCCATCGTTTTCACCGGAACATTTCCGTTACATTAATAATGCCGATCCAATGAAATCAAAACAATTGGAAAAAGGAATTGACCAATTGATGGATGAAGGAGTGGCACAGTTGTTTACCCTTGAATTAAACGGACGAAAAGTAATTGGAACCGTTGGTGCGCTGCAATACGAAGTTATTCAATACCGTTTAGAACACGAATACGGTGCAAAATGTACTTACGAAAATTTCCCAGCTTTTAAAGCATGTTGGGTGCGACCGGAAGACCCTAAAAACGAAGAGTTTGCCGAATTTAAACGCGTAAAACAAAAATTCTTAGCAAAAGACAAATCGGGACAATTGGTTTTCCTAGCCGATTCTGAATTTTCTATTCAAATGACGCAAAGCAAATATCCAACCGTAAAACTAGATTACGTTTCCGAACGAATTTTATAGCATAAAAAAATCAATCCAAATTTGGGTTGATTTTTTGTTTATATTTACTCTAAAATAATATTTATGAAAGTTAAAGTTTTATTTAATTTGCTTTTTTTGTTTGGTGTGTTTACAAATTGTGCGGCGCAAAAATTTACAGTTAAAACACATTATTTGGATAAAGAAATTATTGATAAAACTAAAGATTCTATTTTTCTCATTTATAATGATAAGCCTTTTTACGAGGACGAAACTTATTTTGTAGAAAGCTATTGTAAAGGAGAGTGGGGTGGTGCTGTTGTTTTTACAAATAAAATTTCCAATAATAAGTTCATTTGTAAATCCACTTGTGCAGTAAATGTTATTCGCTTTAATGAAGCATATATTATCTCTAATACACTAAATCACTTGGGGTTAAGTTCAACTGTTCTAGAAATACAAAATGTTGAACATATTACGAAAATTGAAAATATAGATTTAAAAGATATCAATTTTGAACGAGTTTCCACTAAAGGGAGTAAAGAATTAATTAAAACTTATGGATATAAAACATTAGGCAATTTCATAAATAACAATAACTTGTATTTTGTTATATGTGATAGTAATGAAACATTTGTAGCACAAATTCAAAATAAAAAATTTAAACTTATCCAAAAAATTTTCAATCAGGAACTTTTTTCTGTTTCTAATGTTCATTACAAACTAGAAAATGGAGCAACTTATATTCCCTTCAGTGATTTTAAAAATTCGGGATATATCCTAATTGTTGAAAATAAAATAGACTTGTTTTTCAAAAAATAAAATCGATGCTATATTTTTTTAAATCTTCAAACTACTTTCAAAAGGTACGCGGTGCATTAAACTTCTACCCAAAGTAACTTCATCGGCATATTGCAGCTCATCGCCAACGGCAATTCCGCGTGCAATGGTCGATGTGGTGATATTAAAATCTTTAATCTGTTTGTAAATATAAAAATTGGTGGTGTCGCCTTCCATAGTAGAACTCAATGCAAAAATAATTTCTTTCACACCGCCATTTTTTACCTTGTCAATCAAAGTTTTAATATTTAATTGACTGGGACCAACGCCATCAATCGGAGAAATTTTTCCACCTAAAACATGATAAATCCCTTTGTAAAGCTGTGTGTTTTCTAATGCCATAACATCGCGAACATCTTCCACCACACAAATTATCGAATGATCGCGCGATGGTTTTTCACAAATTTCGCACAATTGCGTATCCGAAATAGCATGGCAACTTTTACAGTATTTAATTTCGTTTCGCAATAAATCTAACGATGTGGTTAACGCAGTTGTGTGCGCTATCGGCTGGCGCAGCAAATGCAAAACCAAACGCAAAGCAGTACGCTTACCAATGCCTGGTAATTGTGCCATTTCGTTTACTGCGTTTTCTAATAATTTCGAAGGAAAATCCATACTGCAAAAGTAGTAATTTTTTTGAAAGAAAATTAAGGCGGGATTTGTTTCAGCTATCATAAAATAGTTATTTTTGATAAAATTTAAACCAATGACTCCAACTGTAATTTTAACCATTTTAGTTTTATATTTTGCTGTTTTAATAGGAATATCTCGTTTTGTGAGCCGAAAAGACAGCAGTAATTCGGCTTTTTTCTCTGCCAATAAAAACTCTAAATGGTATTTAGTGGCTTTTGGAATGATTGGAACCGCACTTTCGGGCGTTACCTTTATATCGGTGCCTGGTGAAGTGGGCGCGCCAAGTGGTGAACAATTCAAGTATTTTCAATTTGTTTTGGGAAATGCTGTTGGATTTATAATCACGGCTACGGTACTTTTACCTTTATATTATAGGTTGCAGTTGGTTTCTATTTATGAATATTTTGAAAAGCGATTGGGTTTTTACAGTTACAAAACCGCCGCAGCCATATTTTTAATCAGTAGAACCATTGGATCGGCTTTTCGATTGTATTTGGTAGTGATTGTTTTTCAGCGATTTGTGTTTGATGCTTTCGGAATTCCTTTTGCAGTAACCGGATTAATTTCACTTGCTTTAATTTACGCATATACCTATAAATCGGGTTTGAAAGCCATCATTATTACCGATACGCTGCAAACTTTTTTCTTGGTGAGTTCGGTTATTTTAACCATCATTTTTATTTGTTCTAGTTTAGATTTAAACGCCATTGAAGCTTTTGAAACAGTAAAAAACAGCAGTTACAGCAAAATTTTCTTTTGGGAAGATTTCATGGGTAGTAAATTTCATTTTGCAAAGCAATTTTTAGGTGGAATGTTTGTAACCATTGCCATGACTGGTTTAGATCAAGATTTAATGCAGAAAAATTTAAGTTGCGCCAATATTAAAGATGCACAAAAAAACATGTTTACGTTTACCGGCATTTTTGTGTTGATTAATATCTTTTTCTTGGGAGTTGGTGCGTTGCTTTACATTTATGCCGATGCCAATGGCGTGCAAGTGCCTGCTGATTTAATCACTGGAAAGCCCCGAACCGATTTATTATTCCCTGAAATAGCTTTTCACCATTTGGCATTAGTACCTGCTGTGGTCTTTTTATTGGGATTAATTGCTGCCACATTTGCCACAACCGATTCTGCTTTAACGGCATTAACCACCTCTTTTTGTATTGATTTTTTAGGAATGGATAAACCCGAAAATGTTCATAAACCAAAAAATGTAAAGGTTCGGAAAATGGTTCATTTTGTTTTTTGCTTGATTATGTTCGGAGTTATTGTGCTTTTTAATGCCATAAATGATGCATCGGTTGTAAGCATGATTTTTAGAATAGCTTCTTACACATACGGTCCTTTGTTGGGATTATTTACTTTTGGGATTTTCTTTAAAAACAGAACAGTACACGATCAATGGGTGCCATTGATTTGTTTAGCCGCTCCGTTTATTACACTCTTAATTAGTAATTATTCTGCTACCTTTTTGAATGGTTATGTTTTTGATAACGAATTGATTATAGTAAATGCAGGCATTACCGTGCTGTTGCTTTTGGCAATAAGCAAAAAGCTTACTAAAACGATTTTTGTGAAATACTAGCTTGCGTGAGGGATTGAGGCATTTGTCTGAGCTCTTTTTTGTGGAACGAAGTGGAACAAAAAAAGCGAGTGCCGAAAGCCCGACCCCGGCGAACAAATTTTTTTTTATACTGAAATTTTCTTTGCGCCGGGGGCACGCCCAAAAAATAAAAAAAAACGATTTTTTACAATGAAAGTAGCTTTAAAGGATGCAACTTTGCATAGAAATTAAAAATAGAGAAAAATGTTTACAGTAGAACAAATTAAGGCAGCGCACAGTAAGGTGCAAACGGGTGCGGATTTTCCGGCTTATATTCAGGATTTGAAAGGGTTAGGGGTGACGTATTATGAAACTTTTGTGACCGATGGGCATACCGATTATTTTGGGGCAAATGATTATAAAACTTCGACGGAAGCAAAATACAATGCTTTTGTGATTGCCGATGCCTCGAATATGGAACAATTTGTTGCTGATTTAAAAGCACACCAGCAAGGAAAAACCGATTATCCTACTTTTTGCAGTGACTGTGCAAAGTCGGGCATTGAAAAATGGGCGGTTTGCATGGAAAAAATGACGTGCACGTATTTTGACCAAGCAGGTAATGAAGTGTTGGTAGAAGCGATTCCGCAATAAAAATATACCTTTTTTGATACAAAAAAACCGAGTCTAAGTAAGGCTCGGTTTTGTGTTTTTAATATTTATTGATGCTTAAAAGAACTAAAGTGCATGCTTCTTCGTAAGCAATTCCTGCATGCGTGAGTTTTTCCTGAAACTCTTTATTTTCGGTTCCCGGGTTAAAAATCACTCGGCGAGGTTGCAGGTTTAAAATATATTCATAAAAAGGTTTTTGGTTGGTAGGATTCAGGTAAATCGTTACGGTATCGATATCGTCATAAGGAATCAATTCTTTATGAATGGGAACTCCGTTTACTTCGCCGGTTCTGTTTCCAAAAGCTTTTACTTTGTACTGGTGGTTTAATAATTTTTTTATCGCCATGTTGGAATACCGCTGCTCATTTTCTGATGCGCCCATAACTAATGTATATTCTTTCATAGTAAATTGTTTGTAACTAAGTTACCACTTTTTTACTTAAAAAGCTATTTAAAATTAACCAACTACTTCTTGAATTTCTTGTAAAATTTTTTGTGCTAAATCATCGGCTGCTTGCTGTGTCGGTGCTTCGGTATAAATTCGAATAATGGGTTCGGTATTCGATTTTCGCAAATGCACCCAAGAATCTGCCAAATCAATCTTAACACCATCAACAGTGCTGATTTTTTCGTTGGCATATCGTTTTTGCATTTCTTCTAAAATGGCATCTACATTGATTTCAGGTGTTAATTCAATTTTGTTTTTACTCATGAAATAGGCCGGGTAAGAAGTTCTTAAAGCCGCTACATCTAAATCTTGTTTTGCCAAATGTGTTAAAAACAAAGCTACACCAACCAAGGCATCGCGACCATAATGAATTTCAGGATAAATAATTCCGCCGTTTCCTTCGCCACCAATTATGGCATTGTTTTTCTTCATTAATTCCACCACATTTACTTCGCCAACTGCCGATGCTTCGTAGATTCCGTTATGTTTTTCGGTAATATCTTTCAACGCGCGAGAAGACGACATGTTGGAAACCGTGTTGCCCGGAGTTTTGCTCAACACATAATCTGCAACAGCTACCAAGGTATATTCTTCTCCAAACATTTCGCCATTATTGCTGATAAAAGCCAAACGATCCACATCCGGATCAACCACAATACCAAAATCGGCGTTTTCTTTTACAACCAATTCGCAGATATCGGTTAAATGTTCTTTTAAAGGTTCTGGATTGTGCGGAAAATGTCCGTTTGGTTCACAATACAATTCCACCACTTCAACGCCCATTTTCTTCAATAAAGCAGGAATTACAATTCCGCCCGAAGAATTTACACCATCAACAACTACCTTGAATTTTTTACTTTTAACAGCTTCTACATCAACTAATTTTAGGTTTAAAACTTCATCGATATGTCTGTCCATATAATCAGTGATTTCGGTTATGGTTCCCAACGAATCCACATCGGCAAAGTCAAAACTGTCTGATTCTGCAATTTCTAAAATCAAAGCACCTTCGGCTCCGCTTAAAAATTCGCCTTTATTGTTCAATAATTTCAATGCATTCCATTGTTTTGGATTGTGCGATGCCGTTAGAATAATTCCGCCATCAGCTTTTTCTAGAGGAACAGCCACTTCAACAGTTGGTGTGGTTGATAAGCCTAAATCAATTACGTTGATCCCTAAACCTACCAACGTTTGCATTACCAATTGGTGAATCATTGGGCCCGAAATGCGGGCATCACGACCAATTACAACGGTTAATTTATCTTTTTGAAGACTGTTTTTAAGAAATGTTCCGTAAGCCGATGCAAATTTTACAGCATCGATCGGAGTTAAATTTTCGCCCACGTTGCCGCCAATGGTACCGCGAATTCCGGAAATAGATTTTATTAAGGTCATTTATTTACATTTTTTAACAAACAAATATAAGAATGATTATATTAGATAAGTACAATTTACGCTATTTTTATATCATGAATTTTTTAGCGCATATTTATTTATCGGGAACGAACGAACGCATACAAATTGGCAATTTTATGGGCGATGGTATTCGTGGTAAAGATTATAAAAATTATCACAATGATATTCAAATTGGGGTTTTGTTGCACCGGTCTATTGATAGTTTTACTGATTTTCATCCGATTTTTCGTCAATCAAAACACAGATTGGTTCCAAAATACAATCACTTTTCTGGAATTATTGTGGATATGTTTTACGATCATTTTCTGGCGAAAGAATGGAAAATGTATCACCACGAAGATTTGCAGTTTTTTACCCAAAGATTCTATCAAAGTCTGGAAAATCATCAAGACGAATTAAACCTGAAAACCCAACAATTACTTCCTTATTTAACACATCAAAATTGGCTGGAACGCTATGCACATTTAACCGATTTACAGCAGATTTTGCAACAAATGGACAATCGCTTCGCTATGAAATCGAACATGAGCGACTCTGTGGACGACTTACATACTTTTTATGATGATTTTCAGCGCGAATTTCACTTGTTTTTTAAGGATTTAATGATTCATTCAGATAAAGAGTTGCAACGCCTTGTAAACGAATTTAAAAAATGATTGTCTTTTAATTTTTAGTGCGTTACTTTTGCAACATGGATGCAGTAAAAAACGGAAATACAAGGTTTAGAAAAGCTTTTAGATATATAGAAGGAATTGTTTATTTGCTGAAAACAATCATTTCAGATAGGCAATTTTTGTATCTATCATGCGTTTTGGTTGGTGTTTCTTCTGCATTAGCGGTAATTTTATTAAAGTCATTTGCACATGGCGTTTTTAAGCTAGCCACTTATTTGGATACGCTTTACAAACTTCCTTTTTCAAACAGTATTTTGCCAGTGGTTGGTATTTTACTTACTGTTTTTGTAATTCGAAAATTTTTAGATGGTTCTCTTGAAAAAGGAACAAGCCAAATCATGATTGCCGTGGCAAAACGCTCTGGTTTTATGCCGCGCAAACAAATGTATGCTCAAATTATAACCAGTTCATTAACGGTTGGTTTGGGTGGATCTGCCGGATTAGAATCGCCCATAACCATTACAGGAGCTGCTTTTGGATCAAACTATGCACAAAATTTCCGTTTTAATTATAAAGATCGAACCTTGCTTTTAGCTTGTGGGGTGGCTGCCGGAATTGCAGCGGCCTTTAACGCACCCATAGCAGGTGTTCTTTTTGCTATTGAAGTAATTTTGGCAGATATGAGTGTCACTGCTTTTATACCATTGATGATTTCTTCGGCTACTGGAGCAATTGTTTCGGCAGTGGTTTTAAAAGAAAGTATTTTATTACACTTTAAAGAGCAATTAACCTTCGACTATTCCAACACATTTTATTATGTTATTCTTGGTGTGATTTGTGGTTTATTTGCCTTATATCATGCCCGAATGTTTAGAAAAATTGAACATTTAACAGCAAATTTGCCTTACAAACCCTACCGCAAAGCATTGATCGGCGCTTTAATGTTGGCCGTTTTAATTTTTCTGTTTCCCACACTTTTTGGGGAAGGATATGAAAGTATTAAATCGCTGGCAAATAATAGTGCTGAAAATGTGCTCGACAATTCTTTAATCGAACGCTTTAATGAAAACAAATGGGTGGTTTTTGCTTTTGTATTGTTCACCTTGTTTTTTAAAAGTATTGCCACAGGATTAACGCTTGGTGCGGGCGGAAACGGTGGTAATTTTGCGCCATCGCTTTTTGCGGGATCTTATTTGGGCTTTTGCTTCGCAAAATTTTTTGAATTGATTGGTTTCAAAGAAATGCCTATAACCAATTTCACGGTTGTAGGTATGGCAGGTCTTTTAAGTGGTTTGTTTCACTCGCCCTTAACAGCCATTTTCCTGATTGCAGAAATTACGGGTGGCTATGGTTTAATGGTTCCTTTGTTGATTGTTTCTTCAATCAGTTTTGCCATTTCTAAACATTATGATAAACATTCCATGGATATTTATACCCTTGCAGACAAAGGCATGGTGTTTACATCAGATAAAGACAAAAATATTTTAAACAAAATTGAACTGCACACCATTTACAATAATTCGGTTGAAACCTTAACAACAGCCGATACCATGTATCAAGCAAAAACAATATTTTTAGCTACCGGACAAACTTTTATACCCATTGTTAACGAAGATCAAACCATCGAAGGTATCATCTATTTGAATGATGTGCGCCATATATTATTTAACCAATATCAATTAGGAGCTGCGGCCATTTCGGAAGAAATGAAACCGGCTTTTTCAGTTTCATTGTCAGAAAACACAGGCAATGTAATTAAAATTATCGATGACCAACACCTTTCTGAAATATTGGTTACTCAAAACAATAAATTGGTGGGATATGTTACAAAAGTGAAAATTTTAGAGGTATATCGCGAAAATCTAAAAGATTTAAGAATTGAGTAGATTATTCTAATTAGTGTATTTGAATCAATAAAACCTGTACATCTTTGGCAGAAATAAAATCATTTTACCAATGCATTAATATTTTAAAAGCAAAGCAATTTGTATATTTGCACTTTGACTTTTTATATGCAAAATACCGATGATAATATACAGGTTTTGGGCGCACGCGTTCACAACCTAAAAAATATAGATGTTACCATTCCCCGCGAAAAACTAGTTGTTATCACTGGCTTGTCGGGTTCTGGAAAATCGTCTTTGGCATTCGATACCATTTATGCCGAAGGTCAACGCCGATATATTGAAACATTTGCTTCGTATGCACGACAATTTTTAGGTGGTTTGGAACGCCCAGATGTGGATAAAATCGACGGACTTTCGCCGGTTATTGCCATTGAACAAAAAACTGTTAACAAAAATCCCCGATCAACTGTTGGAACCATTACCGAAATTTACGATTTCATTCGTTTGTTGTTTGCAAGGGCTTCTGATGCTTATTCTTATGAAACAGGCGAAAAAATGGTCAGCTATTCCGATGAACAAATTTTAGATTTAATCATTGAAAACTACAGCGGACAACGAATCAATATACTATCGCCCGTAATTCGTTCGCGAAAAGGACATTACCGCGAGTTGTTTGAACAAATTGCCAAACAAGGTTTTGTGAAAGTGCGTATTGATGGTGAAATTCGCGACATTGTTCCGGCAATGCGTTTAGACAGGTATAAAACCCACGATATAGAAATTGTAATTGACCGTTTGGCCATTGACGACACCGACGATACAAAAAAACGATTGGCAGAAAGCATTAAAACAGCCATGTATCATGGCGATGATATTTTAATGGTGCTTCCACATGAAAGTGAAAATTCCCGATTTTTCAGTCGTCATTTAATGTGTCCCAGCTCAGGAATTTCGTATCCTATTCCTGAACCAAACAGTTTTTCGTTCAACTCACCCAAAGGTGCTTGTCCGGTTTGTAATGGTTTGGGAACGATTAATGAAATCAACCTAAAAAAAATCATACCAAATAATGAGCTTTCTATTAAATCTGGAGGTTTACTGCCTATTGGCGAGCAAAAAAGCAGCTGGATTTTTAAACAATTAGAACTTATTGCCCAACGCTACGATTTTAAACTTTCAGACCCTATCAAGAACATTCCAAAAGAAGGTTTGGATATGATATTAAACGGAGGAAAAGAAAGTTTTTCTGTATCATCGAAAATTTTGGGTATCACTAAAGATTATAAAATTGATTTTGAAGGAATATCAAACTTTATTAAAAATCAGTTCAATGATGCACCAACCGCAGCAATCAAAAGATGGGCGGGAGATTTTATGGACGAAATTACGTGTCCGGAATGTAACGGTTCGCGTTTGCGAAAAGAATCATTGAATTTCAAAATCAATAACCAAAATATTGCTGATTTAGCTTTAATGGATTTGGATCAATTAGGCGAATGGTTTGGCGATTTAAACAATCATCTGAGCAGCAAACAGCAAATGATTGCTGGTGAAGTGGTGAAAGAAATTGTTACGCGTTTATCTTTTTTGCTCGATGTGGGTTTAAATTATCTTACATTGAACCGATCTTCAAAAACCCTTTCAGGGGGCGAAGCACAACGCATTCGCTTGGCAACGCAAATTGGTTCGCAGTTAGTTGGAGTGCTTTATATTTTAGATGAACCTAGTATTGGGTTGCACCAACGCGATAATGAAAAACTAATTACGTCTTTAAAACAATTGCGCGATGTGGGCAATTCGGTTTTGGTGGTAGAACACGATAAAGATATGATTGTGGAAGCCGATTATGTAATTGATATTGGACCTAAAGCAGGTGCAAACGGCGGACAAATCATTAGTGCAGGCACTCCAAAACAGCTTTTAAAAGAACAAACCATTACGGCGCAATACCTGAACGGAAAACTAGAAATTCCTATTCCTGAAAAAAGACGAAAAGGCAATGGAAACAAACTAAAACTTACTGGCGCAAAAGGCAATAATTTAAAAAATGTTTCGGTAGAATTTCCTTTGGGGGCTTTAATTTGCGTGGCAGGCGTGTCGGGTTCGGGGAAATCTACGTTGATAAACGAAACCCTTTATCCCATTTTAAACGAATATTTTTTTAATGCGGTTAAAGTGCCCCAACCTTATGATAAAATAAAAGGTTTAGAGCATATCGACAAAGTAATTGGTATTGATCAAAGTCCGATTGGAAGAACACCGCGTTCCAATCCGGCTACTTATACCGAAGTTTTCACCGAAATACGTACATTGTTTACCAAAACACCAGAAGCAAGCATTCGGGGGTACAAACCCGGACGATTTAGCTTTAACGTGAAAGGTGGTCGTTGCGAAACCTGTGAAGGATCGGGCTTGCGAACAATTGAAATGGGCTTTTTGCCTGATGTGTATGTGGAATGCGAAACTTGTCAAGGAAAACGTTTTAATCGCGAAACATTAGAAATTCGTTACAAAGGAAAATCAATCGCCGATATTTTGGATATGACCATTGATGAAAGCGTACATTTCTTTGAAAATATTCCAAAAATATATCGAAAAGTAAAAACCATTCAAGATGTAGGCTTGGGTTATTTAACCTTAGGTCAACAAAGCACCACACTTTCAGGTGGTGAAGCACAACGTATAAAATTAGCAAGTGAATTGTCTAAAAAAGATACCGGAAATACGTTTTATATTTTAGACGAACCCACCACCGGTTTACACTTTGAAGACATTCGCGTGTTAATGGAAGTTTTGCAACAGTTGGTTGATAAAGGAAATACCGTTTTGATCATTGAACACAATTTAGATGTGATTAAAATGGCCGATTACATTATTGACATTGGTCCAGAAGGCGGAAAAAATGGGGGTGAAGTGGTAGCAAAAGGAACACCAGAGCAAGTTGCTAAAAACAAAAAAAGCCATACTGCACGTTTTTTAAAGAAAGAATTAAGTTAGAAATATAGGTATCGATTTTAGAATCAAAAACTTAAAACAGATATTAAACGTTAAACAAATCAAACAAAAAAGATGGAAGAAAATTTATCAGAAGAAGATATCAGAATCAAAGAAAAACTATCGCAAAAATCGTGGAACGAAATTAAGACCAACGATTCTTGGGCCATTTTTAAAATCATGTCTGAATTTGTAAATGGATATGAAAAAATGGGGCGTATTGGGCCGTGTGTTTCCATTTTTGGATCGGCACGAACAAAGAACGATAATCCTTATTACAAATTGGCAGAAGAAATTGCCTTCAAAATTAGTAAAGCAGGTTATGGTGTCATTTCGGGCGGAGGTCCCGGAATTATGGAAGCAGCCAACAAAGGGGCACACTTGGGCGGTGGACCATCGGTTGGTTTAAATATCGATTTGCCTTTTGAACAGCATTTTAACCCATATATCGATCATGATAAAAACCTGCAATTCGATTATTTTTTCGTGCGAAAAGTAATGTTTGTAAAATACTCACAAGGGTTTGTGGTAATGCCGGGTGGTTTTGGAACATTAGATGAATTGTTTGAAGCAATCACATTAATTCAAACCAAAAAAATTGGTAAATTTCCTATTATTTTAGTGGGCTCTGAATTTTGGTCGGGATTAATTGATTGGGTAAAAACCGTTTTGCTTGAAAAATATTTCAACGCATCGCCCGAAGATATGAATTTGATAAAAGTAGTTGATACCGCTGACGAAGTGGTAACTATTATCGATACATTCTACAAAAAATACAACTTAAGTCCGAATTTTTAATAAACCAATCCGTTTTCAAAAGAAACGGATTTTTTTATGCTAATTTGTAAGAACTATCTATCTTTGAAAAGTAATCAAAACAAAAAAATGAAAACTTTATTTTACAATATAAAAGAACTTTTTCAGGTTCGCGAAAACAATACCGAAATTTTAAAGGGAAGCCAAATGAAAGAACTTCCTTCTATAAAAAATGCCTTTTTAGTAGTTGAAAATGATTTGATTACAGATTATGGCGCTATGGAGAATGTACCAACCGAATATGATGAATCGGTTGATGTTTCGGGAAGAATGATTATGCCCAGTTATATCGACAGTCATACGCACATTGTATATGCAGGCAACCGTGAACAAGAATTTGTAGATCGAATCAACGGTTTAAGTTACGATGAAATTTACCAACGAGGCGGTGGTATTTTGAATTCGGTAGAAAAATTGCGCAAGGCTTCTGAAGACGAATTGTACATCGATGCTGCAAACCGCCTCGAAGAATTAATTGCTTTAGGAACGGGCGTTATCGAAATTAAATCTGGTTATGGTTTAAGCTTAGAATCGGAATTGAAAATGTTGCGTGTAATTAAAAAATTAGAAGAAAAGTATCCCGTTAAAATAAAAGCAACTTTTTTAGGTGCACATGCCATTCCACCAGAATTTAAAGGCAATCAATCAGGATTTGTAACTGCAATTTGCAATGAAATGATTCCTGAAATAGCACAATCGGGCTTGGCAGATTATGTAGATGCTTTTTTAGAAACCGGCTATTTTACCGTAGAAGAAACCCAAAAAATTATTCAAGCAGCAACAAAACATGGCTTAAAGGCAAAAATACACGTAAATCAATTCACTGCAATCAATGGTATTGCAATGTGTGTGGAAGAAAACGTACTTTCAGTAGATCATTTAGAAATTGTAACCGATGCAGACATTGCGGCATTGCAAAAAGGAACCACCATTCCTGTGGCACTGCCCACTTGTTCGTATTTTATATCGATCCCTTACACGCCCGCACGAAAAATGCTAGAAGCCAATTTACCTTTGGTAATCGCATCAGATTATAATCCTGGAACCACACCGAGCGGAAATATGAATTTTGTGGTGGCAACCGCTTGTATAAAAATGAAGATGACCCCCGAGGAAGCTTTTAACGCAGCTACTTTAAATGCTGCTTATGCTTTGGAAGTTCAAAACGAATACGGTAGTATCACAAAAGGCAAAAAAGCATCGTTTTTTATTACCAAACCTATCCATTCCATTTACGCAATTCCGTATAATTTTGGTAGTGATTTAGTAGAAACTGTATATTTAAACGGAAAAAAACAATAAAAAAACACACCGAATACCAAAAGTAAACGGTGTGAAAAAAAATAGTTATGAAAAAGATTTTATAGATCGAAAATTAATTTATCGATATATATTTACCTATTACAAAGTTAGTAATAATTCCTTAATTTTAAATAAAAAACCGTATGTTAAATTCTAAAATAATATAAATAATACTTATAGATATTGATTTTACTGCGATTTTATAAAACAACTGATGGAAAATTTTGAATACTTTAACAAAACAGCATTAAACAAACTTTTAATTTTAAGAAAAGATGAAACCAAATTTGGCGAAAAAATAGCCATTCCTAGTCAAGAATCTGCACAATTTGCCGATTTTCTTAAAAATACCGATGCTAAGTTTATTGTTTATGGAATAAAAGAATTTGCCGGTGTTAAGGCCAATTTTGGAAGAATTGGGCAAAAGCATGCTTGGGATGTTTTTCTACCAGTTTTCCTAAATATCCAACACAACAAATTTTTAAAAGCGCATCATGTGGCTGTTATAGGTTGCTTTGATTTTAAGGTTTATGAAGAAGAAATTCAGCAATTAAACCCATCTGAACCTAGGCAATTAAACCGTTTGTTTGAAATTGTTTCGGAAATAGACAAAGAAGTAACCTATCTTAATACTTTGATTCATCGAGCTGGTAAAAAAGCCATTGTGATAGGTGGGGGGCACAACAATGCCTATGGAAATATAAAAGGTTTGGCACTAGCAAAAGGAGCTGCGGTGAATGTGGTGAATTTTGATGCCCACACCGATTTTAGAGCTTTAGAAGGCAGACACAGCGGTAACGGTTTTTCTTACGCATTCCACGAAGGATTTTTGAACACATATTGTATGTTTGGTGCACATGAAAACTACCTGAATAAATTTATGTTGCATCAATTTAAAGAACAACCCGAACGATTAAAACTTTATACCTTTGAAGAAGTGAAAGTTCGATTTGAGAAAGATTTTCAAACCAGTATCAACAATATTCAGCGTGCCATAAAAAGTAAACCTTATGGTATCGAAATTGATGTGGATGCTATTGAAAACACACCAAGCAGCGCAATGTCGCCCAGTGGATTTTCTGTTACAGAAGCGCGTCAGTTTATAAATCAAACCGCAACAAGCAGTAATGCATCTTATTTGCATTTATGCGAAGGTTCACCAAGTTTTAGCACAGCAGCAGACAACATGTTGGGTAAATTATTAACCTATTTAACAACCGATTTTATAAAGGCACAGTTAAGTGTGGTAAAATAAAAAAATATGCAACTATCCGTCGTAATCTTAAATTATAATGTAAAGCATTTTTTAGAGGTTTGTATAAAAAGTGTTCAAAAAGCTGTTGAGCATATCAAGGCTGAAATTATTGTTGTGGATAATACTTCAACCGATGGATCAAAAGAAATGATACAGCAATTATTTCCGGATGTTAATTATTTCTATCAGACTGAAAATTTAGGTTTTCCTAAGGGAAATAATATCGGCGTGGAGGCTGCAAAAGGTGAATTTATTTGTATTTTAAACCCTGATACAATCGTAGCAGAAGACACATTTGAAATTTTATTAAAAACTTATCAAACACTTGAAAATCCTGGGGTTTTGGGCTGTAAATTAATTGATGGCTCTGGTAAATTTCTTCCTGAAAGCAAACGCGGTGTTCCTACTCCTTGGGTTGCTTTCACAAAAGTAGCATCATTATATAAAATCTTTCCCAAATCGAAATGGTTTAATACATACTACGCACAGCATATATCTGAAAACCAAATAGGAAAAGTTGCTATTTTGGTAGGCGCTTTTATGTTTATGAAACGTGACTTGTATATGGAAGTAGGCGGGTTTGATGAAGGATGTTTTATGTATGCAGACGATATCGACTTAAGCTACATGGTTTCAAAAACTGGTTTGCAGAATTATTACGTTCCAAAAACTACTGTAATTCATTTTAAAGGAGAAAGCACACTTAAAGATGGAAAGTATATGCTGCGTTTTAAAGAAGCCATGCAGTTTTTCTATAAAAAGCATTTTAAAAAATCACCTTGGTTCAATGCGGTCATGGATATGGGGATAGCATTGTTTGCCTTAAAAAAGCAATCTGAAAAAAGTAGTGACCAACATTCTATAAATCATTATATATTGGTAACTAATAATGCTGCGCTTTATCAAAAAGTTGTAAATAAAATCGATAAGCCTTTAGATTGGGTATATTTTTTAGAAGATATTCAAACAATAAATCAGCCTGAGAAAAACATTGAAATTTTAATTGATAACGAATCTATTTCCTATAAAGACTACATAGCCTTTATCAATCAAAACCAAAAAACAAACAAAACGTTTAAAATTCGTTCTATAAACTCTGATTTTTTTATCGGAAGCAATGATAAAAATGGAAGGGGAGAAATTTTATCTTTCTAGAAATTAAAAATTTTAAATAAACAGCAAAATACTCTTAAAAATTACTACTTTTGTACTACTTTAATCTATACACAACTTTTTATTAGAAATATGGCAAAGTTTGAATTAAAATTACCTAAAATGGGTGAAAGTGTTGCAGAGGCAACCATTACAAATTGGGTAAAAAACGTTGGTGATACAGTAGAACAAGATGAAACAATTGTTGAAGTAGCAACCGACAAAGTTGATAGCGAAGTGCCGACAGAAGTAAGCGGAAAAATCGTGGAAATTTTGTTTCAGAAAGATGATGTAGTGCAAGTGGGACAAACAATTGCAATCATTGAAACAGAGGGTGCCGATGTTGCACCAGCTAATAATGCACCTGCAAACGAGGAAGTTTCAGTAGAAAAAGTTGAAAAAACAGTTGCAGTGGCACAAGAAACAGTTGCAGTTGCAGATTTCGGTTCTTCAGATAAATTTTTCTCACCTTTAGTAAAAAATATTGCAAAAGAAGAAGGTGTTTCTATTGCCGAACTCGAAGCAATCAACGGCACTGGAAAAGACGGAAGAATTACCAAAACAGATATATTAGATTACGTTAAAAACAGAGGTTCACAATCGGTAGCAGCTCCTGTTCAACAAACTGCGCCTTCTGTTCAACCAACACAATCAGTTGCAAGCAAAGCAGCACCAGTTTCTGTAAACGGACAAGACGAAATTGTAGAAATGGATCGTATGCGCAAAATGATTGCACATCACATGGTGCAATCGGTTCAAACTTCTGCGCACGTGCAATCGTTTATCGAAGTGGACGTTACAAATATCGTGAATTGGCGAAATAAAAATAAAAATGCTTTTGAGAAGAGAGAAGGAGAGAAGCTTACATTTACACCTATTTTTATGGAAGCTGTTGCAAAAGCATTAAAAGATTTCCCTATGATGAATATTTCGGTTGATGGTGATTACATCATTAAACGCAAAAACATCAATTTGGGAATGGCAGCAGCTTTGCCCAACGGAAATTTAATTGTTCCGGTAATTAAAAATGCCGATCAGTTGAATTTGGTAGGAATGGCAAAAGCAGTTAACGATTTAGCAAATCGCGCAAGAAATGGAAAATTAAAACCAGATGACACACAAGGCGGTACATACACTGTTACCAACGTTGGAACGTTTGGTTCTGTTTTTGGAACACCAATTATCAATCAACCGCAAGTAGGAATTTTGGCATTAGGAGCTATTAGAAAAGTAGCTGCGGTTATCGAAACTCCAGAAGGTGATTTTATAGGTATTCGTCAAAAAATGTTCTTGTCACATTCTTATGACCACCGAGTGGTTGATGGTTCTTTAGGCGGACAATTTGTTCAAAGAGTGGCACAATATTTAGAATCTTTTGATCCGAACAGAGCTATTTAAATATACAAAATCCCGAAGGTTGTTATCTTCGGGATTTTTTTTACATTTCCTCTATCTGATACATTGTAGCTGTTCTGTTTATGCGGTTTTTGATTTGTTTTCTCAGGTTTTTGGGGGCTAAAACCATTACATTTTCTCCAAAACCTAAGATTTCACGTTCTAGTTCAAAATTAGGAATCACATCTATTCGTATAACAATTCCATTTTCATTTTCTTGTAGAATTTGTTGCGAATGATGAATGGGTTTGGTTTTTACATAGGGCGCATTTTTCACATTAAATTTTAAAATAATTTTTTGCGGTCGATCTTTTTCCGAACGTGTTACACCAATACATTCGCTATAATATCTTTCAAAATCAATACCTTCGTAAGGTTTAAAAGCAGAAGCTTCCAATTCATAAAAAGCCTCTATACGGTCTAAAGCCAAAGTAACCAAAAGTTTTCCTTTATTGCTTCGAGTGATTAAAAACCAACGGTTGCGGTATTCTTTCAGCAAATACGGATGATAAATTTCTTTTATAGCTTGTTTTGATTTAAACGATTTATACTCAATATAAAGTGGTTTTTTATTCAAAATAGCTTTGTATAACCGGCTTAGATGAGCAATTCCTTTTAACTGTTTATTATCTTCAAACTGAATATAATTTGGAGTTTTCTTGGAAGATTTATAGATGTTGTTTTCCAATTTAGCAATAAGTTCGCTCATTTCATCGAAATATTGAAAACCATTAAATTGCTTTAGAAGTGATACAACTTCCTTCATTTTATGCACATCTTCCTCTTTTATCGGCGACTTTGTAATTGAATATTCCGGATCTTCATAACAATAAAATTTGCGATTGGTAACCACAATTGGTGCGTTGTATCCCAATTTATCGCTGCGCATAAACTGTATATCGGCCTGAATAGTGCGTTTGCTAATACCGGTTGTAATACCTTCAAATTCATACAATGCATCGGATACCTTTTCCATTAAATCTTCCAGCGTCCATTTTCTGAAGCGATTTTGCAAACATTCATTGATTGTTTTATAGCGAATTAACGCAGATTTGTTAGTAGCCATGACCAATTAGTATTAAAAATCAAGTAAATATAGCATTAATTACGCAATATATCTGCGTAGTTAAATACAAATTTATAAATAAAATCTTTTTAAATGGTTTTATTTATTTGATAATTAGTTTTTTATAAATAAATTAAATTTTTTTTCATTTGCGCATTTTGATTGCGTAGTAACAGTTGCATCTTTGTGATGTTGAAATAATATATTAGATTATTAAAAACATTAATCATGAAAAAAATAATTGTTGAAAAGCTAAATACAATAGAACAAGAAAAAGGAATAAAAATACTTTTTGCAATAGAATCTGGTAGCAGAGGTTGGGGATTTTCTTCTGCTGATAGTGATTATGATGTTCGATTTGTTTATGTACGACCTAAAAAGGACTATTTACATATTAATGAGCAAAGTGATTTTTTAGATTTTCCCATAAATAATGAACTTGATATAAATGGTTGGGATGTTAGAAAATTTTTGAAGCTGTTGTATGCTTCAAATGCTACACCATTTGAATGGATGCAATCACCAATCGTTTACCAAAAAGATGAATCTATCTTTAAAATGATTGTGAAGGTACTACCAAATTATTTTTGCCAACAAACTTTAGTGCAACATTATTTAGGTTTGGTTCATAAAAAAATAGAAATGCTTCGAACAGAAAATATGCGACTAAAAGATTTTTTTTATATCTATAGATCCTTATTAGCAGCGAGATTTGCATTAAAAAACAATCAATTTCCGCCTATGGAATTTTCAAAATTGATGATTCAAATAGATATGCAATCACTACTTAATGAAACAAAACAATTGGTATGTTTAAAGAAAAGTATGAGTGAAAAATACATAGACACAATCAATCTAGAATTAATTGATTACCTTGAAAATACTCATAACGAACTCTCAGAATCGAAAAAAATTAAACGCAAAGGAACGTTAGATTTAGAAATATTAAATGAAACATTTTATAAAATAGTAACAGATGCTGACAATAGATATTTTAAAGAAAAACAACCTAATACTTTTTGAATGTATTTCAGGAAGTAAAGCTTACGGTTTACATACTGAAAAATCTGATACGGATATTCGCGGAGTTTTCTATATGCCCAAAAAAGATTTTTACGGACTTAATTATGTTCCGCAGGTGAGTAACGAAACCAACGACATTGTTTACTATGAATTGGGAAGATTTATTGAGCTTCTTTCTAAAAACAATCCTAATATTTTAGAAATGCTTGCAACACCAGCGCATTGCGTTATATATAAAATTGAACTGATGAATGAAATAAAAATCGCTGATTTTCTTTCACTGCTAACGAAAGATACTTTTGTTGGGTATGCTTTATCACAAATAAAAAAAGCGAGAGGTCTTAATAAAAAAATGTTTCATCCTATGAACGCCCAACGAAAAACAGCTTTAGCATTCTGTTACGTTGTAGAAAATGGAAAAACACATGAGTTGCAAAAATGGTTAATTGCTAAAAAATTGAAGCAAGAAAATTGTGGTTTAGCAAAAATCAATCATTTAAAAGATACTTATAACCTTTTCTATAATATAAATGAGGATGTTTATAGCGGAATATGTGTTGGGAAAGATTCAAACGAAGTTACACTAAGTAGGATTCCAAAAACTGCAACATCATCTATTTTACTGTATTTTAATAAAGATGCTTATTCCACCTATTGTAAAAAATATAGCGAATATTGGGAATGGGTTTCTAAAAGAAATATCGATAGATTTCAAACAAATAAATTGCATGGGAAAGGGTATGATACTAAAAACATGATGCATACCATTCGATTGTTGCAAGTAGCTTTAAACATTTTTAAGAATAATAAATTAACAATTGAAGTTGAAAATCGAGAAGAATTATTAGCTATAAAATCGGGTGTTTTGAGTTATGAAGAAGTAATAAAAATGGCAGACGATTTAATAGTTGATATAGAAAAATTTTATAAAAAATCGATACTAATGAAACAACCCGATTTAAATAAAATAGAAAATTTATTGATTGAACTTCGTCTAAAACTATACAATTAATCATGAAAAAAATAACAGGAAAAGACCTATTGCGTATAGGTTTTGAAGAAAATATCATTTTAGGAAAAACATTACAATTTTTCGAGAATTATCAGGGTGCATTAAACAAAGGCGAGGTATTAAATATTTTAAAAAAACTTATTGAGACCCCACATGAAACCTTTGAAGCATCTGAATTTTACCCATTGGCACAGCAGATTATTGCATTGCAAAACGAGATAGATAGTGCTACTATTCCACTAGCGACTGAACCAAAAGAATATACCGTTTTTGGAAACGAACATATCGAGGATGGTGCAAAAAAACAAATGGAAGTTGCGATGAAACTGCCTGTTTCGGTAGCCGGAGCTTTAATGCCCGATGCACATCAAGGCTATGGATTGCCAATTGGCGGTGTTTTGGCTACCCGAAATGCCATTATTCCGTATGGAGTTGGTGTGGATATTGGGTGCAGAATGGCACTTTCAATTTACGATATGGAAGCATCTTTTTTTGAAGAAAACCAATCGAAATTTAAACGCGAATTAATCGCACAATCAAATTTTGGTGCGGGAAATGGTTTTAAAGGACAGTACCGATTGGATCACGAAGTTTTAGAAAATCAATTGTTCCACGAAAATCCATTTTTAAAAAGTTTAAAAGATAAAGCTTGGGCACAATTAGGAAGCTCTGGTGGAGGAAATCATTTTGTGGAATTTGGTATCATTGAATTTTCAGAGCGCGACGAAATGCTAAATATTGAAAAAGGCCAATATGTTGCCCTATTAACCCATTCCGGTTCACGAGGTTTTGGTGCTACTATTGCCAGTCATTACACCCAATTGGCAAAGAAAGTTTGCAAATTGCCACGCGAAGCTAAAAACCTGGCTTATTTTGATTTGAATTCAACCGAAGGTCAAGAATATTGGCTGGCAATGAATTTGGCTGGCGATTACGCTTCGGCTTGCCATGAAGTGATTCACTTAAAAATGCAAAAAGCTTTAGGAGTTCAAGTTTTAGCTAAAGTTGAAAATCATCACAATTTTGCGTGGAAAGAGCAGTGGAACGGCGAAGAAGTGATTGTTCATCGAAAAGGAGCCACACCTGCCAGCAAGGATGTAATGGGTATAATTCCGGGATCAATGACAGCACCTGGTTTTTTAGTTCGTGGAAAAGGTGCACCAGAAGCCATTCAGTCTGCATCGCACGGTGCCGGACGTCAAATGAGCCGAACCCAAGCGAAAAAAGAAATTACTAAAACCGATTTCAAAGCCATTTTAAAAGACCATAACGTTACTTTAATTGGTGCGGGTTTAGATGAAGCGCCAATGGCTTATAAAGATATTCATCAGGTGATGCAAGCACAAGAACATTTAATTGATGTTGTGGCAACTTTTACGCCCAAAATGGTGCGTATGGCAGACGATGGAAGTAGGGAAGATTAGTTTTAATTAAATAAACCGCAATTAAATTTGCGGTTTATTTTTTTATAAACTTAAACGTTTTTGACTGATTTTCTATTGAAATATTTAAAAAATAAATACCGTTTGCATAATGCGAAACATTAATTTTGTTTTTATTTTTTCCTTGTTCGATCAACTTGTTTGATACATCAAAAATTTTATAGCTATAGTTTTCTGAGTTGTTCTCAATATTTACAATGTCTGAAGTATATGTAGGATACACCTTTACCATATTCAAATTTTCATTCGCCACGGTTAAACTGTTCCATTTGTTTTCAGCAGCAGGCCCATTCCAAATTAGGGTTGCTAGATAAGGATTGTCAATAAATGGGTTTCGGTTTCCTTGAGCATTATAAATAGTTTCATTTCTGTTTATTTCATGTGCAGAAACCGGATCTTCTGCATTCCATTGTAAAAAAATGTTTGGCATATCACCATTCATCGAAAATGAAGTTGCGCCATGACCAACATTTATAGGTTGGCAGCGATTGCCATAGCGCACATACATGTACATGATCATTCGAGCAATATCGCCTTTCCATTGGTTTCCAGGATAAAAATATTCGATACCGTTTTGCTGAATCACACGGGAATAGGTGATATATGAAGTGGGATTTGCAATAAACTTAAAATTACTTCTTAAACTATTACGATCATAATCAGCAGCACGCAGGTGGTGTGCATCAGCACCTGGACCTTCAAATTCTAGATTGGGCGTACCTTTTGATCGAGGAAAAACATGTTCGCGCACCCATTTATTCTCGCAATTTGCACTATGACAACTTGCATTTCTGTCGCGCGTTAAATCATTATTTTTTATTAAATCAGTATCGTTCCAACCATAAATTAGTAAAATTTTATTGCTATTTGTAGGATCCACATCTGCATCTTTTAAAACATCCCAAACTTGGGGCGAATAAATTAAATCCGTTGTGTGAGTGTTAGTAATTAAAGTTGCAAGTTCGCTTTTTAAAGCATCACCCTTCAAAGATAAATTAATTGATTGATAATATGTAGGAATCTGTGCATTGGAGACACAAAATATAAAGAAAAAAAGGGTATGAAAGACTGATTTCATTGCTTGTAAATAACAATGCAAAATTAATGAAATATCTTTGAATAAAATGTTTTTATAGAAACAATTCCATTCTTCGTACTACTTTTTATATTTTTGAAAAAAATTCAACGAATGAGATCAATTACAGCAGTTTTTATTTTTTTTATGTTTTTTAATGCAAAAGCTCAAAGCTATTTAGATTATTATTTTAAGGCCAATAATATAAATGGTGCAATTGTGATTTATGACGCAAACAAAGATGAATGGCTTTTTAACACAGAAAGTGAACCTTTTTACAATACACCGGCGGGCGCACATTTTCATTTGTGGCAAGCTTTGGTAGGATTAGAAGAAAAGATTTTTAAAATTGATGTAAATGAAAAACTAAAATGGGACGGTGTAAAAAGATCTTCATTTGAAGGAAGAATGCCCGAGTGGAATGCCGATACTAATTTGATTGATGCTTTAAAAAATCAAAATGATTGGTATTTTAATGTGTTAAAAGATAAATTATCAGCTGAAAGTTATGAGAAAAATATTAAAAATGCTTCATTTCTGAAAGAAGTTAAAAATAATGAATGGGAGTATTTTTGGAACTATGCAGCTTTTACAAATCCAAATTCTATGATTTTATTTCTAAAAGATTTGCACGATAATAAATTACCTTTTCATAAAAAAAGCCAGCAATTTTTATTCAATCAACTTCTGGCAAATCAACAGTTAGCCCTTCATACCACCACAACGAGTTATTTAGGAAAAAAAATAGATTGGACAGTGGGTATTTATCTTAAACAAAGCAAACCGATTTATTTTTCGCTTAGAACTTATACTTCATTAGAAAGTGATGCTTTAGCAGACTACGATAAGCGCAAGAATTTAATTTTAGCTCAAATATTTGAAGTTTTAGGATACTAAAATGAAGCCTTCTCAATACTAAAATTTTCGGCGGTTTTTTATTTGATTAAACTTTTATAAAAAAGTTACTTTTTTAAAATGAGGTTAAAATTGTCTTTAAGCAGCAATTTTCTTTCTTAAGTTGTGTGCTAAAGTCATTAACCCAAATTCTAATCCTGTTTTTTGGTTTCCTTTTAAAGAAAATCATCTAAATTTATGGTTGTATTTAAGTTGAGCGAATACATGTTCTACATCAGCGGTCCGTTTTTTTCTTTTCTGCAATCCAGTCTCGCTTGTTAGTAGTTCTCTGATTTTTTGGTTCCATCTGGCACACATAATAATCATCTTATTGGTTGTAATGAAGATTTTCTTTACTAAAAGGTTTGTGCTTTTTTTGATAATTTTTGTCTTGCACTTTGTCAAAAGTATTTTGTGTTTCTATTTTTTGTGGCATCGGTATAAATTTGTTTTAATGAAATGAATCCTTCAGAAGCATACATTAGTACTACTTGTTTGAAAATCTCTTTAAAACTATCTTTTAATTTATTGCTTCAAAATCTATTAATAGTGTTATGATCAACTATTGTCTTCAGGTTAACCACATAAAATTGATGTTCTCTCTAACAGCTAATTCTATCTTTCGAGAGGAATAGGTGTTAGTCATATAAGAATACAACATTACTTTAAGCAACATTTTTGGATTATAAACTGGATTACCCTCTTAACTGTATGCTTTTAAAAATGGCTGAATATTTATTGACTCAACAATTTGGTCAACTACTCGAACGGGATGTTTCTCTGAAATAAAATCGTCAACCGAATAAGGTAAAAGTGTGGTTTGACGTTGATTGTAATGCTTGAATTTCATGTATAATCATCTGTAAATCGTGGCATAAACATACAAAAAAAACCGTCTCTAATTGTAAGACGGGTTTTATTATCTCAAAATCTTATGTTTTTCTACCGGTTTAGAAGGATCAAAATGATAGCGATAGGTTCGTAATTTTCTGCTTAAATTGGCTCCTAAGCTTTTGGCTACATTAATCATTTTTGGGTTAAAATCACCAATCCATTGCATTTCATAATCGGTGTAACCACTTTGTTGTTTGATTACTTTCTGACCTTCGATAATCATGAAGTTATCAACGCCTTTTCCTTGCCATTCGGGTACAACTCCAAAAGCAATTCCAATAACACGCTTGCTTTTTTGAAAGGTTTTATACCATAAAAATTTAATTTTTTCTAGCAAACCAAACTTTCCGTTTAAATGTTTAAAATATTGATTAAGGTCTGGTAAGTTTAGCCAAAAAGCTACAGGTTGCTCTTTATAATACACAAACCACACAATTTTTGGATCAATTACGGGTTTCATGGTTTTAAAAATGAGTTTGCCTTGGGAAAGCGGCATATCTTTTCCGCCGCCATGACTTGCCCATGCTTTGTTGTAAATCGTTACAAAGTCGGCTACATATTTATCTAAATTGTTTAGCTTTATATGTTCGGCTTTAAATGCAGGATCTTTTGCAATATTGGCATGTCGATCATACAATTTAGGCTGCAATTGTTGATTAAAGGGTAGGGAATAACACTCTTGGTTAAAATAGGTTTTGAAACCATAGTTTTCGAATAATTCCACGTAATATGGAAAATTGTAATTCATATTATAAAGAGGTTCATGAAAACCTTCTACTAATAATCCCCACCATTGATCACGTTCCCCAAAATTTATAGGACCGTCCATGGTTTCCATACCGTTTTCTTCCAACCATTTTTTTGCCTGATTAAACAAAAGATTAGCTGCTTTTTGATCATTGATACATTCAAAAAAACCAAAACCACCCACTGGGTTTTTTCCTTCATATTTTGGGTTTATGAAAGCGGCTATTCGTCCTATTATTTCATCGTTTCCATTGAAAAGCACCCAGCGAATGGCTTTTCCACCACGCTTAAACAATTTATTTTTTTCGGTATCAAAAACCTTTTCGATATCTTGGTCTAGCGGGTGAATCCAATTTTTGTCGTGGGCATAAAGCTTTGCCGGAAAGTTTAAAAACTGTCGGCGTGTTTTGCTATTTTTTACTTCAACTGTGTACATGGGCGTCAATATGAAAACAAATGTAATAAAAGTTTGTTAGGGTTAAAAATCGGGCGGCAACTCAAAACACATTTTTTCATTCCGTATGGGATGATGAAATTCTAACATATTGGCATGCAAATACAATCGATCGGCTTTTGTTCCATACAAATCATCGCCTTTGATGGGTGCATTTAAACCTAAATTATGCGCTGAATGAACACGTAATTGGTGTGTGCGACCTGTTATGGGAACATATTGAATGCGTGTTGTTTTCTCATTTTGTTCTAATACTTTAAAATTTGTAATTCCCATTTTTCCATAATCGAAACAAACAACTTGGCGCGGGCGATCATCTAAATCAACACGTAAAGGCAATTCAATTATTCCCGAATTGTTTTGCACCACTCCGTCAAGCAAAGCAATATAGCTTTTTTTAACACGGCGTTTTATGAATTGTTTTTGTAAATTTTCGTGTATTTCTTTGTTTTTTGCTAGCACCATTAAACCCGATGTGGACATATCTAATCGATGCACAATTAAAGGTCCGGTAGCTTGTGGATATCTTTTTTTAATGCGTTCATAAACTGAATCGCTGATGTTGATGCCCGGAACCGATAAAAATTCTGCGGGTTTATTCACAATTACCAAATAAGCATCATCATAAACGATTTCTAACTCTTTTCCTGCAGCGGGATTTTGCAAAAAAGGATTTTCTTCAACCTGTAAACCTTGCATCATGTGAGCCAAAATGGGTTCGCACTTACCCCAACACGATGGGTAAAATTGTTTGTGTTTTCGCACTTCGGATTTAGGCGGTATTCCCCACCAAAATTCGGCCAATGCAATAGGCTTTAATTGATGTTGAAAAGCATATTGAAACAATTTGGGCGCACAACATTCACCTGCACCTGCAGGAGGTTGGGAGTGAAGTGCTGTTTTAAAAATAGCTACTAATGATTTTTCTTTGTTATGGGCATTTAAAAAAGTATAATTGTTAAAAAGCCAATGCTGTAAGGCGTTTGATTGTGCTTTGCGTTGCTCTTTTAAAATATTGATTTTGTCTTGAAAACCAGCTATTTGATTGCTTATTTCATTTTCCTTAGATTGATAGTTTGCTGTTAATACTCTTAACAAGTGTTTTTCATGCAAACTTTGTTTAATTAAATCGGCTTCAATTAACTGAAACTCTTCTGCAGTTGCAGTTTCTTTAAAAGCAATTCGCTTTTGCTTGCGTTGCTCTTTATGAAGTTTCATTTGTTTTTTATATGCTTCTATTTCAGTTTGCGCTGTATTTTTTATAGCAACTAATTGTTTTTTAAGAAGTTGTAATTCTTCATTATTCTCAAAAGCATCAATTTGACGGTTGAGTGCATTCAATTTTTCTTCTTCTTTTAAAAAATATCCATCGTTTTTAAGCATATCAAAAACCGGAGGTACGAAAAATGCAACCGAATTGCTGTTTGCCAACTTTCCTGAATAAGCGGCCAAAAAACCAAATTCATCATCTTTTTGAACCACTAAAACACCAAACATTTTACCAATTGGCGCTAGTTCAGAATGATTATTTAAACCAAAATTATGATTCAAATTTTCATTTTTCTCTAAAAAAAGCTGTACCTGCTTTGCAGCTATCTCGCACAACGGATGCACATTATAATAAAACGGAAAGTTTAGTTTTTCAGGAAGAGGTATATGTGAAACATCTTCGGTAAACGAAATAAAACAACTTGTATTTTGTTTTTTTGCTGTTGTCATTTACAAAGTATTAATGTCTGAAAAGTACAACTTTTTGCGTTTATTATTAAATCACTGCAAAGGCAATTAGCTGTATATTTGCATACAAAATTAATAAGAAATGTCTTACGTTAATAAAGTTTTGAAGGGAACTTGTCCAAAATGCGGTCAAACCAAAGTGTTTAAAAAGAAAGGAAACCCGTTTTTGTTTTCAATGCCCGTTATGAACGAGCGTTGTGCAAATTGCAACTATTCGTTTCACCGTGAACCTGGTTTTTATTTTGGCGGTATGTATATGAGTTATGCGTTGACTGTTGCAGAAATGGTAGCCGTTTTTGTGTTGGGTTTATTATTTAAACTAAACTTTTTTAGCATTTTTATTGCCGTTGTGGTAGTAATTATTTTGCTATCTACTTTTAATTACCGCATGTCGCGCTTAATGTGGTTGAATTTATTTTACAAAAACGATCAAGAAGAATAGTTAATTTTTGCCTTGCAAAAGGTAATTAACGGTCTTGTTGATATTGCTTTTTAAAATCTGATGCCTTGATTCCCGTGTTTTTTTTAAACAAACGCGAAAAATAGGTATAATCGTTAAAGCCGAGTTTTAAAGCAATTTCGTTTAAGGTTAAATCGGTATAAAGCAACTGTCTTTTTGCTTCTAAAATCACGCGTTCGGTGATTATTTGCGTAGTGGTTTTTTGAGTAACAGATTGCACAATACGGTTTAAATGTTTTTGGGTAATATTCAATAAATCAGCATATTGTGATGCCGATTTGTTTTCTTTAAAATGCAAATCTACCAATTTTTCAAAGTTTGAAAACAAGGTTTGATAATGTTTTAAATGGGTTAGGTTTATGGGGTTTTGTTTTTCGTGAAACCGGTTCAAATGAATATACATTTGGGTAAGATAAGCCACCATCAACTGTTTGTTTTTCAATTGTTTATTAGTAGTTTCGTTAATAATTTGCTCGAACAAAGTCTGAATTTGCTTGCATTGATGTTCTTTTAAATAAATACATTTTTCAGAGAAGTTCGATTCAAAAAACGGAAAATCTTTAATGGAATCATTCAAATAAATCATTTCGTAAAAATCTTCTGAATGAAAGAAAATGTATCCATCGGCATCATCAGACAATTCCCATGAATGCGTTTGTCCGGGATAAAGAAAAAAAACCGAGCCTGCCGTTACATCATATCTATTAAAATCAATCTCGTGTGTGCCGGTGCCTTTGGTGAATAAAAAAACTGCATAAAAATTGTGTCTATGTGGTTTTTCTATCCGCGAATGATGCAACTGCAAGTGGTTTGCAATGGTATTGGTGTAAAATGAATTGGGACTATTTGTTGTTTTAAAATCGTTAATTTTTAACAGTGTAATTTCAGACATGTTAAATATTTTGTGTAATTAATTATAAATCAATAACTTTGAATCATTACAAAACAGAACTTTGTATTTCATATTTATTTTTTTAAGATTGCTTAGACCTACTGGGCAATCTTTTTTTGGCGATGAAACCAAATACTTAGGTATAAATATACTGATTTTTTCTTTAAGAATACTTATACCGCTTCATAGCATATTTATGTAATTTTCACTACATTTATTGCAAATTGCAACTATATGAAACTTTCTAAACCAATAAAAACGATAGGAATTGTTGTTATAAGTATTCTCTTGCTTGCCTTTATTGCAAACATCGCAATAAATTTACTGATAAAAAACCAGCTTCCTGCGATTATCAATAAGCAAAACGATACAGCTTATGATTTAACTTACGAAGACTTAAGTTTTTCGATTTTTAATAATAGTATTTCGATTGAAAATGCAGCAATATCGCCCAAAAAAGAGCACAATATTAAGAAAGATATTGATTTCTATGGAAAAATTGAACGAATCAGCGTAACCGGTGTCAATTTTTTTGAATTGATAAAAGATAAAAATTTAAAAGCTTATACCATTTCGGTGATTGGTCCGGATTTAACAGTTATAAAACCACAAGAACGCGACACTTTAAAGAGCACCTCCAAACTTTCTTCGGTTATTGATATTGATAAAATTAGCGTGGAAAAAGCTCATTTGCGTATGGTAGATGCTACAAACGACACGCTTTTTCACGAAGTTTTTAATTTTAATGCAGAAATAAACGGGATTCACATGGGTGAATATACGGCGCAAAAAGACATTCCGTTTACTTATACCGATTACACTTTTAAGATCGATTCGCTTTACAGCAGGGTGAACGATTTGCAGATGGTGAAATCTGAAGAAATTGCAATTGATAAAGATCAAATTTCGGTTACAAATTTTAGAATGCTTCCTTTTAAATCTTCTAAAGAATTCAAACAAAACGACTTGCAATCAAGCACCCGAATTTTAGTGGAAGTTCCCAAATTGCATTTAAAAAATACCGATTGGGGATATCATGGTTTTGACTTGTTTGTAAAAGTACATACAATTGAAATTGATGCTATAAAGGTGCATATCTTAGATCAAAAAGACCAAAAAACGGTTCAAAATAAATTGCCCGATTATTCAAAAAGCAATCAATCACTTATTCCTTTTAAGCTGGATATTAACGAAATACACATCAATAAATCGGTTTTTAATTCTTTGGAATCGTTTATGGTGAACAACGTTAATATCACAATAAAAAAACTTTCAAACCGAGTAAACCAGCAACTTTCAATTGATGAATTTCAGTTAAATAATCCCAAATTTGTGCATATTCCTAAGAAACAGCCTTCAAAAAAATCAAACAATAACAATGAATTGAACGATTTGGTTTTTATTAAAAAAGTAACCGTAAACAATGCCCACTACACATTAAAAGAGCCTTCAGGCGCTGCCGATAAATTAAGTGTGGAAAATTTTAATTTATCATTGAATAATATTCGGGTGGATGATGAAACGCTGGCACAAAAAGTTCCGTTTACCTATGAAAATCCTTTGCTAACCACAGGAAAAATTGATTTTGACACCAATGGAATCTACAAAATACAGGCGCAATCTACCAAAATTCAACAAAAAAATGCTTCGGTTACTCATTTTAAATTGATACCTAAGATTTCAAAAGCGCAGCATAAAGCCCAACTAAAATACGCCCAAGATTATTACAATGTTTCGGTTAACAACTTGTTGCTCCATAATTTTACGTGGGGATTCGATGCTCAAGAAGCATTTTTTATTAAATTTAACGAAGTGGTGCTCAACAATATGGATGCTGCTATTTATCGCGATGTTTCCGTTCCGCTCAACCCAGAGGAAAATCACTTGTACAGTTACAGATTGCGAAATGTAGAATTTCCGTTTGAAGTAGCCACTTTGAAAATTAAAAATTCTAAACTTTCTTATTCAGAAGACACCCAAAACACAACCAGTCCGGGCAAGCTCACTTTTAGTGATTTTAATCTTACTGCTAAAAATCTTTATAGTGGTTACAAGCGTTCATCAGGACCCAAAACACAAATAAACGTGCGTACAAAATTCATGCAACAAGGAGATTTGGTGGCAAGTTGGCAATTTGACATCATGGATCGATCAGAACGATTCAATATCAATGGCGATTTAAAGAATTTTCCTGCCACAGCTATGAATCCGTTCTTAAAACCTTATTTAAAGGTGCAGGCCAACGGTACAATTGACCACATGGCATTTAACTTCAGCGGAAACAACAATACCGCAAACGGACATTATGCTATGGATTTCAACAACCTGAAAATGAAACTGTTCAATAAAGAAAACAAAGAACGGAAACTGTTAACGGCTGCTGCCAATTTGGTGGTGCGAACTGATACCGATGGATTTAAAAAAGTAGCAATAAAACCAGTGGACCGCATCAAAGAAAAATCGTTCTTTAATTATTTGTGGCAATGCATTATGCAAGGGCTAAAGCAAACGGTTATTTAAAAATGTGTTTTATCTTTACAAAAAATCCAGATTAAAATGAAAACAATTCTCATTACGGGCGCCAGTTCAGGAATTGGCTATGCAACTGCCAAAAAATTAGCTGCAGGCAACCGATTGATACTTTGTGGAAGAAGAGTGGAACGATTGCAAAAACTACAAACCGAACTTGCCGATACACCTACTTTAATACTAACATTTGATGTGTCCCAAAAAGAAGAAGTTTTTAATGCTTTTGATACAATTCCTGTTGAATGGCAAAACATCGATGTATTGATTAACAATGCCGGAAATGCACATGGTTTGGCAAGTTTTCAAGATGCCGATTTAGATGATTTAGACGCAATGATAAACAGCAACGTTAAAGGATTGATTTATGTAACCAAAGCATGTTTGCCTTTTATTAAAACTTCTAGTGAAGCACATATTGTCAACATTTCATCGATTGCCGGCAAGCAAATTTATGCAAACGGAACAACTTATTGTGCGTCAAAATGGGCAGTAGAAGCCCTTACAAAAGGTATGCGATTAGATTTTCTTCCTTTGGGAATAAAAGTTACCGGAATTGCACCAGGAGCCGTTGAAACAGAATTTTCTTTGGTTCGATTTAAAGGTAATGAAGCTATTGCAAATAAAGTCTATCAAGGCTACCAACCACTAAAAGCTGAAGATATAGCAGAAACCATTGCTTTTGCAGTAAATCAACCGAAACATGTTCAAGTTGCCGATATAACTATTTTACCCCAAACACAAGCCGACGCTACTACGATTTTGCGTAGTTTATAACAAATTGTACAATCGTTATATATTTGTTATTAATTCCATTGCAAAACATTGTTTTTAAATGTAAATTTGCACAACAACACACAAAAATATGAATTCAGATAATAGCACCAATCGTTATGCACAGCGCGGGGTATCTGCCCAAAAAGAAGATGTGCACAACGCTATAAAAAACATTGATAAAGGTTTATTTCCTAAAGCTTTCTGCAAAATTGTTCCAGATTATTTAACAAATGATGAAGATTATTGTTTGATTATGCATGCCGATGGCGCTGGAACAAAATCGTCTTTGGCTTATTTGTATTGGAAAGAAACCGGCGATTTATCTGTTTGGAGAGGCATTGCACAAGATGCTTTAATTATGAATATCGATGATTTATTATGTGTTGGTGCAACAGATAATATCATGTTATCTTCTACAATTGGTAGAAATAAAAATCTGGTTCCGGGCGAAGTCATTTCGGCTATCATCAACGGAACAGAAGAACTAATCGGTGATTTAAAGAAATTCGGAGTTACCATTCATTCTACAGGGGGCGAAACGGCTGATGTTGGTGATGTGGTTCGAACAATTATTGTAGATTCTACCGTTACAGCTCGAATGAAACGCAGCGATGTTATTGACAATGCCAATATTAAACCGGGCGATGTTATTGTTGGTTTGGAATCTTTCGGACAGGCAACTTACGAGAATGAGTACAACGGCGGTATGGGCAGCAACGGTTTAACATCTGCTCGTCATGATGTTTTTGCACATTATCTGGCAGAAAATTATCCGGAAAGTTTTGATCCATCTGTTCCAAAAGATTTGATTTATTCGGGTGCCAAAAAATTGACCGATGAAGTGGAAGGAGCTCCCGTAAATGCAGGAAAATTAGTACTTTCACCTACGCGAACCTATGCACCTATTATCAAAGAAATTTTAGCAAAATTCAACGCAAATGATGTGCACGGAATGGTGCATTGTTCGGGTGGTGCACAAACAAAAATTTTGCATTTTGTAGATAATGTCCACGTAATTAAAGACAATTTGTTCGATGTTCCGCCGTTATTTAAGTTGATACAAGAACAATCGCAAACTGGTTGGAAAGAAATGTATCAGGTTTTTAACTGTGGCCATAGAATGGAATTGTATGTGAACCCAGAAATTGCCGAAGAAATTATTGCCATTTCTAAATCGTTTAACGTTAATGCGCAAATTGTTGGAAGGGTAGAAGCTTCTAATTCTAAAAAGTTAACCATACAATCTAATTACAGAACGTTTGAATACAAATAATTTCAAACTTATGGCAATTGATTACGGTGGAAAACGTACCGGAATTGCCGTGACAGATGAAATGCAGATCATCGCATCGGGATTGACAACTGTTGAAACAAAAAATATTTTTCCGTTTTTAGAAAACTATTTTAAAACAGACAAAGTTGCAAAAATAATAGTGGGTGAACCAAAACGCATGAACAATGAGGCGTCAAGTATCGGAGCTGAAATTAATCAATTTGTAGAAAAATTAGCTAACTTGTATCCGCAAATTGAAATTATTAGAATGGATGAGCGTTTTACATCCAAAATTGCATTTCAAACAATGATTGACAGCGGATTAAAGAAAAAGCAACGCCAAAATAAAGCATTGGTTGACGAAATTGCAGCGACTATTTTGTTGCAAGATTATATGAACAGCAACCGCTAATAGAACACACAACAAAAGTTTAAAATAATAGATCATTTTAAAATGTCAACAAACAAAGGTACAGAAAGCGACATCGTATTAATTGGTGCTGGAATCATGAGTGCTACGCTTGGATTATTGTTAAAAGAATTAAATCCCGATGCCACCATTGAGATTTTTGAGCGTTTAGACAGTGCTGCTCAAGAAAGTTCTGATGCCATGAACAATGCCGGAACCGGTCATGCAGCTTTTTGTGAATTGAACTATACACCCGAAAAAAATGGGGTGATTGATACAACAAAAGCTTTGAATATTTGCGAACAGTTCGAAGAATCGCGTCAGTTTTGGTCGTATCTTGTTCGAAAAAACATTATTCAATCACCTAAAACGTTTGTGAATTCGGTGCCGCACATGAGTTTTGTTTGGGGCGATGCAAATGTAAACTTCCTTCAAAAAAGATACCAAGCTTTAAAGAAAGAACCTCTTTTTGAAGCAATGGAATACAGCGAAGAGAAAGCAACCATTAAAGAATGGGCACCGCTTATCATGCAAAATCGCAGTGAAAACGATAAAGTTGCCGCAACGTATATGAATTTGGGAACCGATGTGAATTTTGGTGAATTAACCCGCCGAATGATCAAGCATCAGGTAAACCAAAATGGTGTAAGTGTTACTTTTAATACAGAGGTTTACGATTTAAAACGCACAAAAGATGGTAAATGGAACATCTTTGTTAAAGATATAAAAACCGGGAAAAAACGTACCATAACAGCAAAATTTGTATTTATTGGTGCAGGTGGAGCCTCTATTTTATTATTAAAAAAATCGGGAATTCCCGAAGGAAAACACTACGGCGGATTTCCAGTTTCTGGTCAATGGTTGGTTTGCGAAGACGAGCAATTGGCAGAACAGCATTTTGCAAAAGTGTACGGATTGGCATCTGTTGGTGCACCACCCATGTCGGTTCCACACTTAGACACTCGATTTGTAAATGGTAAAAAATCATTACTTTTTGGGCCGTATGCAGGTTTTTCAACCAAATTTTTAAAAACCGGATCGTATTGGGATTTGTTCAAATCTATTTCAACAGGAAACATCGGAACGATGGTTGGTGCTGGTTTAGACAATATGGCATTAACCAAATATTTAATTTCTGAAGTGTTGGCTTCACCTGAAAAGAAACTGGCGTCATTAAGACAATATTTTCCTAATGCAAAACAAGAAAATTGGCGATTGGAAATTGCCGGTCAGCGTGTGCAAACCATGAAGCGCGATAAAAATGGTAAAGCAGAGTTGGCTTTTGGAACCGAAGTGGTGAATGCTGCAGATGGAAGTTTGGCGGTTTTATTAGGTGCTTCACCAGGAGCTTCTACAACCGTTACCATTATGCTGCAATTGATTGAAAAATGTTTCCCAAATGAGTATAAGTCAGCAGAATGGCAGGCAAAATTCAAAGAAATGATTCCTTCGTTTGGATTGAAATTAAACGATCATCCGGAATTATTAAAAGAATTAAGAGCAGAAACTTCTAAAACATTAGAGTTAAAATATTAAAAATAAGTATATCATTATATTTACAGTATTTTTGTCATTCCGTAGGAATCTAAAAGATAATTTCAGTATTATAAATAAGTTAGAAATAATAATAACGACCGACTAACTATCGGTCGTTATTTTTTTACAAATCACCACTATTTTATCATTCTTTAAATCGGTTGTGAAAAATGCGTACAAGTCGCCACCATCTTTAATTTTATGTTTTTTACGGATTTCTTCTACTTTTAAAGGGAAATTTCGAGTAGTAATGTTACACTTTGTATTTTCTAAAAATTTAATTTCTTTTTTATTGTACGGAATAATTTGTTCAATTTTAAAAGATCTTCCTGGAAAATCAATTAATTCGTTGGAAGTGTACAAATGCGAATGTTTATGCAACTTTTGCACCTTAAATTTAATGGTAAGATGGTTATAAACACCTATTTTTAAATAACTGCTGAATGGTTCATACAAATAATTGAACGGAAGCGATAATTGGCAATCCATAGCATCATTTAAAGGAAATGTATCTTGATGAAAGGTTCCATCGTTTGAGATGTTAACTGCGATCAACTCTGGTTCTTTTATAAAATCTCTCTGCAAAACAATTAAAAGCTCTTTCACTTCGTTTTGTAAACCAATCGCGTAAATGGTTTTAACATTACTTAATTCGTTTAATATAGACGAAATGTCAAGTAGCGGAGCAACTTTAATTAAGATGTTATCTGATTTTTCAAACAACAAATCATGCAATTCAACTATGTTTGGTGTACAGTCTTTTAATAGAAAAACTTTTGTTTTTTTATCATCTCTTCGTGCAGGATCAATATAAATCCAATCGAAATTTTCAGTCGATTTTTTAAGGTAAGTAATACTGTCGCCAGAAATAGCTTCAATATTATCAACATTCAAAACGTTGAAATTATGCTGAACAATTGCCGATAAATCTTCTTGAAATTCACAATGAATTACTTTTTTAAATCGTTTGGCAAAATAAAAAGCATCCACACCAAAACCTCCAGTTAAGTCGATTAGTTTTTCTCCTGAAATTAATTCGCTTTTAAACTTTGCCAAGGCTTCCGATGAAGTTTGTTCGATAGATAATGTGTTGGGAAAAACAATATCATTATTTGCAAACCAAGTGGGTAATTTCTTTTCGGCTTTCTGTTTTGCTTGTATCTGATTTAAAATCCACGACCATTCACAATCTGGAAACGGATTTTTCTTTAAAGCTAAAGTATTAATGTCTTTCTTTAAGTTATCGTTTATAAATTGCTTTAAATCAGCTGATAAATTCATTTTAATTATTTAATAAGGCAAACGTATGGCAACCAACAATGGCAGCAGTTTCGGTACGCAAGCGTGTGTTTCCTAAAGCAACGGGCAAAAAACCATTCGCAATTGCTTTATTAATTTCGTTGGTAGAAAAATCACCTTCCGGACCAATTAATAAAGTGTAATGCTGCTTTTTTTCCATTCGATCTTTTAATTCCACTTTATCGGTTTCTTCACAATGTGCAATAAATTTTTGTCCGCTGATTTCTTTCGATAAAAATTCAGTCAGTTTTATTGGCTCGTTTAAAACAGGGAGATACATTTGGTTAGATTGTTTCATGGCACTGATTAAAATTTTATCAAAACGTTCGGTTTTAATAATTTTTCTTTCGGAGTGATCGCAAATAATCGGTGTAATTTCATTCACACCAATTTCGGTAGCTTTCTCTAAAAACCATTCGTAACGATCGTTCATTTTAGTTGGTGCAACTACCATGTGAATTTTAAAGTTTCTTGCTTTAATAAATTGTGATTCTTTTATTGTAACCACACATTTTTTTTCTGATGCTAAAATAATTTCGCAAACAAATAAAAAACCTTTTCCGTTGGTAATGTGCAAAATAGAACCTTCTAATTTACGTAAAACTTTAACAATGTGTTTACTTTCTTCTTTATCAAAAGTAAATTCATTTGTATCATTGTCTATATTTGGAGCGTAAAATAATTGCATAATTAAAATTCTAATCTTGCTTTAGAAACTACTTCATCATCACTCAAAATTCCTAAACGAAATTTGTGATACCCCACAATACCAATCATCGCGGCATTATCAGTGGTATATTCAAATTTAGGAATAAAAGTTTTCCAGCCGTATTTGGTTTCGGTTTCTTTTAAGGCTTTGCGAATCCCCGAATTTGCCGAAACACCGCCGCCAATTGCAATCTGTGTAATTCCGGTTTGTTCAACCGCAAGCTTAATTTTATCCATCAAAATTTTAATAATGATGTTTTGAACAGATGCACAGATATCATCAATGTTTTCTTTGATAAAATCTGGATTTTTCTGAACTTCTTTCTGAATAAAATATAAAATCTGCGTTTTTAATCCCGAAAAACTAAAATTCAATCCATCAACTTTTGGTTTCGTGAAAGCATAAGCTTTTGGATTTCCGTTTTGAGCGTGTTTGTCAATCAAAGGTCCGCCAGGATAAGGAAAACCTAATATTTTTGCCGTTTTATCATAAGCCTCGCCAACAGCATCATCGGTTGTTTCACCTAAAATTTCCATATCAACAAAAGAATTCACTTTCACAATTTGTGTATGTCCACCGCTAATGGTCATCGCTAAAAACGGAAAAGTCGGTTTGTCAAATCCTTCTTCATCAATAAAATGAGCCAAAATATGAGCGTGCATGTGGTTTACGGCAATCAGCGGAATGTTCAAAGCCATACTTAACGATTTTGCAAACGAACCACCTACCAACAACGATCCCATCAAACCAGGACCTTGCGTAAATGCAATGGCACTTAAATCGGTTTTCTGTATGCCGGCTTTTTGTAACGCAACTTCTACAACAGGCACAATGTTTTGTTGGTGCGCACGCGATGCCAGTTCGGGAATTACACCGCCGTACAGCTCGTGAATTTCCTGCTTTGCCACCACATTGCTCAATACTTTATCATTGCATAATACGGCAGCACCGGTATCGTCGCACGAACTTTCAATCGCTAATATGTAGTTTTTGTTTTTCATTAAAAAAAAATGGTACAGTTTATGCGTAAAAGAGTAAAAATTGCACATAAACTTTATATAAATTAATTATTTTTGTTTCAATTTTAATAAGCAAATTTAAAACAAATACGGCTATCAAAAAACTTTTTAAAATACTGTTTGCATTGTTGTTGGGCGTGGCACTGGTTTTTATATTGGTGGCAGTTATCATTACCACTCCAATTGTTCAAACAGAACTGGCGCATTACGCAACCACAAAAATTAACGAACAATTTAATATTCGAACATCTATCGGTCAAGTTGCTGTGCAGTTAGATGGAAATGTACTTTTAAAGCAGATACACGTTTTAGATGACCGAAATAATGATCTAGCCTACATTGACCGACTTTATACGGATATTACTGATTTCAAGCAACTTACGGAAGGTAAATTATTATTTGGAAGCACCGAAATTCAGGATGTTAAGTTTTTTATTCACAAATACAAAGGCGATTCGCTTACCAATTTAGATAAATTTATTGCCGTTTTTGATGACGGAAAACCTGGAAAAGGTACTTTTTTGATGAAAATTGATCATTTAGACCTAACAAATGGTCATTTTAAAATTACCGATGATCATACCGGCAACACCCCAATTGATTTCAAAGAAATGAACGGTTCTTTAGACAAGTTGCTGGTTCAAGGTGCAAATATTAGTGCAGATATTAGCAAATTATCGTTAAAAGACAAACGCGGAATTTACATTAAAGATCTGGTTACGAGCTTTTCTATGACGAAAACGAGTATGGATTTAAGACCGTTTGCTGTTGAAACCGAAGAATCGTATATCAAAGGAAATATCGCGATGCGTTATGCCGAAGGCGATTTGAAATATTTTACCGAAAAGGTAAATTTGGCAGTTGATCTGAATAAATCTAAAATTGCTACTAACGATTTAAAGTATTTTTATAAAGAATTCGGAACTGATAATACATTGTATATCAATACAAAAGCAACCGGTACTTTAAATGATATTAAGTTGGAAAACACCCAGTTGTCTGATAAATTAGGTTCAGAAATTATTGGCAATTTTACCTTAAAAAACCTTTTTGTAAAGAAAAATCCGTTTCGGGTGGAAGCAAATTTGAATCGCATGAATATTACGCGTTCAAATGCTGTGGCACTGCTTCCAAATATTTTAGGAAAATCGTTGCCCGTTCAGTTAGAAAAATTAGGACTTTTAAATCTACAAGGTTTCGTAGCTTATGAAAATTTTTATGTGGATGCTGATCTCGAAGCCATCACAAATCTCGGTTTTGCCAAAGCCGATGTGGAATTATGGAACGTTAACCAAAAGCAAAATGCTACTTATAAAGGCGATATTACGCTTGATAATTTTGATATTGGCGGATTGATCGAAAACGAAAAAATTGGCACAGCTACTTTAACAGCAAGTGTTGATGGTAAAAGTTTCGATCCGGAATCTTTCAACACAATCATCAAAAGTCAGGTGCAGCAGTTTACGTTTAACAACTATTCTTACAAAGATATTACGATCGATGGAAACCTGAAGCTGCCCGCATATACTGGAACTTTGGTTAGTAACGATCCAAATGCACTGCTCGATTTCAACGGAACTTTAGATCTGTCAAAAGATAAAACGGCGGTTGATTTTAAAGTAGATGTGCAGCATTTAAACATGAATGCTTTGCATATTGTTAAAGATTCTTTGGGTGTATTTAACGGACATTTTGAATTGATGGGAACGGGCGAAAACTTAGATACCTTTGAAGGAACAATTCTTGCCGATAACGCCACTTATACCAACGCAAACGCAACCTATATTTTTGATCACTTTTTGGTGAAATCTTCTTTTGAACCGAATAATATCCGCCAAATTGATATAGAATCCACCGATATTGTAAACGGATTTATTCGCGGAAATTTTAAATTCAACCAGTTAAAAGGAATTGTAGAAAATTCGCTGGGAAGCTTGTACCAAAACTATTCTCCTAATCCCATTGCAACAAATTCTTATATTGAATACGATTTGCAATTTCAAAACAAAATCATCGATTTATTAGTTCCGAAGCTCGAAATTGCAAATGAAACGTCTTTTTCTGGTAAAATTACTGCAGATACCGGTGAATTTATCTTAAACATGAATGCGCCATTTGTAAAATACGACAACAATAAATTCAGTAATATTCAAATTGATATTAACAGTTTGCGCGAAAATCAGAATGCATTTATCGCTATTGATACTATTGATTTAAAGTTTTACAAAGCATATGATTTTGTGCTGAACAATGCCAAGAAAAACGATACACTTTATGCCGATACCCAATTTAAAGGAGGAACAGAAGCGGCTGACAAATACTACCTGAATTTTTACCACACCATAAACGAAGAAAATAAATCGGTTGTGGGCATCCAAAAATCTGAAATTCAGTTTAAAGAATCTGTTTGGTTTTTAAATGAATTCAACAATAATAAAAACCGCATTATTTTTAATAAAGAAATAAATGATTTTATAATAGAAGATATTGAACTTTCTCATAAAGATCAAACGGTTTTATTAAATGGAAGCATGAACGGCAAAAATTATAAAGATTTAGAGCTGGATTTTAAAAATGTGGAATTAGATAAAATCACGCCCGATTTAAATAATTTAACTTTTGCAGGTTTGATCAACGGAACTGTTTCTTTTGTGCAAGAGGATCAAATTTTTAAGCCAAAATCAAAAATAACCGTTGAAGATTTAGAAATAAACGAAGTGTTGCTGGGATTGTTCAATTTTGAGGTGGTTGGCGATGAATCGCTTCAAAATTTTAATGTAAAATCGAATATAGTAAACGATTTCACCGAGAATTTTTATATGAACGGAGCCATTTCTGTTGCAAAAGGCAAAAGCCGTTTAAACCTTGACGCAGGTTTTAATAAATTCAACCTAAAAGCAATCGCTCCGTTTTTATCTTCCATTATGAGTGATGTTCGTGGCGATGCTTCTGGGCGTGCAACCATTCAAGGCACACACACAAATCCTGATATCGAAGGAAAGCTATATCTATCAAATGCCGGAATGCGTCCTGTTTTTACTGGTGTTGATTATGTTTTTGATGAAAATGCACCGTTAGATGTAACCGAAAGCCAATTCATCCTTCGAAACGTAAACATCACCGATTCTAAACATAAAACAAAAGGTTTGCTGAATGGAACCATTTCGCACAACAAATTAAAAAATTGGAACATTGATGCACGTTTGTCTTCCAATAATCTTTTGGCTTTAGATAGTGAATACAAAGAAGGAACTCCGTATTATGGAACTGCATTTATCGATGGCAGCGCCACTATATTAGGTCCTGTAGAAAATTTAGTAGTGACAATTGAAGCAAAATCAAACAAGGGCACTAATATTAAAATTCCTTTAGACGATGCAGGTGGTTTAGGCGATAACAACTTTGTTCATTTTTTATCTCCTCAGGAAAAAGCAGACCGTTTAAAAGGCATCAACACATCGCCAATCAATACACGTTTTGGAGGAGTGCAGCTCAATTTTGAATTTTATATAACGCCCGATGCCGAAATTGAAATTTTATTAGACCGCGATTCTGGTCATGGAATGAAAGGCAACGGTGCCGGTTTTATAACAATGGAAATCAATACTTTGGGACGATTTAATATGTGGGGCGATTTTCAGGTGTACAACGGAGAATACAATTTTAAATACGGCGGAATTATTGATAAGAAACTCGATGTGGTGAAATACGGAACCATTCGTTGGGACGGCGAACCATTAAATGCCATTTTAGATTTGCAAGCTGTATATAGAACCCAAGCAAACCCAGGAATTATTGTAGAAAGTTCAGAAATCAACCGCAAAATTGATACAAAGGTAACCATTGCCCTACAAGGAAATTTAAGCACCCCAGAAATCGATTTCTTGATTGATTTTCCTAATGTAAGTTCTAGTATAAAATCGGAAATTGAATACCGCTTGGCTGATAAAGATATGCGCGAAACCCAAGCAATGGCATTGCTAGCAACAGGCGGATTTATCACAGCAGGAACGGGCGGAAGTGCTGTTTACGGAAGTTTATTTGAACGCGCAAGTAGTTTATTCGATGATTTATTTTCAGACGATGAAGGCAAGTTTCGCGTAGGGTTAAATTATTCCCAAACCGAAGTGAATCCAAACCGAGATGTAGATAATCTATCTGCGCGAGTTGGAGTTACTTTTTCTACCCAAATTAGCGACCGTATTTTGGTAAACAGTAAGTTAGGTGTACCTGTTGGTGGTCGTGAAGAAAACGTGATTGTGGGCGATGTGGAAGTGCAACTTTTGCTAAACGATGACGGTTCACTAAGAGCAAGAGTTTTTAATCGCGAAAACGAGATCAACTATATTGGGGAAGGAATTGGCTATAAACAGGGTGTTGGGTTAACATACGAAGTAGATTTTAATACATTTAAAGAATTAATCAAAAAAATCTTAGTAAATGCCAATAAAAGAAGCCAAAACAAGAAAAAGAAAACAGACAATGAAAACTTTCCGGAAGATGATGATTACGGTATTGAATTCTTAAAATTTCAGGAAAAAAGAAGAGAGGATACCACCGAAGAAAATAATAAAAAGCCAGAACCAAATTGATTCTGGCTTTATCATTTTTTTTTGTATCTTTAGTTGAATAAGCAGGTATATGAAATCAAACAAAATAAAAAGAATCGGCGTGTTAACATCAGGTGGTGATGCACCCGGAATGAATGCTGCAATTAGGGCAGTAGTAAGGGCTTGTACTTTTTACGAAGTAGCTTGTTTTGGTATTTTTCGTGGCTTTCAAGGATTAATAGAAGGCGACTTAAAAGAAATGGGACCTCGCGATGTAAAATATATAGTGTCTAAAGGCGGAACCATATTAAAATCGGCTCGTTCTAAAGAATTTATGTCCGTTGAAGGCCGACAAAAAGCCATTGAAACGCTTAAAAAAAATCAATTGGATGCATTGATTATTATTGGCGGTGATGGAAGTTTTACCGGTGGAATGCAACTCTCTAAAGAATATGACATTCCCATTATTGGCATTCCCGGCACGATTGATAACGATATTTATGGCACATCGCACACTTTGGGCTATGATACCGCTTTGAATACGGTGATCGATGCGGTTGATAAAATTCGAGATACAGCCACCTCGCACAAACGTATTTTCTTTGTGGAAGTCATGGGGCGCGATGCAGGTTTTATCGCTTTAAATTCAGGAATAGGAGCAGGAGCAGAGGAAATTTTAATTCCTGAAGAAAATATCGGTTTACCGAAATTGTTAGAAAAACTGAAACGAAGCAAAGCTTCCGGAAAATCGAGTTGCATTGTTATAGTTGCCGAAGGCGAAAAATCAGGCAGAAATGTGTATGAATTAAGCGATTATGTCGAAGAACATTTACCGGAATATGATGTGCGGGTGTCGGTAATCGGACATATTCAACGGGGCGGTTCGCCCAGCTGTTTTGATCGCGTTTTAGCAAGCAGATCTGGTGTGGCAGCGGTTGAAGCTTTATTAAAAGGAAAAAAGAATGTAATGATTGGATTGCAAAACGATTTAATGGCATACACACCGCTGGAAAAAGCAGTGAAAGGCGAAGCCAAAATCGATGAAGAATTAATAAGAATATCAGATATATTATCAATATAGATAAATAATTGAATGGCAAACGCAAAAAATATTTTACTCTTATTATCGTTTTTTACTTTATTGAGTTGTGAAAATAAACAATCTTTATTTTTTAAAACATTTGAAAAACAATTTGAGGCTGAAATAGAAAAAGAAGGTGCAAAATTATTCAAATTTCAATATGATCCATTTTCGCCTCAATCATCATATTTTCTAAATTCAAAAATTAAATATTTAAAGATTCATTTATCAGGAGAACTCTCAACATCAATAAGTCTAATAAAATTTGAAAATGATTCTATTGTAAATATTGTTGAACATTTTACAACATATGGAGGAAATGATGGTGGAAGAACCGCTGGCAGAGACTTAAATAAACTTGAAGGAGATACCATTTATGTTTATGATTATAAAAATAGCAGCTTTAAATCTTTCGTTAATAAAAAGTTGTATAAAACAAGTAATAAAGAATTTTCTAGTGGAATTATTTCGCATAACAAAAAATGGATTTACGATCTAAAAAGAGAAACAGAACAAAAATATAATCAAGAATAAGTTATGAAAAAAGTAAAAATTGGAATAAACGGTTTTGGAAGAATCGGAAGATTGGTTTTGCGGGAGTCATTCGAGCGAAACGATGTGGAAATTGTAGCCATAAACGATTTAATGGAAATTGATTTATTGGCTTATCTATTAAAGTACGATTCGGTTCACGGAACTTTCAAAAAAGAAGTTGCAATTGATGGAACTAATTTAGTAATCGATGGAAAGAAAATCAGAGTTACATCTGAAAAAGATCCTTCTTTATTAAAATGGAATGAAGTGGGCGTTGAAGTAGTTGCAGATTGTTCAGGAGTTTTTAAAACAATGGATAAAGCAAGTTTACATTTACAGGCAGGATCTAAAAAAGTAGTAATTTCATCGCCATCAGATGATATTCCAATGTTTGTCATGGGCGTAAATCACGAAAAAATCACAGCAAATGATGTTGTTCTTTCAAATGCTTCCTGCACCACAAACTGCTTAGCACCCATTGCTAAGATATTAAACGATGAATTTGGAATTCTGGAAGGATTAATGACCACTGTTCACGCAGCCACAGCATCTCAATTGGTTGTAGATGGTGCTTCAAAGAAAGATTTTCGCGGTGGTCGATCTGCTTTAAACAACATTATTCCTGCAAGTACAGGAGCAGCAAAAGCAGTAGCAAAAGTTATTCCGGAATTAGATGGTAAGTTAACAGGAATGGCTTTTCGCATACCCACACCAAATGTTTCGGTGGTTGATTTAACTGTGAAACTGGCAAAACCAACAACCTATGATAACTTGATGAATGTTTTCAAAAAAGCATCAGAAACCCATTATAAAGGAATTTTAGGTTTTACAAACGAACCGGTTGTTTCTCAAGATTTTCTTTCGGACACTCGAACATCCATCATTGATGCCGATGCCGGAATTGCCTTAAATGATACTTTTTTTAAAATTGTATCGTGGTATGATAACGAATATGGTTATTCTGCCAAACTTTTAGACCAGATTGTATATGCAAATGGTTTATAGAAAAAATTGAAAGTATTTCTCAAACTGTGTCAAAGTTTAAAACTTAGGCACAGTTTTTTGTTTTTAGAGAATTCCCACGAAATGTAAGACACTAAAGAGAAACGGTTCAATATCAAAATACAATATCAAAATAAAATATCAAAATACAATATCAAAATACAATATCAACATAATTTTTTCTACCATCTCTTTAGGTATTATTGTATAAAATAACGTATTTTGTGCTTGAATTTAATTCAGACATTTTTATGAAATTCGTAGTTGATAGTGGTTCTACCAAAGCAGATTGGTTGTTGTTTAACAATAAACAGCATTTAGGGGTGTATAATACGTTGGGGTTAAACCCTGAAGTTTTAAATACAAATGTATTGGTAGAACGTATTTTGGCGAACGAAGAAATTGCCAATTTGCGCACATCTCTAAAAGAAATATATTTTTACGGATCGGGTTGTAGTACCGTTCATTCTAAAAAAGTAATGCAGGATGCTTTGGTGCACGTTTTTGAGAATGCTGAATTTTTTGAAATTTTAGAGGATACATATGCCGCAGTTTATGCAACCTGCCATGATTTGGAACCGGGAATTGTTTGCATTAACGGTACGGGTTCAAATTGCAGTTTTTTTAATGGTAAAGAAGTAGAGCAGGCAGTAAATTCGTTGGGATATTTAGCTATGGATGATTGCTCTGGGGTAGATTTTGGCCGCCGTTTAATTCGTGCCTATTATTTCAATGCCATGCCCGCAGATTTAAAGCATGAATTTGAAATTTCTTACAATCTTGATGCCGATTATATAAAGAAAAACTTTTATAAAGAACCTAATCCTAATGCTTATTTGGCTTCATTTCTTCCATTTTTAATTGCGCATAAAAATCATTCTTTTTTGCAAAAGATGATTACTGAAAGTTTTCAATTTTTTATAGATTATTACATTAAACAATATGCAAATCACGCAGATGTTCCAATACATTTCATTGGATCCACAGCATTTCTTTTGCAAGAAGAATTTGAATCGATACTAAGCAAAAATCATTTGAAAGCAGGTGTTTTTTATCAAAAACCATTAGAAGGATTAATAAAATTACATCAAAAATAAAGGAGTCTAAATAAATAGACTCCTTTTTAAATATTTGCAATTAGAATTTATAACGAACGCCTAAAGCGATATCAGGACCAAAATTGTCGTGATAATCGTTTCCATTTAGATAAAGCTCTGGTCTAAAATCAAGCGAAACTTGTAGCGGTATATCGAAATTATATTCAATACCAATTTGCCCAGCAGCAAAAATAAATAAATCACTTTCGTTGTAGTTTGGTAAACTGTATGACCATGAACCTAATCCACCACCAACACCAGCATACCAGTTAAAACCACCGTCAATATTCCATAACCATTGGTAAATACCTGTAGCCTTGATAGCATCGTAGTTTTTAGATGATCTCCAGCCTAAATCAATTTCTAAACGGTTATTTTCAGAAAGTAAACGTTGGTACGAAACTTCAGCACCAAAACCATCGCTATCACCAAAGCGTAAACCAAGTGCGTTTTTAGAAACGTTTTCTTGCGCTTGTGAAGCAAGCCCTGTAAGAGCTAAAAAGCTCACTAAAAAAATTCTTTTCATAATATTATATTCTTTTTTAGTAAAAATAATATAATTAGACATACATTCCAAAAAATGGCGGTAATTTATACTCATTCTGTGTGTTTTTAAAGCTCTTTCAATGCTAAAAAAAATTATAAAACTTTACATTATCTTAATATTACAGTAATATTTAGTTCATTTTAAAGGTTCAATTTTGTGCCAGCAGTCAATAGATAAACACAGTAAGTAAAATATTAATGATTAATGTATATCAATACAATCTATAATCATTCTATAAATTAAAAGAAAGTAAACGAAATATAAGGTTATTTTGGTTAGTTAATTTTTAGATTCATTTTTTCGCAAAAGTGTGTTTAAAAGAAGGAGTTTACTTTTCGGAGTAAACTCCTTTGATTTTTAGAGGTGGTTTATAACCTCTGCCAATTTTTCGGTAAGTTTTTTTCGGCTGAAATATTGCAAGCCAATACCATTTACTTTTAGTTGGTTTTGTTGGTACTTATAATAACAATCTAAAATATATTTTTTAACACTTCCTAAGTCGCTGTAAATAAAATAGTTACCTGTGTTGGTGTCTTTTATAATTTTTTCCACATCACTTTTTTCCGGCCCAATTGCCAAGATGGGCCTTTCGGCAGCCATATATTCAAATAATTTTCCCGGAATGATGCCTATTGTTTCATAAGAATCAATTTCAATCAATAGCAAAACCTGAGCACTTCGTTGGTATTTTAATGCTTCTGAATGGGGTATATATCCTATTGTTTTTGTATGATTTTGTAAATTAAATTCTTTTAGACTATCTAAAATTTCAGGACTCACTTTACCAATCAACTGCAGTTGGAAGTCGGATTTGAATTGCTCATTTTCTTTTAAAATTTCGTTCAATGCCTGCCATAAAATTTTGGGGTTTCGTTTGGAAAGCAACGAACCGATATGACTTACAGTAAACTTGGTATCTAAAGCTGGTTTTTCAACCGTCTCCACATCGTATCCATTGGTAATTACATGAATTGGTTTTGATGTTATTTCTGCAAATTCCTTCTTAGTTGTGTAACTTGTAGTAATAACAGTATCGGCTTTTGTTAAAACTTCCTTTTCTAAATATTTATGTTTTTGAGCCGATTTAGCACTTAGTTTTAATTCTTTATGATAGCCGATATTTGTCCATGGATCCCGAAAATCAGCAATCCATTTTACAGACAATTGTTTCTGCAATTCCATACCAATCAAATGCATGCTGTGTGGCGGTCCAGTCGTAATAATGATATCAATAGCATTCTTTTTTATATAGTTAGACAAGTAATTCACAGAGGGTTTTACCCAGCCAACTCGCGCATCTGGAATAAAAAAATTACCGCGAATATAAAGCAACAATTTTTCTACAAATGTTTGTTTTTTCTTTGCTTTAATAATTCCAGAACTGATTGTTTTGGTATTTTTTTTTGATAGAAACGATGCAATTTTATAAGGCTCATTAATTGGTTGTTTTAACACAATTGTGCGGTTTTGAACATCGTTTTCTAAATCATTATCAATAATGGGATAGGACGCATTTTCAGGCACATAGACAATTGGTTCTATATTGAATTCGGGTAGATATTTCACGAATTTTAACCAACGCTGCACGCCCGGACCTCCTGCTGGCGGCCAATAATAAGCAATAATGAGCACTTTTTTCATAGCTTTGAAAGTAGTTTATTGGTTAAAATAGATTTATTTACTATTGATTTAATTCGGGTTTTCCTCTTTTTTCGTAGCAGATTTCCAGATGTAAAAAACACCCGCAATTACAATTAATAATGCTATGATCGAGGTTATTAATGAAACGGTGCTACCTTTTTGTATCACTTCTGGTTCGAAAGCAAATGTAATTTCATGATTACCAGCAGGAACATATAATCCGCGTAGGGTGTAATTCACTTCCATCATTTCCATAGGTTTTCCATCGATTGAAATATTCCATCCTTTTGGATAGTAAATTTCAGAGAATACCGCAAAACCATCTGCTTTGTTTTGTGATTTATATACTAATTTATTAGGTTGATAATGCAATAAGTGTATTTGTGCCAAACTATCTACCTCAAAATTTGTTTTCGATACTTGTGCTGCATCATACACCAACGCTGTTTCTTTTGATTGGAATGATTTCATTGCTGTCATCATTTCATCTGCATTTGCTACTTTTTGAATGTTTTTAACAAACCAAGCATTTCCGTTTGCATCCGGATTTTCTAAGGCAATATCAGCTCCTTCTTCGTTTTTATTAATCACATATTTTACATTCAACATGTTTAAAACTTGAATGTTTTGCTGTGCAATTTGATAGTCAAACAAATCTTGAATTTTCTTAGGTTTTGCCGCATGGTATCCACCTAAAGAATGATGAAAATAGGAGCTTCGCGCGCTACTAAAACCGCCTTGTTGTTCAAAAACCCTAAAATGTGTAGTATCTTTTAAAATATGCTGATCTGCTGGTGTTTGCTGAAAAGGCTTTTCTACCATGTATTTTGCTACAAAGTTATCTTTGTTTACATAGTTGGTATCAATAGAAATTAAATCAATCACACCTAAAAAACCAACGATAATTACGGTAACTTTTGCAGTTAACTTTTCTTTATTGAATGCTAATAATGCTCCGAAAGCCAAAGCTATAAAGATAAAAGTTCGCAATAAATCTTTTGAATACATTGCCTTGCGGTCGTTTATTAAAGCAGCCAAAAAATCAGATCCGGCTTGTTGAAAAACTTGCGCATAATACGAATCGTTTGTTCCTTCAAAGCCTAAAGTTCCTTTTAAAACAAATAGTACAACAAGAAGTGTTGCAAAAACAATTCCCGACATTTTTAAAGCTTTAAACTGTTTTTCTTTAGACGCATTAAAAAATGCCTGTAAACCTAAAATTGCCAGCACTGGAAAACATAATTCAGCGATTACTTGAATAGATGTTATGGCACGGAATTTATTGTAAAGTGGCAACGTATCAATCAAAAAATCGGTTAAAAAGAAGTTGTGTCCCCAAGATAAAGCAATGGAAACAGCAGCCCCCGCACCCAAGTAATACTTTGCTTTTCTATCATCTACAAAAAAGCACAAGAGCGCTAAAAACAACACCACAGCTCCAATATATGCTGGTGCAGCTACAATTGGCTGTTCGCCCCAATAGGTAGGCGCATGGTCGGCAAATTGTTGTGCCGGAGCTGGATCGTATCCTTGCGATTGTAAAAAATTAAATACAAATTGATAGGTTTCTGATTGTGTACCAATTTTTTCGCCATTACCACCGCCCATAATTCGGGGAACGAGTAAATTAAAGGTTTCAAAATTACCGTAACTATACTCTGTGATGTACTCATGGGTCATTGCGTTGGTTGATGCTTTCGGTGAACCATCTGGAGCTATTGTTAATTCGCTATCGCTTCTGGTACTGAATTTTGCATATTCTGATGTAGCCATTAAATTGGTTGCATTCAAACCAATTGCTAAAATTCCAGCAACAACAAATATTCCAAACATTTTTAGTAGAGAAGAAACTTCTTTCTGTTTGATATAATATACGGAATAATAAATGGATACAATCACTAAAAATAGCAATAGATAATACGTCATTTGGAAGTGATTAGCCGAAATTTCCAGCGCAGCAGCAATCATTGTAAGAATTCCTCCCAAAAGATATTTTTTCCTAAAAACCAGATGCACACCAGCTAAAACCAATGGCATATAAGCAATTGCGTGAGCTTTGGCATTGTGTCCGGCTCCTAAAATCACAATTAAATAGGTGGAAAAACCAAACAATAACGCGCCAATAAAAGCCTTTAAAGGTTTTACTTTGTAGGTTAAAAGCAGTATATAAAATCCTATGAAATATAAGAAAACGTAATCGGCAGGACGCGGAAGAAAACGAATCACATAATCTAATTCTTTTATGTAATTATGTGGATATTTTGCGCCTAATTGATAAGTGGGCATACCGCCAAAAGCATTGTTTACCCAATAAGTTTCTTCGTTATTTGTTTGTCGAAAATCGTTTAATTCTTTAGCCATTCCGGTGTATTGCACAATATCGGATTGCATGATTTGCTTGCCCGAAAGTACCGGATAAAAGTATGCCAAAGCCACAACTACAAAACCCAATATTGCTAAAATATGAGGTACATAGTTTTTAAAATTTTTCATAGTACATAAATTTGATGCTAAATGTACTTATTATTTAGGAATTGAAGAAAAAAAAGTCTTGCATTGCAAGACTTAAATATTATTCTACTTCTTCAAAGTCGATATATTCACCAACTTTCTTTTTTTCTTTCGGAATTTTATTCTGTTTTAATTCACTTTCAAAATCAGGTTTTTGTGTTTGGTGATTATGTTGATTTTGATAGGCTTGCTGTTGTTTTTGAAAGTTTTCAGAAACTTTATTAACCGCTTTGTTGAGTAAATAGGGTGCTAGCAACTTAAAGGTAAACTTAAATAGATAGTAAACCAATACAATAATTAAAACGGTTTTTATAAAACTTTGAAAAGACGCTTGGTCCATTTTTATTTATTTTTTTAGATATAATTTCAAATATAGCACCTTTTCCCGTGATAAATTCTTATAGAAATCTTAAAAATTATTTATCAGCACTATCTTCCGTACGCTTTTTCCAATGTTCGTAACCACCACTTAACTGCGAAACTTTTTCAAAACCAAGTGATTTTAATAACTCATAAGCTTCTGTACTTCTTACACCGGACTGGCAAAAAACAATTAGCTCTCTATCTTTTGGAAAATGACGTATGGTTCTTGTAAATTCTTCTTCATGAATATTCAAATTCATTGCGCCAGGTATTGTACCTTCTTTGTATTCTTCAGTGGTTCTCACATCTATTAAAATAGGTGTTTTTTCTGTGAGTTTCATTAATTGATCCATTTCGATATTTTGTGCATGAACCGATAATCCACTTAAAAGAATGCTTAAAACTAAAATGACTTTTTTCATAGTACGAATTGTTTATTTATGACAAATATCAGAATTTATTTTTTTGCCTCTTATTATTTTTGTTTAAAAGTTTTGTAATGAATAGCTTAATTAACAAATATAATGTTCCCGGCCCCCGATACACAAGTTATCCAACTGTTCCTTTTTGGAATCAAGCTTATTTTTCAAGTAATAAATGGATCGCTCGTTTGCAACAAAATTTTGATTTAACCAATAGCACTGAAGGCATATCGTTATATATTCATCTGCCATATTGTGAAAGTTTGTGTACTTTTTGTGGGTGTCATAAACACATTACAAAGCAGCACAAAGTAGAGCAACCATATATCGATGCTGTTTTAAAAGAATGGAATTTGTATTTGAATCTGTTTGGAAGTAAGCCTATTATTAAAGAGTTGCATTTGGGTGGCGGTACGCCTACCTTTTTTAGTAGTACGGAATTAAAAAGATTGGTTGATGGAATTTTTGAAAAATCTGTAAAACATGAGCATTTAGAAATGAGTTTTGAAGGACATCCTAATAATACTTCAGAAACACATTTGCAAGTTTTGTTTGATTTAGGTTTTAAGCGAGTGAGTTTTGGTGTGCAAGATTATGATGAAAAAGTGCAAAAAGCAATTCACAGAAACCAGGCTTTTAACCAAGTGAGTGCCGTTTCTTTGAAAGCCAGAGAAATCGGCTATCAATCTATAACTCATGATATTATTTATGGATTGCCGTTTCAAACAATTGAAAGTATAAAAGACACTATTTATAAAACAGCACAGATAATGCCCGATAGAATTTCCTTTTATTCCTATGCACACGTGCCATGGATGAAAGGAAATGGGCAACGGGGTTTTAAAAACCATGATCTTCCGAAAAGCGAATATAAACGACAGCTCTATGAAGAGGGAAGAACGTTATTGCAGCAATTTGGTTATTACGAAATAGGGATGGATCATTTTGCAAAAGCAACAGATGATTTGTATAAATCATCTAAGAATAAGCAATTGCACAGAAATTTTATGGGATACACGCCTTCTAAAACAACAGTTTTGATTGGTTTGGGAGCATCGGCAATCAGCGATTGTGGAAATGCTTTTGCACAAAACGAAAAACAAATTCCTTTGTATTTAGCTTCTATCGAAAGAAATGAAATTCCTGTTTTTAAAGGGCATGTTTTATCAAATGATGATTTAGTTTTGCGCCATTGTATCACAGATATCATTTGCCGATACAGTACCGATTTAACGGCTGTTTATGCAATAATTCCTAAAGAGGAATTGCAAAATCGTTTGAATGAATTTTTGAACGATGAATTGATTACAATTGAAAACAATCAATTAACGGTTACTCATTTGGGTAAAACTTTTGTACGCAATATCTGTATGGCTTTTGATGAATATTTAATTCAAAACACACCTTCAACCCAATTGTTTTCAATGACTATTTAAACAAAACATCCTGAGCAAAAACTCAGGATGTTTGTGTATAATTATTGTACAAAATCACTTAGATAGGAAAATCGTTCGGTTAATTTTCCATTTTCGCAAATAGTGGCTCTTTCCAATATACCTTCCTTATCGTTATCAAAAAAAGCAGGAATGATTTCTTTTAAAAAGATTTCTCCAAAGCCTTCGCTTGCATCTTTTGGCAACTCGCACGGTAAATTATCAACTGCCATTACCACTACCGCCGCAGGATGATCAATTGCTACTTCTTTGTTTTCTCGCGGATAATATCCGTAAATTGGATCGGCAATAGTTGAAGCTCGCAAAGTGCAATCAATGGGTCCGTTGATATCGCAAGAAATATCTGCAACTACTTTTATGGCATTGTTTGCATGGTTCAGCATTTCTTTTGTTAATATTTTTGGCGACCCATCTTTATAAAAATGTCCGGCAATAAAAATATCGGCTACTTTCGAAAATTTTTCAAAATCGCTGGTGTAATCCAAAGGATTTTTCTTGAAATCTTCAAATGAACCGGTTGTTCCATCAATTTTTTTATAGTAATCTTCAACATCGATATGCACATAAACAGGCTCATCAAACTCTTTATTCAAGAATTTTTCAACTGAAACCTCTTTCATCTTCATTCCGTCTAAAATTTCTTTCGCACCAAATCCTACTTTGCCTTTTCCTGTTAAAACCACTTTGATAGGAGGAAGAAACACTTTGTTTAAGCGATCAATTAAATCTTTTTGAGTCTTTAATTCTTCGGCTTTTTTGAGATTAAACAAATCAAACTTTATTCCAAAAGCTCTAAAAGCATTATAAGCGCCAACAATTCCGGCATATCTACCAAAACCAATTAAGCGTGTTCCTTTATTATCAACCAATGTTTCATGGTCAATTAAACGAATGTTTTTTTCTAAACAAGCTTTAAGCAACTTTTGATTGTATATTTGTTTTTTTATGGTATGTGAAAAAAAGAAATACGTTTTGTTAGAAATTAATTTTTCGATAGGCACTTCTTTAACGCCAAAAAGCACATCGCAATCTGCCATGTCTTCTGTTATTTCAAAACCTAATTGCTCGTATTCTTCATCTTTGAAAACTCTAATTGGTGAAGATTCTACTTTAAAAGTTGCAGTAGGATAGGTGTTTTTAAAGATTAATAATTCTTGCGGCGAAAAAACTACCCTTTTGTCAGGTGGTGTTTTCCCTTCGCGTATTATTCCAAATTTCATATACTATGTTTTATTTTAGCGAATATATGAAAATTAAATGAACAGCCCAAACAGGCTGTTCATAAGGATTAATCGCAACTTACGTTTTGATATATTTTGTCTTCTTCTTTAATTTTATCGTCACAATTTCCGTCTAAACTGCCAATGTATCTTAACTGCGGCTGTTCTTCGGTGCCTATATTTTCATACACTTCGCAATGACAAGTGTCCGACGATTCACAACTTGCTAAAAAAGCAATTCCTAAAAGGGTTAAAAACTTTTTCATCATTCTTATTTTTAATATTTTACGACTAATTATTATCAAAAATTAAACCAAATCTTTAAATTCTTGCTTTAATCTGTTTTTTGCCAAGTCGGTAACAGAATTCGATTCTCTTACTTGCAATAATTTCTGTTGTAATGTATGGGCATCTTGCACCTCTTCTTTTAAACTTGTTTTTAAAATTTGTTGAATAATGGTTTGTTTCGCGGTAGCAATCAATGCCCATGCTTCTTCGGAAACATACAATTGTTGCGAGATATTAAAATCATATTCTTGTTCAATATTTTGAATTAGAAATGAGGCATAATCTTGCTTCAACTCTGAAATAGGTGCCACTCGAACCACTAATTTTTGTAAATCTATACGTTCCATCAAAATAATTAATCGCTCATAAGCCTGCACAATTTGTGGCGTAGCTTTTCGGGCTGGTTCTTGCGGTGCAAAGGCATTTCCTTGGTGCTGTAAGCGTTCCCGTAAAAACGCTTCGGTTTGTTTCTCGCGCGCAATTGACTTTCTGTTAAACAAATAGAACAACAGAACAATTACAACCAAACCTAGTAAAATAAGTAATGATTCTTTCCAATCTACTTTTAAATCGATCATTTTAATGCATTTTAAAAAACAAATATAAACCTAAAATAATATTATTTGCTACTTATTTTTAGTAGTAGTAACTTTGTTTTTTCTGAAAATAAATCTATGCAACAATATATCGATCAGTTAAACGAAGCACAGCGTGCTCCCGTACTGCAAAAAAATGGACCTATGATCATCATTGCGGGTGCAGGTTCGGGTAAAACACGTGTGTTAACGCTGCGAATTGCTTATTTAATGCACTTAGGGGTTGATGCTTTTAATATTTTGGCACTTACATTTACCAACAAGGCGGCCAAAGAAATGAAAGAGCGTATTTCTAAGATTGTGGGTTCGGCAGAAGCCAAAAATTTGTGGATGGGAACTTTTCACTCAGTTTTTGCCCGAATTTTGCGAGCCGAAGCAGACAAATTGGGATATCCTTCTAATTTCACCATCTATGATTCGCAAGATTCTCAGCGGTTAATTGGACAAATCATCAAAGAAATGCAGTTAGATAAGGATATTTACAAGCCCAATCAGGTGCTTAGCCGTATATCCAACTACAAAAATAATATGATTACAGTTAAGGCTTATTTCAACAATCCCGAACTGATGGAGGCCGATGCAATGGCAAAAAAACCACGAATTGGGGATATTTACCAAGCCTATGTGGAAAGATGTTTTAAAGCAGGTGCGATGGATTTTGACGATTTGTTGTTGAAAACCAACGAATTATTGATTCGTTTTCCGGAAGTCTTGTTAAAATATCAAGATCGCTTCAGGTATATTTTGGTTGATGAGTATCAGGATACCAATAACTCGCAATATTTAATCGTGAAAGCCTTGGCAGATCGTTTTCAAAATATTTGTGTGGTGGGCGATGATGCACAGTCTATATACGCATTTCGAGGGGCGAATATCAATAATATCTTCAATTTTCAGAAAGATTTTGATAACGTACAAACCTATCGATTGGAACAAAATTATCGCTCCTCAAAAAATATTGTGGAAGCTGCAAACACCGTTATCGACAAAAATAAAACCAAATTAGATAAATTGGTATGGACCGAAAATCCCGATGGTTCCAAAATTAAAATTCATCGATCAATTACCGATGCAGAAGAAGGACGCTTTGTGGCATCAACCATTTTTGAAGAAAAAATGACCCATCAAATGCAGAATGGCGATTTTGCAATTTTGTATCGAACCAATGCCCAATCGCGTGCAATGGAAGATGCGTTGCGAAAAAAAGATATTCCTTATAGAATTTACGGCGGTTTATCGTTTTATCAACGCAAAGAAATTAAAGATGTTTTAGGATATTTAAGACTGATTGTAAATCCAAAAGACGAAGAAGCACTCGTGCGCGTGATAAATTATCCAACCCGCGGAATTGGAAACACTACGGTGGAAAAACTGAATATTGCTGCCAACCATTACAAAAGAAGTATTTTTGAAGTGATGGAGCATATTGATAAAATCGATTTAAAACTGAACGCCGGCACAAAAAGTAAAATAAGCGATTTTGTTACCATGATTAAGAACTTTCAAATCATTAATCAAAATAACGATGCGTATTATTTAACAGATTATGTGGTAAAAAAAACAGGATTGATCCAAGAATTGAAAAAAGACGGCACTCCTGAAGGTATTACCCGTTTAGACAATATTGAGGAACTTTTAAACGGTATTAAAGATTTCACCGAAGGACAAAAAGAAGTAGATGGTGCACGAGGAAGTTTGGCTGAATTTTTAGAAGATGTAGCCCTTGCAAGCGATTTGGATAATGACAAAGGCGATGACGACCGTGTGGCATTAATGACCATTCACTTGGCAAAAGGATTGGAATTTCCCACCGTTTTTGTAGTTGGTATGGAAGAAGATTTGTTCCCAAGTGCCATGAGCGTGAATTCTCGTGCCGAATTAGAAGAAGAACGCCGCTTGTTTTATGTGGCATTAACACGTGCCGAGCACAAAGCATATTTAACGTATGCACAATCGCGTTACCGATGGGGAAAATTAGTAGATTGTGATCCGTCGCGCTTCATTCAAGAAATAGATCCGCAGTATATAGAATTTCTTTCTGCACCTGAAACCAACTACCGATACAAATCAAGTATCAATGAAGATATTTTTGGAGATGTAGATAAATCTAAATTGCGCTTAAACAAACCCGTGGCAGGCATTCCACCAAAATGGGTCAAAGAAAACGAAGACCCAAAACCCAATCATGACATCAGAAGATTGAAAGATATGAGTAAGATTTCAACTTCAAATGCTTCATCAAACGAAAATTCTTCGTTACAAGAAGGACAAATTATCATGCACGAACGTTTTGGTAAAGGAAAAATTCTTAACTTAGAAGGAGCCGGAGCAGACAAAAAAGCTGAAATTCATTTTGAAGTAGGCGGAATTAAAAAATTGCTGCTGCGTTTTGCAAAATTAAAACCAATAGGGTAGGTTCGTTTAAAGTTTAAAGTTTAAAATTTTTTGAAAGCTTTTATTCTGAACAATTTACTAAACAACTCATTTTCAAATTATCTAATTGTATAAAATTGGCAAAATTATAAATGATATTTCAAAGTTCTAAATATCAACATAAAAATAACCAAAAAAAAAGAAAAAATATTATGTATGAATCTATAATAGTTCTACTTATTATTTTTGTTTTATATGGATTTTTTATTGAGTCATCATATATCGGCAAAGATTACAGATACGATATATTTGTATTTTGTATACCAATTTTAATTGGGTTATTCATTGCTATAAGATTTAACCTATTAGAGCTGGATTATAAGAAAATTAATTCAAATATAAAAAAGGAAAAGATTCACATTAAAATTATTTACAGTTTACTAATAAGTTTAATTTTTTTTATTTTTTCTATAATTATGTTTTGGATTCCTTCAAATATAATTTGGGATGTATTAAATAAAATTGAAGCTAGAAAAAAAATACAGAAGTTATTTCAATTCCAATAGACAATTTTACAAAATCTAGACATTCAAATAAGATATATTTTAAATTTAAAAATCGAACAGAGAGTATAAAAGTTAACTCAAAAACAATAAACCTATATATAGATAAAGATCCAAATAATTATATTATTAAAATAGGTGTTAAAAAAGGCATTTGGAATCATTATATTATAAATCATTGGAATATTGAATTGAAGTAATTTAAATATTTTAAGTACAATCTAAAAATTAAAATTATGGCAAAATTTATAAAAATATATCCTGATAATCCTAACGAAAAGGAAATTCAGAAAGTCGTTAAAATATTAAAAGAAGGCGGTTTGGTAATTTATCCCACCGACACTGTTTATGGTTTGGGTTGCGACATTACCAACAGCAAAGCGCTGGAGCGTATTGCAAAAATCAAAGGAATTAAACTAGAAAAGGCCAATTTTTCTTTTGTATGTAATGATTTGAGCAATATTTCTGAATATGTAAAAAATTTAGATACATCATCGTTCAAAATTCTGAAAAAAGCATTGCCCGGTCCCTACACTTTTATTTTAGAGGGAAACAACAATCTACCAAAAGAGTTTAAAAAGAAGAAAACAGTTGGTATCCGTGTACCCGATAACAGCATTGCATTAGAACTGGTAAAACAATTGGGAAATCCTATTCTTTCAACCTCTATTTATGATGAAGACGAGGTGCTTGAATATACAACAGACCCAGAATTGATTTTTGAAAAATGGCAAAACAAAGTAGATGCAGTAATAGACGGTGGCTATGGTGACAACATCGCATCAACTATTATTGATCTAACAGGCTCTGAACCAGAAGTTATTCGTGAAGGTAAAGGTGCTATTGATATGCTTTAATATTCCAATCCGAATGTATTATTAAACATTTGGATTTTTTTATTGTTCTGGTGAAAAGGAGCCTATTGTTTTATTGTTCACCACAAATGAATTGTCATCTTTTATAAATCGGGCTTGAATAATTTGAATAGTATGCTGATAACTGGTTACTTGTCCGTTTGCATTTGTTTGAACACTCGAATCAATTTGAACGGTTCCGTTTGTTGCCAACCAATCTTCATTAATGGTTTGTGAAGGAAATTCACAAAAACCTAAATCGCCCGGAATGTTACTACCAAAAACAAAATATCTTAAAAAATTGGTGTTGCTTAAAGTAATCGTTTGTGTTTGATTGCTTGTTGGAAAAACAAAACCTTCTGGCAACTGTAAATGCACAATTTCGTTTAAATTTCTTCCTGTTAAAACATTGTCGCAATTTCCGAAATTTGTAGTAAAATTAAAGCCCATACGGTTAACACGATACACATAGGTTCCATAAGGCAATGTAGTATATTTAATTTCGGAAGTACCATTAGATAAAGTAATATTCTCAAAATTTATGGTATATGCATAACTTATGTTTACCGATGTTTCTGTAACCACTGGAACCATTGTGCGGGTATAATGAATGCTCCCGCCAGGAAGTGAGGTATATTCCGAAGTTACCTTAGGATTTGCAGGTGGTAGCAATGCACAAATGGCATTTGAGTTAATTGCACTGTCATATGTTCGGTAATAAATTTGTGAATTGGAAGTATTCAATGTTCTGCGCACATTAAAATCAGATAAGGTATCTAAATCTGTTCCATTTGTTCCGTTAGAAAAATCAATCAGTAGCAATTCGCTATTATTTGTTTTAAAATAAAGCTCTTTATCAGCACACTTTTGAATTTCTTTGCCATCAAAATTCAAGTTTTCAAAAACCAAATCGCCGTCATTACAAGCAGTTACGCTTAAAGCAAGCACCAATAAACCCACTATTTTTTTCATAGAATACAAAGTTTGCTACAAAAATAACTTTTTTAGCAGCAAAACAGCTGTTATCCATTAAATTTTTATATTTGATTTTTATTCTAAAAAATATGAATCAATCTGTAAAAACAAACTATCCGGCGCTTTACACCCTTATTGTGGTTTTTTTCTTTTGGGGATTTATTGCAGCTGGCAACAATATCTTTATACCTTTTTGTAAAGATTATTTTCATTTAGATCAATTTCAATCACAGTTAATTGATTTTGCTTTTTACACAGCATATTATGTGGGGGCATTGATTTTGTTTGCTTTAAGCAACGTAAAAGGTAAAGATTTAGTTACGCATTGGGGCTATAAACGCAGTATTGTGTTTGGTTTGCTTTTTTCTACCATTGGCGCAGTTGCAATGATTTTGGCTGTTGAGGCGAATGTTTATTACGGTATGCTGATTGGTTTATTTGTTGTTGCATTGGGTTTTTCGTTGCAACAAACAGCCGCAAATCCGTTTGCTATTTTGTTGGGCGATGAAAAAACAGGAGCAAGCCGAGTAAATCTGGGCGGTGGAATCAATTCATTAGGTACTACCATTGGACCATTGGTGGTGGCATTTGCACTTTTTGGAACAACGGCTGCCGTAAGTGACGAACAAATCAAAGCATTGAGTTTAGATAAAGTTATTCTTTTATATATCTGTGTGGGGTTATTGTTTGTGGGCGCAGCCGCACTTTTTTATTTTTCTAACAAACTTCCCGAAGGAAAAAGTAGTGAATCTATTGAAAAAGCTCCAAAAGCATTAAACATTTTGTTGCTAATGACGGTTTTGCTAGGTTTAGCTTTTGCACCTATATTTAATAGTTACCGAAGCGAAGCTGCTCTAAAAATTGAACAACTTGAAAAACAAAAATTAAGTGAAAAGCAAGTAAATCAGCTTTCAAAAACGGAGTTTGTTACCTATAAAACGAAAATAGAATCTGTTGAAACCGAAATAAAAACCTTGAAAAAGCCTTTGGATAACAATCGTTTTAAATGGCTAAGTGTAGCGTTTATTGTCGTTTTATCAGGAATCTTTTTTGCCTATTTTTCTGCAACAAAATCACCAAAAGGTTGGGGAGCAATGAAATACCCTCAGTTGGTCTTGGGAATGTTGGCCATTTTTATGTACGTTGGAGTAGAAGTAGCTATTGGTAGCAATTTAGGGGAATTATTAAAATCAAACGAATTTGGAGCACTTTCTTCCTCAGAAGTAGCTCCCTATATTTCACTTTATTGGGGCAGTATGATGATTGGTCGATGGGCGGGTGCAGTGAGCGCATTTAATCTTTCAAAAAATAAACAGTTACTATTAACCATTGTGTTGCCCATAATAGCTTTTGGAATCATACTCACCGCAAACACATTGGCAGCATATAATATGCAGCATTTCTATCTGTTTATCGTTTGTGTACTGCTACAAATTGCGCTGATTATTCTTACAAAAAACAGTCCTTCAAAAACATTGTTTGCATTTAGTTTATTTGGCATCGCAGCAATGTTGGTAGGTTTAAATACCACAGGAACCGTTGCAATTTATGCATTTTTGTGCGGTGGATTGGCGTGTAGCATCATGTGGCCGGCCATCTATAATTTAAGTTTAATGGGTTTAGGAAAATATACCGCACAGGGCTCTGCTTTTTTAGTAATGATGATTTTGGGCGGAGGTATCATTCCACCCATCCAAGGAAAAGTAGCCGATATTATTGGTGTGCATTCCTCATACATTGTGTCATTAGTTTGCTTTATATACCTATTGATTTTTGCATTTGTTGTAGTTCGGATTTTAAGGAAGCAAAACATTACTATTGATTAACCAAGAAACAGTTTTGTTAAATAAGTGAAATATCCCCCACATATCAAAAAAACTAAACTAAATTTGCATTTTTATTTGTGCAATGCAAAACTTAAAGTATTACATGATTGCCTTATTGGCTTTTATGTTGTGGGGTTTTTTCAGTTTGGCCTTAAAACCAATATCATACGTTCCGGCTTTTGATATTTTATTCTACCGAATTTTATGTTCGTTTGTAATCATTGTTTTGTTTACACTTCTTTTTAGAAGAAAAATTTTTATGGGCGATATCAATCATTTTAAAAATCTTGATAAAGCAGATAAAAGAAAAGCATTATCCTTAACACTAACCGGCGGACTTTTATTAGGTTTAAACTGGTTTTTGTTTATTTATGTAGTGAATCAAGTAAATGTGCAATCGGCTTCGTTTGCATACCTTATTTGCCCCATTATCACCACTTTTTTAGCCCATTTTATTTTAAAAGAAAAATTGCTCAAAATGCAGTGGCTTTCAATTGGCATTAGTTTAATTGGTTGTATAATTTGCTTTTTAAGCAATGCAAATAATCTGTTGTTTTCTATCGTAGTGGCTTTGACATATTCCTTTTATTTAATTTCGCAGCGCAGAAATAACTATTTTGATAAGTTCAATAATCTGGTTTTCCAAATCATTATCATCTTAATTTGTTCCTTACCTTATTATTTCATTAATGGATTTAGTGTACCAGGAGCGCCCTCTTTTTACGGATATATATTAATCATTGCAGTGCTTTTTACACTTTTACCTTTATATATGAATTTATATGCATTAAAAGGTGCGCCAGCTTCCAATGTAGGGATCATGTTGTATATAAATCCGTTAATTGCATTCACTTTGGCAATCTTTTATTATAAAGAACATATAAACACTTTACAAATTGTTTCATATTTCTTAATTTTGCTATCGGTTTTTATTTTTAACTACCATATTTTAACTAATCTAACAAAGAAACGAATAAAATAAATGAGCCAGATATATTTTGATAATGCAGCAACCACGTCTGTAAGACCAGAAGTTGTAGAAGAAATGGTGAAAATTCTTACCAATGATTTTGGAAATCCATCATCAACTTATGCAATAGGCAGGCATACAAAAGCATTGATCGAAGCATCTCGAAAGTCTATCGCAAAACAATTTAATGTAACGGCAAGTGAAATAATTTTCACTTCGTGCGGAACGGAAGGAAACAACTGGATTATTCGCTCGTGTGTTCGCGATTTAGGTATTAAAAGAATCATTACTACCAAAATGGAACATCATTGCACCCTATACGCTGTAAAGGAAATGCAGAAAGAATACAACACCAAAATTGACTATGTGAACGTGTTGCCGAATAGTGAAATAGACTACAATCATTTAGAAACATTATTAAAAGATGAAACGCCTACTTTAGTAAGTTTAATGCATGTTAACAATGAAGTGGGAACTGTTTTAGATTTAAAAAAAGTGGCCGATTTATGCCAAAACCATAATGCTTTGTTTCATTCAGACACCGTGCAATCTGTAGGAAAAGTAGAAATTCCTTTAGATGAAATTCCAATTGATTTCATTGTTGCTTCGGCACACAAATTTCATGGTCCAAAAGGGGCAGGTTTTGTATTTATTAGAAAAAAGAATGTTTTAAAACCATTAATTGTGGGCGGCGAACAAGAGAAAGGCATGCGTGCAGGAACCGAAGCTCCTCATCAAGTGGTTGGTATGGCAAAAGCATTGGAATTATCGTATCAAGAACTAAATAAAGACCGTGAAAAAATCACCAAACTTCGCGATTATTGTAAAGCGAAATTGCAAGAAACCTTTGCAGATGTGCAATTTAATGGAAACGGATCTACTTTTTACAACGTGTTAAATATTCGTTTGCCTTTTTCACCAGAAAAAGCTGCAATGATGCTTTTTCAATTAGATATGAAAGGAATTGCAGTTTCAAGAGGAAGTGCATGCCAATCGGGCAGCCAAAAACCATCGCATGTTTTAGCAGAATTTTTAGACGATGTGGAAATTAAAAAACCAAGTTTGCGTTTATCATTCGGACACGAAAACAAAGAAGAAGAAATAGATTATTTAATTGATGTTTTAAAAGCGATTTAATATCCTTACATAAAATAAATGAAGCCTAGCAAGTATGCAAGGCTTCATTTTTATATGCAAAAATTTTAATTATTCGTATTTAAAAAGTCTTGAATTTGTTTAATCAATTCGTTTAAACTTTCATCTTTGGGGTTCACTGCTTGCGCCTTTTTGTAGAAGGCTAGAGTGTTTGTATAAACTTGTTTTTTTTCGTTCATTAATTCTTCCCTTTTTTTGTTGGAAGAAGCGGTATTGGGTAAGGCATTGATTTTATTGGTAACCTCTGCATCTTTCTGAAGCTCAATATTTCCTAAGGTTTTCAATGCTTCAAAATGATTTTTGTTCAACTTTAAAATTCTATTTAAAAAGTCAACAGCCTTTTCGGTTTCGCCGTCTTTTAACTTGATAACTGCAAGGTTAAAAAGCAGATTTTCGTTTTCGGGAAATCGCTCTAAACCTTTTAAAGCATATTCTTCATATTTATAAATGCGGTTTGTGTTATAAAAAACATATAAAACATTCAGCAAATTATTTATATTGTCTTTGTCTAGCTCATACGCTTTTAAAGCATAACTTTCTCCTTCTGAATAGTTTTCTTTATTCAACAAAATTTGCGCCAAGTTATTATAAATACTCGCTTTTGCGCTTTTGTTTACGATAGTTTCGGGCTTAGAATGCGAACCATTTCTAACAGCCATATCGCGCGCTTTTTCATCGGTTCCAAACGATTCTACTTTTCCGTTTACTTGAGAAGTGGCCACAAAAGTTTTAGATGCGCCATTGTAATCCAGTTTAATCAATTCTTTTAATTTGGTTTCGGCATAATCAAAATCTTTTGCGTTTACAGCATCGTTGGCAGCATTGTATAAATAAATAGTATCCGTTGTATTCAAATCGTATGCCTGTTCAAATAACCTGCTTGATTTTTTATAATTCTTATTGCGATTATTTTCTACTGCTTCGTTTACCAAATCTGCCAATAAAGCATTTTTTACAGGCATTATTTCTAAAGTGTACTTTTTGCTTTTGGTTTCGTTTTCAAACTTGATTAATTGATTGATTGATTCAATTGCTTTGCTGCGGTTTTCATTAAAATCAACACCACTTTTTGCCAAATTTAATTCATTTTGTGCTTTGAAATAATAATAAGCTGCCTTTTGATCTTCTGTGGCATTGGGCAATAATTTTTCAACACTAGCAAGTAAAGCTGTCGTTTCGGTAGTGTTGTTTTTTTTGATCAGTTTTTCCAGTTCTTTTAACTCATTTTTTTGAGCAAAAGAAGAAGAGCATGCTAATAAAAACATGCTCATTATCATTAATTTATTCTTCATTTGTATCTTCTTCGTCTTCTACAATATCGTCATCTTCTTCTTCAACCTCATCAACTACATCTTCTAAAATGTCGTTTTCATCAACTGCTAAAAGATCTTTTTTCAATTCATCATCCATTTCATCTTCTTCGTCTTCATCGCGCATTACTTTTGCAACCGCTGCAATTGAATCGTTCCCTTTAATGTTGATTAAACGCACACCTTGTGTATTACGACCCATAACGCGTAAATCGGAAACGCGCAAACGAATGGTTAATCCGGATTTGTTGATAATCATTAAATCATCGTTATCTGTAACCGAATTAATGGAAATCAATGCACCAGTTTTATCAGTAATGTTCATTGCTTTCACACCTTTACCACCACGATTTGTTTCGCGATAAGCATCTAAAGACGAACGTTTACCGTAACCATTTTCTGAAACCACTAAAATTTCTGATTCTAAATCGGATACCGTTACCAGACCAATTACCTCATCTTGTTCATCGGCTAGTTTAATACCACGTACACCAGATGCTGTTCTACCCATTGGGCGGGTTTTTGATTCATCAAAACGAACCATTTTACCATTTTTGGCAGCAACTAATACCTTAGAATTTCCATCGGTTAATTTTGCTTCTAACAATTCGTCGCCCTCTTTAATGGTAATGGCATTGATACCATTTTGGCGTGGACGAGAATATTGCTCAAGTGATGTTTTCTTAACCTGACCTTGTTTTGTACACATTACAATATAGTGATTGCTTGTGTATTCTTCGTCGCGCAGATCTTGGGTACAAATAAAAGCTTTTACTTTATCGTCGTTTTCAATATTGATTAAGTTTTGAATTGCACGACCTTTTGCTTGTTTGCTTCCCTCAGGAATTTCGTAAACGCGCAGCCAGAAACATTTTCCTTTTTGGGTAAAGAACAACATATATTGGTGATTTGTTGCCACATACATATGTTCTAAGAAATCTTGATCGCGGGTTCCTGCTGATTTTTGACCAACGCCACCACGGTTTTGCGTTTTATATTCGCTTAAAGGTGTACGTTTGATATAACCTGCGTGAGAAATAGTGATTACCACTTGCTCATCGGCAATTAAATCTTCAATATTCATTTCGCCACCGGCATATTCGATATGTGATCTGCGGGCATCGCCGTATTTATCTCGAATTTCGGTTAACTCTTCTTTAATCAAGTTCATTCGCAATTCTTTGCTTGCCAATAATTCTTGTAAATGAGCAATTAACTTCATTATTTCATCAAACTCTGCACGAAGTTTTTCTTGCTCAAGACCTGTTAATTGGCGTAAACGCATTTCTACAATGGCACGTGCTTGAATTTCCGATAAAGAGAAACGCTCAATTAAACGTTCACGTGCTTCATCGGCATTTTTAGAACTACGGATAATTTGTATCACTTCATCGATGTTATCCGAAGCAATAATTAATCCTTCTAAAATATGTGCACGTTCTTGTGCTTTTCTTAATTCGTATTCCGCACGGCGTGTAACTACATCATGACGGTGCTCAACAAAGTAATGTATTAATTCTTTTAGATTTAATAGCTGCGGACGACCATTAACCAAAGCAATGTTATTGATACTGAACGATGATTGTAATTGTGTGAATTTATACAACATGTTCATTACAATGTTTGGAACAGCTTCGCGCTTCAACACATACACAATGCGCATACCTTTACGGTCTGATTCATCGCGAATGGTTGATATTCCTTCGATTTTTTTATCGTTAACAAGTTCTGCCGTTTTTTTAATCATTTCGGCTTTGTTCACTTGATAAGGAATCTCAGAAACCACGATGCACTCCCTACCGTCTATTTCTTCAAAATTAGCTTTCGCACGCATCACCACACGTCCACGTCCGGTTTTATAAGCTTCTTTTACACCTTCGTATCCGTAAATGATACCACCGGTTGGAAAATCGGGCGCTTTTACATGCTGCAGTAATTCGTCAATTTCAATTTCGTTGTTTTCAATATATGCTAATGTACCATTGATAACTTCAGTAAGGTTATGTGGTGCCATATTTGTAGCCATACCTACTGCAATTCCCGATGCTCCGTTTATTAACAAGGTAGGGATTTTGGTAGGCATTACTTTAGGCTCTTCTAAAGTATCATCGAAATTCAACTGAAAATCAACCGTTTCTTTGTCGATATCGGCTAAAATTTCTTCTGAAATTTTTTTCATTCGGGCTTCGGTATAACGCATCGCTGCAGGGCTGTCGCCATCTACCGATCCAAAGTTTCCTTGTCCATCAACCAATAAATAACGCATGCTCCATTCTTGCGCCATACGCACCATGGCATCGTAAACCGATGAATCGCCATGTGGGTGGTATTTACCCAAAACTTCCCCAACAATACGGGCAGATTTTTTATGGGCTTTGGTTGCAGTAACACCTAATTCGTACATTCCAAAAAGTACACGGCGGTGAACTGGCTTTAATCCATCACGAACATCTGGTAATGCCCTTGAAACAATAACCGACATTGAATAATCAATGTATGCCGATTTCATTTCTTCCTCGATGTTAATAGGAATTAACTTTTCTCCTTCAGAGATCATATTTCGTATTTTTAGTTCAAAATTAACGTGCTAATATACTATTTTTTTGCGGGATATCCTAATCTATGTTTTAAATAGAATACTTAATATTTGTTAGCTATTGATATTTAAAAGGTTATCTTTTTAAAAGATTTTGGGAAATACAAAATTGATAATTACAATATGTGATTTATTAATTAGATATTTTGATTAATTTTGTACAATTTTAAACAACACAACCATTCACACAATGAATATCGTTATAAAAAATGCTACAATTGTAGATTCTTCAAGTGCATTTAATCACCAAAAAGTTGATATAAAAATCGAAAACGGTGTGATTACCGAAATAGCATCAAACATTACTGCTGACCAATATGAAATGATTTCTTTAGACAATCTGCATGTTTCGAGTGGCTGGATGGATGCTTCGGTTTCGTTTGGAGAGCCTGGTTTTGAAGATCGTGAAACCATCGCAAACGGTTTAAATGTAGCAGCAAAAAGTGGGTTCACTCAAATTGCATATCAGCCAAATACTTTTCCTGTGATTGATAATCAATCTATTGTAAGCTTTGTAAAAACCAAAGCCGCATCTTCGGCTACCACTTTGCACCCCATTGGCGCATTAACCAAAGGCGAAGAAGGAACCGACTTAGCTGAAATGTTTGATATGCAAAATGCCGGGGCAATTGCTTTTGGCGATTATAAAAAAAGTACAGCTAACGCAAATTTGTTGAAAATTGGTTTACAGTACACCCAAGATTTCAATGCCACGGTAATTGCTTTTTGTAACGATTCTTTAATTAAAGGTAAAGGAGTTGTACACGAAGGTGTTCAATCTACACTTTTAGGTTTAAAGGGAATTCCGCCATTGGCAGAAGAAATTGTGTTAGCTAGAAATTTATTTTTACTGGAATATACAGGCGGTAAAATGCACGTGCCTACTATTTCTACGGCAAAATCGGTAGCAATGATCAAAGAAGCCAAAGCAAAAGGTTTACAGGTTACTTGCAGTGTAGCGGTGCATAATTTGGCTTTAACCGATGCTGTTTTATCTGATTTTGATACGCGTTTTAAAGTAAATCCACCTTTAAGAGATGCATTTCATCAACAAGCTTTGATAAACGGAGTTGTAGATGGAACGATTGATGTGATTACATCGGATCATTGTGCAATGGATATAGAGCATAAAAAAATGGAGTTTGATATGGCGAAAGACGGAACTATTGGGTTGGAATCGGCTTTTGGTGCACTATTTGAAATACTTCCTTTAGATGTTGTTATAGAAAAACTTCAAGCAGCAAAATCGATTTTCTTGAATGATTCAACAACGATTAAAGTAGGGGATAAAGCAGATTTAACCTTATTTAATCCTTCAAAAGAATGGACGTTCACTAAAAATGATATCTTGTCAAAATCTAAAAACTCGGCCTTTTTAAACCATAAAATGAAAGGCTATGTGTACGGAATTTGTCATAACAACCAATTAATAATTAAGTAATGCAAGCAAATAATATTTCAAAAGACGGTAAATTGGCTGCAATTATTGCGCACTTTTTTATTCTAGGGCTAGTGATTGCTTTTTTTATCAACCAAGAAGAAAAAGATCCTTACGGAAAATTTTATATCAAACAAAACATTGGATTAACATGTGTTTTTCTGCTATTGGGTAGTTTGGTTGGAGCCATTCCCAACGCTTATGCCGCTTATGGTTTTTATGCCTTTATTATTATTTTGTGGGTTTACAGTTTTTCAGGCGCTGTTGCAAACGAATACAAATTGCTACCTATTATTGGAGGTTTTATTCAAAAAATATTTTCATCTAAAAAGTAATTATGCAAACAGGAATTTTAAATTATTTGATAAAAGAGCCAAAGATTGTTCAAGCACAAAATCCACTTATCGTGTTAATGCACGGCTACGGCAGCAACGAAGAAGATTTGTTCACATTTGCTACTGAATTACCTGATGATTACTATGTGGTTTCGGTTCAAGCGCCTTATCAACTGCCTCCTTATGGATTTGCTTGGTATGCGATTAGTTTTGATGCAGATATGAATAAATTCAGCGATGATAATCAAGCGATAGCTTCAAGAGATCTTTTGGTGGAATTTATAGATGAATTAGTAGTAAAATATCCCATTGACACTAAAAACATCAACCTAGTAGGTTTTAGTCAGGGAGCTATTTTAAGTTATGCCATTGCGGTTACTTATCCAGAAAAAATTAATAAAGTTGTGGCACTTAGTGGTTATTTTAACCCCGAAATCATGACGCCAAAAACAGATGTTTCTGCATACAATCATTTAAAAATATTTGGTTCACACGGAACGGTAGATCAAGTAATACCGGTGGAATGGGCAAGAAAAACCACCGATTTTCTTAAACCATTTAACATATCTTTTGAATATAAAGAATACCCGGTTGGTCATGGTGTGTCACCTCAAAATTTTTATGCTTTTAAGAAGTTTTTGATGAAATAGTTCTATAATGATCAATATATTCAATAAGTTTTTTTAGCGTTTTAAGATTGGTAATCTCCATTTAAAACAAGCCTATAACGTAAACTTTTTGAATATTTTAATTGGTTTTTAAACAAAAAATCCAAAAGCAATTCCTATAAGTATTGCTAAAAGTTTTGCTAAATTAAACTTATGTCCTTCGCTGCTTTCAAATATTATGGTTGATGATATATGGAAAAGAATACCAATTACAAAAGCAGATATAGGAACATAATATGCTGTTAAAACAGATAAGTTGGCAGAGAGATAAGTTCCCAATGGTGTCATTAACGCAAAAACAGTCATGAACAGAAAAACAAATTTTTTGTTTAATTCTGCTTGTAAAAAGAATAATGTTAAAATTATGGCTATTGGAAAATGGTGTATGGCAATTGCCCAAGCCAAATGCGTGTGCTGACTTACGGGCATTCCTTCAAACAAAGCATGCAAACACAAACTGGCAAATAATAACCACGGCATTGAAGTCATCTTTTCATGTACGTGCACGTGTCCATGTTCTGCACCTTTTGAGAAATATTCTAGAATAATCTGGAAAATAATTCCCAACATTATAAACAAACCGATTTCTTTCATGGCTCCATGATCGTGATTATGAGTTACTGATGGAGTAGCGTTTGAATGATGGTGATGATCTGTATGGACGGCATCATGGGGGTGATCATTTAAATAGTGATCCATTGAAGACTTTATTGGTTCAGCAACCACCTCTGAATGATTTCCTTCAATAACATACGCATATACTTCTGGCAACAAGTGCGAAACGGTCATGGTCAATAAAAAAGAACCGCTAAATGCTAACAACAATTTAATGGTTTTCTTTTTGGCTGGCTTTACAATAATTGCCAAAAAATAGCCAAGAATTACTGCCAAAAAGGGTAATAAATAGGTATCCATTATTTAAAAATCATGATTAAACGGTCCGATTCGCTTTTGTGAAATTTATTCAATTTATAATCGCCAAAAATATCCAATAAGAATATTTCTGCTTGATGCATCATGGTTTCAAAATCTTCTAAAGTAAAAGCTTTTACTTTTTCAGTAAAATCATACGATTCATTATCGTGCTCGAAAGCAATGTTTTTAAAAATATAGCCGTTTTCTGCCCAGCGTTTGATGTTGAAAGTAATCTCATTAACCACTTTAGTTTCCTTTTCCACTAAATTATCCATCACTTTATGCACATTCATAAAATCGATTACGGCAAAACCATATTCTTTCAAACTTGCTTTTATAGCTTTTAAAGCAGTTAAATGATCTGCTTCGTTTTCAAAATAGCCAAAACTTGTAAAAAAATTAAAAATTGCATCAAACTTCTCTTCAAATGGTTCGCGCATGTCTTGCACCTGAAAATGCAATTTTTCATTTTCAAATTGTTTTGCAAATTCTATGTTGTTTACAGATAAATCTGCCCCCATTACATCATAGCCCAATCGATTTAGATAAATAGAATGTCTTCCACGTCCGCATGCTAAATCAAGCACCTTTGCCGCTTCAGGAAGATTCAGATAATTGGTAATATTGTCAATAAACAATTGTGCTTCTGTATAGTCGCGATCTTTATAAAGTATATGATAATAGGGACTGTTGAACCAATTTTTAAACCAATTTTTTTGAGATTCTTGCATTTTAGAAATTTTGGAAACGCAAAAATACACTATTTTTGTAGAATTAAATAAATTTATCGTTCCCGAAGGAAAGGAATTGTCTATGGAAAATTTTAAAATGGTGGCTAAAACCTTCTTTGGTTTTGAAGAAATTTTAGCAAATGAATTAATAAAGCTTGGTGCACAACGCGTGGAACAAGGAACGCGCATGGTGAGCTTTTACGGTGATAAAGGTTTTATGTACAAAGCAAATTTAGCTTTGCGAACTGCCTTAAAAATATTAAAACCCATAAAACAATTCAAAGTTTATAATGAAACAAGCTTATATAATGGGATGCAAAGCATTGATTGGAGCGAATTTTTAAGCGTGCACCAATCATTTTTGATAGATGCTACCATTTTTTCAGAGCAATTTAATCACTCTCAATTTGTTGCCTTGAAAAGTAAAGATGCTATAGTGGATCAATTTAAGAAGAAGTTTGACAACCGCCCCAATATTGATAAAGATCATCCCGATTTACGAATAAATATTCATATTCAAAAAGATCTTTGTACGGTTTCACTAGATACATCGGGCGCATCACTGCACCATCGCGGATACCGAACAGCCACTAATATCGCACCAATTAATGAGGTTTTAGCAGCCGGAATTTTAATTTTAAGCGGATGGTCTGGGCAATCAAATTTTTTAGACCCAATGTGCGGTTCAGGTACTTTTTTGGTGGAAGCAGCCATGATTGCATGCAATATTCCGCCCAATATCAATAGAAAAGAGTTTGCTTTTGAAAAATGGAACGATTGGGATGCGGATTTGTTTGAAAAAGTAGAAGAATCATTGTTAAAGAAAATCACCGATTTTCATTATGATATTTTTGGTTATGACAAAGCACCTTCTGCCATTGCAAAAGCAAAAGATAACGCTTATAACGCTAATTTAGAGGAATATATAAAAATTGAACAACGCAATTTTTTCGAAACTGAAAAAGAAGTAAACGGACACTTACACATGGTTTTTAATCCGCCCTATGGAGAGCGATTAGATATTGATTTGGAACGTTTTTACCGTGAAATGGGTGATACGCTAAAGCAGAATTATCCTGGAACGAATGCTTGGTTTATTACCGGAAATGTGGAAGCTTTAAAATTTGTGGGATTAAAACCATCACGAAAAATAAAGTTATTCAACGGAAAATTAGAAGCCCGTTTAGTAAAATATGAAATGTATGAAGGCAGTAAACGAACAAAATTTCAAATAAAAAACAGTAATGAATAAAGCTACTAAAATTTTAATTATTCAGTTTTTGTGTTTTGCAGTAATCTTTTTAGCAGCACGTGTAATCATTGTAAACTTTAATCTGTTAAGCGGTTTATGGATACCCATTGTGAGTGGCGTTGCTGCCATCCTTTTAGCACCACAATTCAAAGTTTTTAAAATTGATGGAAAAGAAACGGTTTTTGTGGCATGGCTTTTTAGCAAAAAAGGAAAACCTGTAAATTGGTTGTGAAAACCTATCATTTATGTGCTTTTCACATTTCCTTTTTCCATTTTATTTTGCTATTTTTACGAAAATTGATCTAAAAAATATTATATCAGAGAAAGGTTTTTTTAAAAATACATATTATGCTTTTACCCATTATTCTCATTTTTTTGTTGGCATTTGGATTATTACTCCTAAAACCGCAAAAAATTTTAAGTTTTTTTAAATTTCTATGGGTATTACCTCTTTTATTGGTATTCTACTTTTCAGGGTATTTGCCATCGGTGTACGAAGGTTCGCAGGTAGTATTTTTTCGAAACTCATGGATTCCGTCATTAGGAATTTCATTAGACTTTAAATTAGACGGTCTTTCAATGCTTTTTTCATTAATGATTACTGGCATTGGAACACTTATCTATTTATATGCAGCACAATACTTAAAAAGAGATGCTAACTTGCACCGCTTTTTTTCGTATCTAACCATGTTTATGGGGGCTATGCTGGGCTTGGTGCTTTCAGACAATTTAATAACTTTATTTATTTTTTGGGAATTAACCAGTATTAGCTCTTTTTTCTTGATAGGGTTTAATACCACGCAAGAAGAGTCGCGAAAAAGTGCATTGTGGGCTTTGAGCATCACGGGTTTAGGCGGATTTTTACTTTTGGCTGCCTTTGTACTCATTGGTACCGTTGCAGGAACTTACTCTATTAATCAACTACTTACACAGTCAGATGTATTGGTAAACAATTCGTTTTATTACATTATTATCTTTTTACTTTTTGGCGGTGCATTTACTAAATCGGCACAGTTTCCATTTCACTTTTGGTTACCGGGTGCTATGAAAGCTCCAACGCCAGTTTCGGCTTATTTACATTCCGCCACAATGGTAAAAGCTGGTATTTATCTACTAGCGCGTTTTTCACCTATTTTGGGTGGTGATGTGGTGTGGAATTACACACTTATGATTGTTGGTGCACTCACAATGGTTATGGGAGCCGTTTTAAGTGTTTTTTATAAAGATATGAAAGGATTGCTTGCTTATTCAACCATTTCTGCATTAGGAATTATTGTATTTTTATTAGGAGTAGGCACCGAGGCTGCCATTTATGCTGCGTGCACTTTTATCTTGGTTCATGCTTTGTACAAAGCTTCATTATTCTTAATAACAGGAATTGTGGACCACCAAACGCACACCCGTGATTTATCGATATTGAGAGGCTTGCGAAAAATAATGCCTTTAGTTGCTGTTGCAGGATTTATCGCGGCGCTTTCAAGTGGAGGTATTCCGCTAACTTTTGGATTTTTAAGTAAAGAACTGATTTACGGTGTTACAACCGATTTTATGTTTACCCAAGAATCTATCGTTTTATTGACAGGAGCGGCACTGATAACCAATGTTTTTCTTACTGCTTCGGGCTTTCTTGCCGGTATAAGACCCTTTTTTGGTAAACTACCCGAGCGTTTTCAATCGGTTCAAAAACCTCATTTCTTGTTGTGGTTTCCACCGGTTTTGTTATCGGTTTTTACTGTTTTGTTTGGTGTGTTTCCTGTACTTCCTAACACGCTTTTTTTAAAAGCTTCTGTGCGATCGGTGTTAGGAAAACTACCCGAAATGTATCTTTCGTTGTGGCATGGTTTTAACACGGTTTTACTTTTAAGTGCCATTACTATTGTGGTAGGAACCGCATTGTATTTTTCTATAAAACCATCAGAAAAAGGTGAAAAAAGTTTAGAGATTATCCGCCGGTTTGCTCCTCAACGATTCATTGCTGCAACTACACAAGCTATTAAAAGGTTTGCTTTTAAATATACCCGCTTTTTTCACAATGGCTATTTGCGTATCTACATTATGTTTATCATTTTGTTTTTTATGGGAATTGTGGGTTACAAACTTTTTGCCGATGTTCCTTTACGGGTAAATACCGAAGGTTTATCAGAATTTAGGATTTATGAATTTCTCGTATTTGTCATTACAATTATTGCCATATATTTCATTACCACAACCACATCGCGCTTAACATCAATTGCAGCACTCGGAGTTATTGGCTATTCTATCTGTTTGATTTTTGTTTTTTATGGTGCACCCGATTTGGCGATGACGCAGTTTGCAATTGATACGCTAACAGTGGTTTTATTTGTATTGGTTCTTTTCAAATTACCGCCATTTTTACGGTTCACAAACCCTAAAATTCAGTTTATAGATGGTGTAATTGCTGTGGCTTTTGGAATTTTAATCGCACTGATCACTTTGCAAGCATTGGTATCACCTTCCGACCAAAGTGTTAGTAAATTTTATGCAGATAATGCCTACAAATTGGCTAAAGGAAAAAATGTGGTGAATGTTATTTTGGTGGATTACAGGGGATTTGACACGTTTATTGAAACAATTGTACTTGCAATTGCTGCAATTGGCGTATATAGTATTTTAAAATATAAAACGAAAGATGGAGAAAAATCGGAATAATGAACGTTTAGACAGAACCATTTTACGGACATCTACAAACTATTTGCTTCCGTTGTTGATTTTGTTTTCAATATTTTTATTAATTCGCGGACATTATTTGTCTGGTGGAGGATTTGTTGGCGGCTTAGTGGCATCCATTGCATTTGTGTTGCATTCGTTTGCATACAGTCCGTATCAAACTGTAAAAATGTTTGCCATAAAACCCTTTTTTGTCATACCAACCGGTTTGATAATTTGCTTTTTAAGCGGTTTGCTGCCTGTTTTGTTAGGTTATCCGTTTATGAGCGTAGTTTGGTTTGCCGATTCGGTTGTGGTGATTGGTGCATTGGGTTCGGCTTTAATATTTGATATTGGTGTGTATATGGTCGTGATTGGCGTGGTATTAACCATTTTATTTACAATTTCAGAAAACACATAAAAAATTATGGAATTACTATTGGTTATTTTAGTAGGTGCTTTTTATTCATCGGGCATTTATATGATGTTTCGCCGCAGCATGGTGAAACTCTTGTTGGGATTATTGCTGTTAGGAAACGGTGCAAACTTACTCATTTTTCTTATTGGTGGAATCACCAAAGGCAAAGCCCCTATCATAAAACCTGAAAACAATGCATTTCACGAAATTTATGCAGATCCGGTGCCGCAAGCGTTAATTCTTACTGCAATTGTAATCAGTTTTGCACTAACAGCTTTTGCCATTGTTTTGCTCAAAAGGGTTTACACAACCACAGGATCCGATGATTTGGATTCGTTAAATGTTCAAGATTTAGATATATGATTACAAATTTTATACTTGCCCCCATATTAATGCACATGTTCACGGCAATTGTGCTTCTTTTTTTCTGGCAAAAAGTACTTGTTCAGAAAATAATTAGCATTGTGGGCAATAGCATTGCATTTTTACTTTGTTTGCGAATGTTCGAAATGACCATGTCCAACGGGTATCTCACATTGCAGTTGGGCAGTTGGCAAGCACCTTTTGGTATCACATTTATTGCTGATACCCTCAGTGCCATTATGGTACTTTTAACGGCTTTGGTATCGTTGGCAGTAGGCATTTATTCCACAGCAAGTTTAAACGAAAGCCGTATTAGATTTGGATATTTCTTTATCTTTCACTTTTTAGTAATGGGACTTTTAGGAGCTTTTCTAACAGGTGATATCTTTAATTTATATGTGTGGTTTGAAGTGGTTATTATATCATCTTTTATCTTATTAACGGTTGGTGGAAAAAAAAGACAAATGGAAGGTGCCATAAAGTACGTAACCATGAATATGCTGGGCTCGGTTATTTTTCTTACCGCAATTGGTATTTTATACGGAATTACCGGAACTTTAAACATTGCCGACCTAGCTCTAAAAGTAGCACAAGTTGAAAACACGGGTTTGGTAACAGTAACATCTTTATTGTTTTTTGTGGCATTTGGAATTAAATCGGCGGTATTTCCTTTGTATTTTTGGTTGCCATCTGCTTATCACACACCACCATCTGCCATTGCAGCCATTTTTGGAGGTTTGTTAACAAAAATGGGGGTTTATGCAATGTTGCGCGTTTTTACCGTAATTTTTCAACCCGATTATTTTACGCTCGTGCTCTTTTCTGTAATTGCAATTTTAACCTTGTTAACAGGTGCGTTAGGAACTATTAATAAAAAAAGTATCCGAAGGGTTTTATCGTATTTAATTGTTTGTCATATTGGTTTTTTTATTGCCGGTATGGGTTTAAATACAGAATGGGCATTTGTGGCAATTGTTTTTTATTTGATACACGATGTTATTGTAAAAAGCAATGTTTTTATGATTTCGGGTGTTATTGTAAAAATGCGCGAAACGGTTGATATGACGCGTTTGGGAAGTTTATTAAAAGATTATCCTAAATTTTCATTTGTCGCTGCGTTGGTGCTTTTTTCATTGGTAGGAATTCCGCCTTTGTCTGGTTTTTGGCCTAAAATTTTATTGTTTCAAGAAACCTTTAAACAAGAAAACTATTTGTTACTTGCTGCACTCATCATTGCCAGCTTTGTAACCTTGTTTGTAATTGTAAGAATTTGGTCTGAAGCATTTTGGAAAGAATCTCCCAAACCCATCACCGAAGAAATAGATCATTTTGAATCCTTTCCCTTTTCAGGAAAAATTGCATTAATTGCACCTATTGTTGGCTTAGCATTTGTATCTTTATATATTGGATTAAGTGCAAACAGCTTTATGAAATTATCAGAAAAGGCAGCGTATGAAATGAAAAATCCCGAAATTTATATTGAAAATGTTTTAGGAGCAAAACAATAATTATGTTACAAAATTTTTTATTAAACATATTGCTTACGTTTGTTTGGGTGGCGCTCACCGGACACTTAGACTATGCCAATTTTATATTTGGATATGCCGTGGGCTTTTTTATTTTGTGGATGATCAACCGCTCTGTTCGAGGCAATACTGAGTATTTTTATAGGGTTCCGAAAATATTTGCTTTTATATTATTGTTTTTTTATGATCTCTTAAAAGCAAATTATGAAGTAACAATGGACGTAATCACCCCCAATTACAACATGAGGCCCGGAATTATTAAATATGAATTGGAAGCAAAAACCGATTTTGAAATCACTATGCTTGCAAACATGATTGCCTTAACACCAGGAACAGTTGTGATTGATCTTTCAAAGGATAAAAAATTTATGTACATACATGTAATGTATCTTACCAATAAAGAACAATTTGTAAAAAGATTGAACAATAGAATTGAAAAAAAATTACTAGAAATAATACGATAATATGAGTGTTGAAAGTTATTTAGGATATGTAGTAATGCCTATTATTTGTTTGTCTATTTTTTTTATAATGTTGCGATTTATAAAAGGCCCACAAGTAGTAGATCGGGTAGTAGCGCTAGATTTGCTCATCACTGTGGGTGTGGCATTTATTACCTTGTTCAGCATCATTGTAAACAACTCATTATTTCTAGACGAAGCAATGATTTTGGCACTAATCGCCTTTTTAAGCACCGTAGCCTTTTCATATTATATTTATAAACGCAAAAGAGATGAATGATTTTTTAATAATGTTTTTAAGCACACTAGGAGCTATTTTTATATTGATAGCCTCTTGGGGTATCCTTAAAATGCCCGATTTTTATTCCCGTTTATCTGTTACCATCAAAGCAGCTACTTTGGGTATTGGGTGCATCTTGATTGCTGCCGCCTTGCATTTTTCAGATTTTTCGGTTACAACAAAAGCAATAGCCATTATTTTCTTTTTATTCATCACCTCGCCCGTGGCAGGCTTTTTAATAAGTAAAGTTGCTTATCTCACCGGCACCAAGTTGTGGAAAAACTCCATCATCGATGAGCTTAAAAACGATAAAGATGCAGAAGATTTACACCAAAAAAATAAGGAACAAAATGAAAAATAAAGTCATTGCGCATCGCGGTGCATGGAAAGAATTCAATTTACCTCAAAATTCAATAGCATCCCTACAAAAAGCCATTGAATTGCAGTGCATAGGCAGCGAAATTGATGTGCACTTAACCAAAGATGATTTCATCGTTGTAAACCACGACCATGATTTTTATGGATTGCCAATTGAAATCACTAACTATTCCGATTTACTTTCAAAGACACATCCAAACGGTGAAAAATTAACATTATTAGCCGAATTTTTCAAACAAATAAACAATCAAAATACCACCAAGCTGATTGTAGAAATCAAAACATCACAGATATCGCCTAAGAGAACCCAAAAGCTTATTGATATACTTACAGAGCAACTTCCACTGAAAACTACTGTGCAAAACACCGAATTTATCTTATTTGATTTTGCGGCTGCGATTTATTTAAAAAAGCAATTGCCCTTATTTCAGGTGCATTATTTGGAAGGAGATAAAACAGCACAACAAATTTTTGAAAGCGGTTTAAACGGTATGGATTACCCGTTTGATTTATTGCTAAAAAACTCAGGAATTATTCCGGAATTCAAAAAAATGCACTTACAAACAAACACTTGGACAGTTAATAATCTCGAAGTTGCCCATCAATTAATCGCCCAAGGAATTGATTTCATAACCACAGATTGCCCGCAGTTTTTTATGAGAAATGATGGAATGTACTAATAACCAAGCAATTGATTTAAAATAGACAATCCTTTTGTAGCTTTTTCAGCAATTATATGTATGTTCTTATTAAAATATTTGGTGTCGGCAGGGTGTTGGTCAATATAGAAAATTTGTTGAGCATTAGAAGCATATTCAATCAATCCGGCTGCCGGATAAACTTGTAGTGATGTTCCAACAATTACCAATATATCCGCTTTTTCTACCACTGAGACAGCAGATTGCATTTCTGGAACAGCTTCACCAAACCAAACAATATGCGGTCTTAATTGCTGATTTTTGCTATTTGTAGTACCTATTAAAATATCTTCTTTCCATTCATAAATTAAATGATCTTCTACTAAACTTCGAGCTTTTAAGAGTTCACCGTGTAAATGAATAATGTGTTTACTGCCTGCACGTTCGTGCAAATCGTCCACATTTTGAGTGATAACGGTCACATTAAAATCTTTTTGAAAGGCAGCTATTTGTTCATGTGCCGCATTTGGATGCACCGTTAGTAATTGACGGCGACGTTGATTATAAAAATCAAGCACCAATTCTGGATTTTGCTGAAAACCCTCATAACTTGCCACTTTCATCACATCATGTCCTTCCCACAATCCATTAGCATCTCTAAAGGTTTTTAATCCACTTTCAGCCGAAATTCCTGCTCCGGTTAAAAAAACTAAATTTTTCATGCGCATACAAATATTTTTCTAACACATCCTAAATTAAAAACAAAGCAATAGCACTTTTTCAATGATACGAGTATCTTTGCTAAAATTATAAAAAAATGCATTCGTTAGATTTATATAAAAATACAGAATATTTAAGTTATTTAGAAGGATTTATCACCAAAAATAGAATGTTGGGTTTTGAAAGAGTGTTGGCCCAAAGAACCAATCATTTTTGTGTAGCTGTGGAAGATGTTTATCAGTTGCATAACACAAGTGCTGTGATGCGTAGCTGTGAGGTTTTTGGTATTCAGAATTTGCATATAATCGAGCAAAAATTTAGTAAAACAATTGATAAGCAAATTGCTATGGGAGCGGAAAAATGGGTAGATATTAATTCGCACAGCACCACGCAGAATTGTATAGATGCTATAAAGCAAAAAGGCTATCAAATTGTTGCAACCACACCCCACAAAGATGCTTTTTTATTAGATGATTTTGATGTAACAAAACCGTCGGCTATTTTTTTTGGAACTGAAAAAGATGGCTTGTCACCTGAAATTATGGATCAAGCAGATACATTCATCAAAATACCCATGTGTGGTTTCACGGAAAGTCTAAACATTTCAGTTTCTGCAGCTATCATTATTAATAATATCACAACACGCTTGAAAAAAACTGCTATTAATTGGCAACTTACAGAGGAAGAATTATTAGCAAAAAAAATAGATTGGGCACGCAAATCTATAAAAGATATTGATTTTATAACCGAACGTTTTATTAATAAATAAGAGTAATCCACAAAAAAAGTGGGTTTACCGAAATAAACCCACTTTAATAACCAAAAAAAACACTTATGAAAAACTCAAAAATTCTAAAACATTCACTTGTCATGTAGTAGATGAGTTGGTACAAATATACGAAGTTTTTTTAATTATACAAATACTTTGCTTTTTTTTGCTAAAAAAAATTATTTCTTAATCAAACCCAATTCTATTAACCTTTCCGTTAAAAAAGCACCTGCAGTTATATCTTCATAAAGTTTAGGATTTTCTTCGTTCACACAGTTATCCAAACAATTTAAAGGCATTTCGCTTATTGGGTGCATAAAGAATGGAATTGAAAAGCGCGAAGTTCCCCATAATTCCCGTGGCGGGTTGACCACTTGATGTATAGTAGATTTTAGTTTATTATTGGTGTGTCGCGACAACATATCACCTACATTTATAACCAATTCATCTTCGGCGGCAATTGCATCAATCCATTCGCCATTGTTGTTCTGAACTTGCAAACCTTTTCCTTGTGCGCCCATTAAAAGTGTAATTAAATTAATGTCGCCATGTGCAGCTGCTCGTACGGCATCTTTTGGTTCATCAAGAATAGGAGGGTAGTGAATTGGGCGTAATATTGAGTTTCCGTTTTTAACAAAATCGTCAAAATAAAATTCACTTAAATCCAAATATAAAGCCAAAGCCCGCAATACGTAAACTCCCGTTTTTTCGAGCATTTTGTAAGCTTCTTTTCCTGTTGAATTAAATTCAGGAAGTTCGGTAACCGTTACATTTGCAGGATATTCGTTTGCCAATTTGTCATTGTTTTCAACATATTGTCCAAAATGCCAAAACTCTTTTAAATCGCCTGTGGATCTTCCTTTTGCAGATTCTTTTCCAAAGGAAACATAACCACGTTGACCGCCTATTCCGGAAATTTCATATTTTTGCTTAACTTCTAGTGGAAGGTGAAAAAAGGTGCGAACTTGCTGGTATAATTTTGCAACCAATTCTTCACTTAAAAAGTGTCCTTTTAAAGCTACGAAACCAATTTCTTCGTAAGCTTTACCGATTTCATTTACAAATTTTTGTTTGCGTACCGGATCATCCGATAGGAAATCACGCAAATTAACACTGGGTATATTTTGCATTTTTATAAACTTTGATTAACAAAGTTAACTATTTTAGGTAGTTAAATAAAACCGTTTGCTGTAAATTGTTAATCAAGTTGCGCTTTTTGATGTGCCATTTCAATCACCGTATAAATAGCCTCTTTAATACGTTGCTCTCCTGCCGGTTCGTTGATATCAATTCCGCAAAATAAACTGCCATTGGTTTTTCCGTGAAGTGCCAAATAGTAAACACCGGCAATTAAAACCGCCAAAATTCCTCGTAAATCTACATTTGCATTTTTATAAGCAGGTTCGACTACTTCAAAGAAAGCTTCGCCCAATTCTTCGCGTTTATCGGCTAAATTGCGTAAAAAAGGTTTGCTTTCACCAATTTCCCAATGAATGATTTTTTGAAGCACTTTATCTTTTAGCAAAGTTTCTAATTGATTGTGTAGAATGCCATAAATAGCTTCTTTGGGAATTCCGTTTGTACTTTCAAGCAGCGATAATACATCGTTTTTGGCAACAGTATTCAAAAAATCGCGTTGTAAGATGTATTCTTCTACTAAATTATCTAAACTGCCAAAATAGGTCCAAACCAAACTTTTATCAATACCGGCTTCTTTTGCAATAGCACTAGCATTCAGTCCGGTATAACCTTTTTTTAGCAGAACTTTTCCCACTGCTTGAACCATTTTTGCTTTTGTTCGGTCTTTATCGCGCAATACACCCGATGTTCGCTTGCGTTTTTTGGGTTTATCGTCCATAGGTAAAGTTTTTAGATTAAATTAAAAAACTGATTTACAAAATTATAAATCAGTTTCTTTAATAACAAACAACATAACCATAGTTAAAGGTTAAAATTGAAAATTTCAAGGTGTCTTTAAAATGATTAGTATCAAAATTATATAAAAAAATTTTATAATCCAAAAAAAATCACATAGTAGTGAAAAAAAAAAAATTCAATTAGGAGGAATAAATAAAATTTGTACTTTTAGACAAAAATTTTCACAACCCATTTTATGGAAGTTCAAACAGAAATTTTATCGCAAGAGCTATTATTAGATCTTTATAAGAAATTATTGAAACCTCGATTAATAGAGGAAAAAATGTTGATTTTGATCCGTCAGGGAAAAGTATCAAAATGGTTTTCAGGCATGGGGCAAGAAGCCATTGCAGTTGGTGTAACATCTATTCTTCACAATGATGAATACATTTTGCCAATGCACCGAAATCTTGGTGTTTTTACAAGTAGAAATATTCCTTTAAGCAGATTATTTTCGCAATGGCAAGGCAAACCAAACGGATTTACAAAAGGACGCGATCGTTCGTTTCACTTTGGTACCCAAGAATTTAATATTGTGGGCATGATCTCGCATTTGGGACCGCAATTGGGTATTGCCGATGGTATTGCGCTGGCACATAAATTGCGAAAAGAAAACAAAATTACGGCGGTTTTTACAGGCGAAGGAGCAACCTCTGAAGGCGATTTTCACGAAGCTATAAACGTTGCTGCGGTTTGGGATTTGCCGGTTATGTTTATTATTGAAAACAATGGTTACGGACTTTCAACGCCTACTAACGAACAATATAAGTGCGAAAATCTTGCCGATAAAGGCATTGGTTATGGTATGGAAAGTCATATAATTGATGGGAATAATATTGTGGAAGTTTATACCAAACTTTCTGCAATTGCCAATGATATGCGCCAAAATCCGCATCCGGTTTTAATTGAAATGAAAACCTTTAGAATGCGTGGACACGAAGAGGCGAGTGGTACCAAATATGTGCCACAAGAACTTTTTGAAGAGTGGAAACTGAAAGATCCAATTGCCCGATTAAAGAACTATTTATTTGAAATGGGTATTTTGTCTGATGAACAAGACGCACACATACGAAGAGAAATTAAAGAGGAAATTGATACACATTGGAAAATTACGCAAGATGAAGCTGGTTTAGAGGCTCATTTGGAAACAGAATTGAATGACGTGTATAAACCTTTTGATTATCAACACTTTGAAGTATTGACCGAAACGAAAAATATCCGTTTTATTGATGCGATTTCTGAAGGATTGAAACAATCGTTTGAACGTCATGAAAATTTAGTAATCATGGGGCAAGACATTGCCGAATACGGAGGTGCTTTTAAGGTAACCGAAGGTTTTGTTGATGCTTTTGGAAAAGAGCGCGTGCGCAACACGCCAATTTGCGAAAGTATTATTGTATCATCGGCTGCCGGATTGTCAATCAATAAATACAAAGCAATTGTAGAAATGCAGTTTGCCGATTTCGTTTCAACAGGTTTTAATCCCATCGTAAATTTATTGGCAAAGCAGCATTACCGTTGGGGCGAACATGCCGATGTGGTGGTGCGCATGCCTTGTGGCGCAGGTTCGGGCGCTGGTCCGTTTCATTCGCAAACAAACGAAGCTTGGTTCACTAAAACTCCGGGATTAAAAGTGGTTTACCCGGCTTTTCCTGTCGATGCCAAAGGGTTGTTGAACACAGCAATTAATGATCCCAATCCGGTAATTTTCTTTGAACATAAAAATCTGTACCGTAGTAAATCGCAAGATGTTCCGGCAAATTATTACACCATTCCTTTTGGGCAGGCTTCATTAATTAAAGAAGGAAACGATGTAACGATTATTTCATACGGAGCGGGCGTTCATTGGGCGTTGGATACCTTAGAAAAACATGCAGATATTTCAGCCGATTTGATCGATTTAAGAACATTGCAACCTTTAGATTACGAAACGATTAGAAAATCGGTACAAAAATCAAATCGAGTAATTATTTTGCAAGAGGACACGCTTTTTGGAGGCATTGCCAGTGATTTATCGGCTTGGATTATGGAAAATTGTTTTGAATATTTAGATGCACCAGTAAAACGTGTAGCAAGTATTGAAACACCTATACCTTTTATGGATCATCTAGAAGCGCAATATTTGCCAAAAGAACGTTTTGAACAAGAATTATTAGTACTTTTACAGTTTTAAAACAAACACAACATTATAATGAAAACCATAACTTCTTCTAACTTTAATTTTCCGGGTCAAAAAGCAGTTTACAAAGGAAAAGTACGCGAAGTTTATACAATTAACGATGATTTATTGGTGATGATTGCAACCGACCGTTTATCGGCTTTTGATGTAATTATGCCAAAAGGAATTCCCTATAAAGGTCAAATTTTGAACCAAATTGCATCGAAATTCATGCAACTTACTCAAGATATTGTACCCAATTGGCTAATCGCAAATCCTGATCCAAACGTAGCAGTGGGGCATTTGTGTGAACCTTTTAAGGTTGAAATGGTGATTCGCGGTTATTTGTCGGGGCATGCAGCACGCGAATATGCTGCAGGAAAACGCATTTTGTGTGGTGTTGAAATGCCAGAAGGTATGAAAGAAAACGATAAATTCCCAACGCCAATTATTACACCAACTACCAAAGCTGCTGTTGGCACACACGATGAAGATATTTCTAAGGAAGACATTTTGGCTCAAGAGATTGTTTCTAAAGAAGATTACGAAGTTTTGGAACAATACACACACGCCTTATATCAGCGTGGAACAGAGATTGCAGCCGCTCGTGGACTGATTTTGGTCGATACAAAGTACGAATTTGGTAAAACAAAAGACGGTAAAATTGTATTGATTGATGAAATTCATACACCTGATTCTTCTCGATATTTTTATGCAGATGGATACCAAGAGCGTCAGAATAACAACGAAGCTCAAAAACAATTATCGAAAGAATTTGTACGTCAGTGGTTAATTACAAATGGTTTTCAAGGGAAAGATGGTCAGCAAATTCCTGAAATGTCCGATGCATACATTGAAACCGTTTCAGATAGATACATTGAATTATATGAAAATATCATTGGTGAAAAATTTGAAAAAGCCGATGTTTCCAACATTCACGAACGTATCGAACAAAACGTAAATGCTTTTTTGGCATCATATAAAAAATAATTTATGATCGTCGGTTCTATTTATCAAATCGAACCGACGAATAGTAAAGTTGAAACAATTATAAAAAAAAAATCATGAGTATTATTCCCGCATTGCAGTGGCGTTACGCTACCAAAAAAATGAACGGCGAAAAAGTTTCTCAAGATAAAGTAAACAGCATTTTAGAAGCCGCACGCTTGGCGCCCACATCATCAGGTTTGCAACCTTTTGAAATACTGGTTATTACCAATCAATTATTAAAGGAGCAGTTGAAACCTTTCGCTTTCAATCAATCACAAATTACAGACTGTTCCCATTTATTGGTGTTTGCAGCTTGGAGTGTATATGATGTTGCCAAAATAAGTTATTATTTTGATTATTACGAGGCAGAACGTAATTTGCCCGAAGGTTTTTCAAACGGTTATAAGAACAACGTCATTAAACAATTAACGTCTATGACACCCGAACGTCAATTTGAACATGCTGCTCGCCAGGTGTATATTGCATTGGGAATGGCACTGACAGAAGCCGGAGCTCTAGAAGTTGATTCGATACCAATGGAAGGTTTTATAAACCACGAAGTTGATAAACTGTTGAATTTAGAAGAAAAAGGATTAAAAAGCGTTGTTATTTTACCGATTGGTTACCGTGATGCCGAAAACGATTGGCAAGCTGAACTAAAAAAGGTAAGAAAACCAAATGATTACATGATTTCGTATATTGATTAATTAATTTAAAATAGATAAGATGAAAAATTTAAAAACTTTATTAATTATTTTGTTTGTCGCGTTTTCAACAATAGCGCATGCACAAAACAAAAAATCGGAAAAAGCAGTGATTAAGACAAACATTGTTTGTGATCATTGTAAAGCGTGTGAAACTTGCGGAAAAATGTTTCAAACCGAAATGCTGAAAATTAAAGGTGTAAAAATGTATGAATTAGACGAAGAAAAAGAAACCATTACGGTTTACTTCAACCCTAAAAAAACAAATTTGCAAACCATTAAAACAGCCATTTCAAAATTAGGTTTTGATGCCGATGAAATAAAAGCTGACCCTGTTGCCTATGAAAATTTAGACGGTTGTTGCAAAGCTTAAATAAAAAAAATCTTCCACTGGGAAGATTTTTTATGTAATTTGGATATTATTGTTTCTGTTCTTTATTGAAATAAACCAAGTAGTAATACATTTGTTTTTCTTCGTCCCAACCTTTTTCAATGAATTTTTCGGCAGATTCGGGGTTAATGAAATCCAATTTAATTTGTACGTTGGTATCTAAATTAATAACGTTTTTAATTTTTTTGCGAACATCAGAAACGGCGTTATTTGCAATGGGAAAGTTCGATACATCTTCAATGCTGTATTTTTCCGCGCGATCGGTTTTGTAGTTCTTAAATTCTGTTTGCAAATCAGGATTATCAATTACATCATTAATAAAATTCTGTTCTTCAAACTCGTCATTTTTTGCAAAATAATTCACAGAACGGTTCATAAACATCACTTCTTCTTTTTTATCTTCGGCAGGCAAAACCACATCTTTTGCAAAATCCTGAACAAACTTCAAATACTTCTTGGTCATGAAGTTTTCGTCCTGAAAAGCATCAACCGATAAAAAATGTTCCAACCAATAACGCGCATCGTAACGGTTACTGTCAATAGTCAAAATTTTATAACCTTCTTCTTTTTTATAATTAAAAATGATACAGCCTTTGTCTAATTTATTTAAGTTGATTCCTTGTTGAAGCACCATTTCTAGGTTGCTGTTGTTTTCTTCAAACTGTAAAAAATCAGATTTTAGCTCGCTTTTAAAAATACCAATTGCATCTACTGGATTATTGTCAATAGTGATATGCGTTAAATAAGTCACATAAACTTCCCCGTTTTTAATATGTGGGTGATTTGATTGTTCGTATAAATGTTTGGTAATTTTTTTAGAAACCTCGTGAACATTGCTTGGATTTGCAAAAATTTCGTTGGCAAAATTGTACATTTCGTTGTAATCTAAATCCACATCGTGTGCAAATTGGTAGTAACTTTCTTCTTTTTCGCGAAAAGGTTTGAAAAAATATTCTTTTAAAAGCGGCGTGATTTCATCGTTTACGTTGAAAGTGTTTTCCGATAAAAATATCGCCTCGGCACGGCTTTTATTTCCCACACGGTGAATAGATAACGATTCAATGTGGGTATTAAATAAATTAATCATAATAGGGTTTGTGTATTTTTATTAGGTAAAAAAAGAAAACCTTTCAGTTTTCTTTAATTTATTGTTTATTAATCAATAGGGTGTATTTATTTAAAGTATTTAGTTAATAACTGTCGTCGTAACCAAAATCTTCAAAACTGTCATCACCATCAAACATATCAAAATCTTCATCGTCGTAATCGTCATCAAAATCCCCATAAATGTCCTCTTTAGAAATGGGATCACCAAACGTTTTTACAGGAGCGTCTTCAGGTAAAACTCCGTGTGCAAAAAGCAATGCAGGCAATTCTTTTTCTTCAGAATCGTCTTCGCTTTCAATCGCAGCCAATTCCACAAAAAATGTCCAATTTACAAACGGATCATAGATATAAAGAATTTTGGTTTGGTCTTCGTACAACAAATCGTTCAATTTAAAATCGACCATCGTTTTTTGTTCACCAGGCACATCGCCCATATCAAACAGCGGAATTTCATCTTCTTGTTGCCAGTTGTCATCGCACAAGAAAAACGATCCGCCTTCGGTGCCGTCAAAGCCAAACGCATTGATGATGGTGTTGTGTAAATCTTCTAAAGTATCTGTATCTTTAATGGCGATGTCTCTTAAAACATCATCTTCAGCATCTAAAATAACGCGAAATTTGTAAACCATGTGTCTTAAATATTTAATAGCAAATTTACTATTTTAATTAGGTTTTCATAGTTTTTAAAAGTTCTTTTTTTTGCTTATGATGATGAAATTTACGGTTCGGTAGCTAAAATCAACAGTTCAGCGACTTTTAGTTTTTTTACAAAAAAAGCTATGCTACTTTTGAGGTGTAATTAAACCAATTGATTATGAAAACATTTCTAAGACACTTAAAACAATTCGGCATTATTCTAATAATATGTTTCATTTTAGTAGCTATTATTAATTATAACCTTAATGAAACCTATGATGAATATATTTTATTAAGATTATTTGCTGTGGTTTTCAGTTATACATTAAGTATTTATGTAGCGAACGCTTTAGTTTTGTCTGACTTTTATTTGAAACGAGAAAAAAATCTTAAAAATATTATTATAGGTGGACTTTTAGTTAATTTGCTAACAGTTACTGTGGTTTTTTTAATAAATATTATTGGGAATTTGTTCTATACCGACTTTCAAATAATAGAATCTTTTAAATTATCACTTAAAACTGCTGTGTTTTCAAGCTGGTTTTCTATGACGATTTCAACAACGGTATATGTAGCATTATTGATTCGCAGAAAAGATAAAATTGAAGTTACCCAGCAAAAGGATATCGCTGTAAAAGCAACGGCTTCGTTTGAAACACTTAAAAATCAGTTGGATCCGCATTTTTTGTTTAATTCGTTGAATGTTTTAAGCTCTTTAATCGAGGAAAATCCTTTAAAAGCACAGGAGTTTACTGTGGCTTTATCAAAAATTTATCGTTATGTATTGGATCAAAAAGATAAAAACTTAATATCGGTTGAAGAAGAATTGAATTTTGCAAAACTTTATATTTCTTTATTAAAAATGCGATTTGAAAATGGAATTTCTGTCAATTTTTTGATTGACGAATCTGTTTTTGATTACAAAATTGTACCATTAAGCCTACAACTTTTGCTTGAAAATGCCATAAAACATAATAGCATTTCAGATAAAAAACCGCTATTAATCAAAATTTATCAAGAAGAAAACTATCTGGTTGTTCAAAATTCTTTACAAAAAAAGCAAACTTTTGAAAAATCGAGCGGTATTGGCTTGTCAAATATTATCTATCGCTATGAATTGGTATCAAATACAAATGTAGAAATAATGCAAACAAATGATCTTTATAAAGTAAAATTACCTTTAATATCAAGTGATTCTTTATTTGATTTTCAACAAGATAACATCACCGAAACACTTTTTGAGAACGCTTACAGCAGAATGAAAAAACTCAAAGAGTTTTATCAATCACTATTCCTCACAATTGTTACAATTCCTACATTCTTCGCACTGAATAAATGGGCTTTTCCTGCCAAAGATTGGTGGATTGTGATTGCATTTTTCATGCTCATTGCATTGATAATAAACGGTGTGAAAGCATTAAACATTTTTAACAAGTGGGAACAAAAAATGATACAAAAACAACTAAATAAAAAATAAAATGGAAAATTATAGTCAATTAGAGCTTTTAAAAGCCAAAAAACGCGTGAAAGAAGTAAAAGGCTTTTATATACATTGCATTTCATATATAAGCGTAAACACGGTGTTAATTATTTTAAATTTGCTGACTCCAAATAGCGGATATTGGTTTATATTTCCTTTAATCGGATGGGGAATAGGCTTGTTCTCACATGCAGTAGGCGTTTTTAATTTAATTCCATTTTTAAACAAAGATTGGGAAAACCGAAAGATAAAACAATACATGGATGAAGAACGAAATGCTTTTAAAAATAAATAACAGATGAACGTAGTTATTATTGAAGATGAAAAACCAGCAGCTCGTTTATTAAAACGGCGGCTTGAGCCAATGAATTGTTCAGTGGTGGCTGTTTTGGCATCGGTCACCGAAAGTGTGGAGTGGTTTGCAAATAACACACATCCCGATTTGGTTTTGGTTGATATTCAATTAGAAGACGGTATTTCGTTTGAAATTTTTGATCATGTTTCCATAGCTAGTGCCATTATTTTTACAACTGCTTATGATGAATATGCGTTAAGAGCCTTTAAACTAAACAGTATTGATTATTTGCTGAAACCAATTGATGAAAAAGAGCTACAAGCTGCTTTAGAAAAATTTAGAGCTTGGCATGAAAAAACAACTTTTACTACTGATGTATTAAAGAATTTTTACCCAACTGAGTATAAAAAAAGGTATATTGTAAAAACAGGCAACAGTTTAAAAATTGTTGATTCCACAGATATTGAATGTTTTTACAGCGCTTTTAAAAGTAGTTTTTTAGCTACGAACCAGGGCAGGTCGTTTCCAATAGATGAAAGTTTAGAAGCAATTGAAAAAGAAACAGATCCATCTGCATTTTTCCGAGTGAATCGCCAATACATCATTGCATTAAAAGCCATTAAAGATATAAGTGTTTACAGCAATTCTCGATTAAAAATTAGCCTGCAAACCTATAAAGATGAAGAAATCATTGTGAGCAGAGAGCGCGTACAAGCTTTTAAAGAATGGATTAATCGATAGATTTTAAAGAAAAATATTCATTTTTTAACAGAGGTGGAGTACTTATTGATTAACAATAATTCAAATAAAATACATATAGAATTAATTTGTAAAGAATATTAATAAAAAACCTACCATTTTGCCTAATAATTTTAAATTTGCATCTTCAACAACAATTTTAAAAAATGGATACAAATTTATTATTAAACATTGCACAGCAATATGGTTGCCCTGTGTATGTGTATGACGGCAACAAAATCGAGTCACAGTTTCAACGTTTACAAGATGCGTTTAAACAGGTTAAAAAGCTAAAAATAAATTATGCGGCAAAGGCATTAACAAACATTTCCGTTTTAAAGTTGTTGAAGAAGAAGGGCAGTGGGTTAGACACCGTATCTATACAAGAGGTTTTATTAGGCTTAGAAGCTGGTTTTTCTGCAGATGACATCATGTTTACGCCAAATGGAGTTTCTTTGGAAGAAATTGAAGAAGCAGTAAAATTAGGGGTACATATCAATATAGACAATCTTTCGATTTTAGAACAGTTTGGTGCGAAACATCCAAATATTCCGGTATGTATTCGTATCAACCCGCATGTGATGGCTGGTGGAAACAGTAATATTTCAGTAGGACATATTGATAGTAAATTCGGAATTTCGGTGCATCAAACACCGCACATTTTAAGAATTATCGAAAATACCAAAATGAAAGTCAATGGAATTCACATGCACACAGGCTCTGATATTTTAGATATCGAAGTGTTTCTATACGCATCTGAAATTCTATTTAATACTGCTAAACAATTTAAAAACCTTGATTTTATTGATTTCGGAAGCGGATTTAAAGTACCTTATAAAGAAGGGGATTTGGAAACAGATATTGAAGAATTAGGAGAAAAATTAACACTTCGCTTCAATGAATTTTGTAATGAATATGGCAAAGATTTAACCTTGGTTTTTGAACCTGGTAAATTTTTAGTGTCACAGGCGGGGTATTTTCTTGCAAAAGTAAATGTGGTGAAACAAACAACATCTACCGTATTTGCTGGTGTAGATTCTGGTTTTAATCATTTAATCCGCCCCATGTTGTACAACGCATACCATCATATCACCAATATTTCTAACAATAATGGTAAAGAGCGTTTTTATTCGGTAGTGGGATACATTTGTGAAACCGATACTTTTGCAAGCAACCGTAAAATTGCTGAAATAAGTGAAGGAGATATTTTGTGTTTTCACAATGCCGGTGCTTATTGTTTCTCCATGACATCGAATTATAACTCTCGATTTAAACCTGCTGAAGTTTTAGTTTATAACGATACAACGCATTTAATTAGAAAACACGAAACCATGGCCGATTTATTGCACAATCAGGTTGCAGTAGATTTCGACTAAAACTCAAAATAACAAATATTTAACAGAGATTCTTTAGGCAAACGGTTCGTTTGCCTATTTTTGTATAAATTTTTTACAACCATGAAAAGAAGAAGTTTTTTTAAATTAGGAAGTTTGGCAGTAGGATCAACTTTAATAAATCCAATTGATACTTTTGCAGGAAATAGCAATACATCATTAAATACAACCAACAAAAAAGCAAAAAACATCATTTTTATGGTTAGCGATGGAATGAGTTCGGGAACGCTTAATCTTGCTAACTTATATTCCAATCGTATTTTAGGCAGATCTACAAATTGGTTACAATTATATACAGAAAATAAGGTTTCTCGCGGAATAATGGATATGGCCTCAGCATCGTCAATTGTTACCGATTCGGCAGCAGCAAGTTCTTCGTGGGGCGGCGGTGTTCGCGTAAAAAACGGTGCATTGAACATGAATGCTTCTGGCGATGAAAATAAGCCTATTTGGCAAAAGTTCAAAGCAAAAGGCAAGAAAGCAGGTTGTGTTACAACAGTTCCAATCACACACGCAACTCCTGCAGGCTTTACAGTTGCAATGAAAAGTAGGAACGATCAGTCTGCAATTGCTGAAGAATATTTGCGATTAGGATATGATGTGTTAATGGGGGGCGGACAAAAATATTTTGCAGCAGAACATCGTAAAGACAAGAAAGATATGTATGCTGCTTTTGAAAAACAGCATTATCTTGTTGCTAAAACTAAAACTGATTTAAAAAATACCGATAAATCAAAAAAATTATTAGGTGTTTTTGATTTTGATGCGCTTCCTTATGAAATAGATCGCAAACAATCTACAGAATTAACCAATAATATTCCGACTTTAGCAGAAATGACCGAAATTGCCATCAATCAAATGAAAGATCATAAAGAAGGATTTGTATTGCAAGTTGAATCTGGAAAAGTAGATTGGGCAGCACATGCGAACGATGTTTCAGCATTGATTCACGAACAATTACAGTTTGATGAAGCAATTGCAGTGGCAATAAAATTTGCCGAACAAGACCAAAATACATTGGTTGTAATTACTACTGATCACGGAAATGCCAATCCGGGAATGATTTATGGTAAATATGCCAACGATCATTTTGATTGCTTGGCGAAATATAATTTTACCAACGAATATATTTTAAACAACATCAAGAGCAATCAATCTGAAAGTCAAATCAAAGAATTTATTAAAAGTTGCATAAATGTAGAGTTGACCGACGAAGAAACGAAAAACATAGCATCTTACTACAATGGTTTAAAAAAAGGCGACAACGGTTTGTATAATTATAAACATCTGCCTTTTAAGGCTTTAGCCGAAATTCAAAAAAAATACAATTCCGTGGGATGGATTTCAATGGATCATTCCGCCGATTATGTTGAAGTAGCCATGTTTGGTCCGGGAAATCATTTGCACAAACCCTTTATGAAAAATACCGATATGCACTATTTATTGTTAGATGCTGCCGAAATAGAAAACAAATTTTAGTGTATTTTTGCTGAATGAAAATTGCAGTAATCAACAATTACGATTCGTTTGTACACAACATTATTCATTATCTTGAAAGTTTTGATGGAGTAGAGGTATCTGTTTTTTTAAACGATGATTTCTACTTAGAACAATTGCAAGATTTTGATAAAATTGTGTTGTCGCCTGGTCCGGGAATCCCAAAAGAAGCCGGTCTTTTATTAGATGTAATTGATTTTTATAAAGACAAAAAAAGTATTTTGGGTGTTTGTTTAGGGCATCAGGCAATTGCCGAATATTTTGGTTGCGAACTTTTAAATCTGAAACAACCACTGCACGGAATTGCAACCAAACTTCAAATCATAGAAGACGATTTTTTATGGAATGATTTAACAAACGATATTTTTATAGGACATTATCATTCGTGGGTAGTAAATCCGGCAACTGTTACAAATCAACTTTTAGTAGCTGCAATTAATGAATCAGGACATATAATGGCGCTAAAACACAAAGAATATGCTATTTGTGGTGTTCAATTTCATCCGGAATCGGTTTTAACTCCACAAGGGAAAAAGATAATTGAGAATTGGTTGAAAAACTAAAAAAACGACCTATTGATCGTTTTTCTTCTTAGGTTTTCCATTATTAAACTTCACATTTCCTAAAACATCTTTTTTGGTAGGAGGCAGCGCTTTTTTGGTTGCTACATTTTTTTTACTTTTAAAAGCTGGTTTTGCAGTGGAAGCAACTTTTGCAGTTGAAGCAACTTTTGGTTTATCATCAATCTTTTGCGTATTTGTTAACGGTATTTTTGAAGCGGAAATTCCTGCCAAAACATCTTTCGGATTTTTAGGATTTTCTTTAGTTCCTCGTAAATAAATTACTAAACCATTCAAAAAATTTCGCAAAATTTGATCTTTACATTCCACATATTTGGGATGATCTTCAGTTCTAAAAAAATTGCCAATTTCACCTTTTGAAACACGAAAATCAACCAATTCTAAAATTTCAACAATTTGGTCATCTCGAAGTTGCAAGGCTACACGCAGTTTTTTTAAAATATCATTATTTGTCATTGTTCTTAAATTTTATCAAAGATACATTAAAAAAGCTTTCTAAAAGAAAGCTTAATAAGTAATATCGCTAATAGGAGCAAGACTTAGAAAATCACCGCTATTCCACTTGAATTGGGTCACTTTTTGCTCACCAAACGCATAGAGAATGTCATTATAAATCACAATGTCTTTAAATTTATAATTTACCGATTTCACCAGAACAGGCTCTGCAGGATTTGTGGTATCAAAAATTTTCAATTCATCATCGCAAATAATCAAATAATTCTCATATAAGGCCAAGCCACGGGGATATGTTAAATTACGCTGATGTATAAGCAACGGATTTTTTAAATCGGCAATGTCATATACCATCAAAGTATTCAAATTATTTCCGCATCCGGTGTTTGAATGCAAGGTTACAAATGCGTGCGTTTCATTCGCTACAACGGGGTCACAGGCTGTAAAATGTTCTGCTTGCGACAAGTATTTTGGGTTTTCTGGATTAGATACATCATATATAAACATCCCATTTCTAGAACCCATAAACATTAGGTTTTCTAATGAATAAATGGTTTCTATATCTCTACCAATCACCACATCATTCACTTTCACAGGATTGTTTGTATCGCTAATCTGAAAAACGTGTAATGTTTGATAATCTACGGTATATAAATAGTTGCCTTTGATGGCAAAAACAGCCATTGATCCACCTTTTCCAACACCTTCGGCAGTTGGAGCATTGGCACCATCTGAACCATCGCTGCTACAAAATGACAGGGTAAAACAGGTAGCAAGAACCCAACTAAATTTTAAAATTTTTTTCATAGCTAACTTATTTCCAATCAACAATAATTTCATTTTCGCCCACTTGATGTTGCCAACCATCTGGACTTAGTTTCTGCGGAAAAGTATTCTGAATACGCTTGTGAACAGTAACTTCGTTATTATTTAAGCTAATTGCTACTAAATCTACCGCTTGATTGATGTAAATAGTGTTGTTTTTTATAGCCATGTCAGTTGCACCAGGCGCATACAAAAAACCTGTTAACTGCGGCGCATTCGGGTTGGAATTATCATAAATATGAAAACCTTTATTTTCATCTGTAATAAATATAAAGGAATCTTTTACATAAATTTTTCCCGCTTTTATCATGGCCCTTGGTCCACTCATACCTATCGAACCTTCTAATTGTGCACGCGATAATGTAATGGGCGTGTATTGTGAATATCGTGGTTCAGGAAAATCGTCCACTCCGCTCGTGTACCAGCAACTTTGCAACAACAACATCGCCAGAAAAGGAAAAATAAACCGATATTTTATTAAGTTTTTCATTGTTTATAAGTTGTAATTTTGGTTAAAAATATAAAATAATTTTACATATTTGATTTTTTATTTGTTAAATTTTGTATTTCATCTCTTAGCTTAGCAGCTTGAATAAAATCTAAATTTTTCGCTGCCTTTTCCATTTCTTTGCGCTTATCTTTAATTGCCTTATCAATATCTTTTGTTGAGTAGTATGCTGTTTCTTCCTCTGCTACTGTTTTTAATTCGGTTTGCTGTTCGTAGGTTTTGAATTGATCTGCCAGTGATTTCTCAATTTTTTTGTTCAACGCTTTTGGTTTTAAACCATGTTTTTCGTTAAACGCCATTTGTTTACTTCTTCTGTAAGTCGTTTCATCGATTGTTCGCTTCATACTATCGGTGATTTTATCTGCATACATAATCGCTTTACCATTAATATTTCGTGCAGCACGCCCCACCGTTTGCGTAAGTGATCGGTTGCTGCGAAGAAATCCTTCCTTATCTGCATCTAGAATTGCAACCAGAGAAACTTCAGGCAAATCGAGTCCTTCGCGCAAAAGATTCACACCAATAAGCACATCAAATAAGCCTTTACGAAGGTCTTGCATAATTTCAATTCGTTCCAAAGTATCAACATCGGAATGAATGTAACGGCAACGAATACCTATCTTAGTAAAATGCTTGGCTAATTCTTCAGCCATTCTCTTGGTGAGTGTGGTAACCAAAACACGTTCGTCTAACTCCACCCGTTGATGAATCTCTTCAACTAAATCATCGATTTGATTTTGACTAGGACGCACTTCAATAATCGGATCTAATAAACCAGTAGGACGAATGACTTGTTCCACATAAATACCTTCCGATTTCTGTAATTCGTAATCGGCTGGGGTAGCCGAAACGTATAGTACTTGATTCTGCAATGCTTCAAACTCTTCAAATTTTAACGGTCTGTTGTCCATTGCAGCGGGCAAGCGAAAACCGTATTCTACCAAATTTTCTTTTCTTGAGCGGTCGCCGCCATACATGGCATGTACTTGCGAAACCGTAACGTGGCTTTCATCAATCACCATTAAATAATCTTTAGGAAAATAATCAATTAAGCAAAATGGGCGAGTTCCAGGCTCGCGACCATCTAAATAGCGTGAATAGTTTTCAATGCCCGAGCAATAACCTAACTCCCGTATCATTTCTAAATCAAAATTGGTGCGTTCTTCTAACCGCTTGGCTTCTAAATGTTTTCCGATTGATTTAAAATACTCCACTTGTTTAACCATGTCTTGTTGGATTTGCCAAATGGCATTTTGAAGAACGTCTGGAGAAGTAACAAACATATTAGCAGGATAAATGCTAAGCAATTGGTATTTTTCAATCACTTTTGATGTTTTGCTATCAAAAGACTCAATTGCTTCGATTTCATCACCAAAAAAATGGACACGGAAAGGGTCATCTGCATAACTTGGATATACTTCAACAGTATCTCCTTTTATTCTAAATGTACCATGAGAAAACTCTGCTTCGGTTCGTGAATAAAGCGATTGCACCAATTGTTGTAAGAACTTAGTACGCGAAATAATTTGATCTTGTTCAATAGTAACTACATTTTTTTGAAATTCAGTTGGGTTTCCGATACCATACAAACACGATACAGAAGCTACGACCAACACATCTCTTCGACCGGAAAGGAGGGAAGAAGTGGTGCTAAGCCTCATTTTCTCTAAATCTTCATTGATTGATAAGTCTTTTTCAATATAGGTTCCCGTAACAGGCAAATAAGCCTCGGGTTGATAATAGTCGTAGTACGATACAAAATATTCAACTGCGTTATTTGGAAAGAATTGCTTAAACTCTGAATACAATTGTGCAGCCAATGTTTTGTTATGCGCTAATACCAAAGTGGGCTTTTGTACTTCTTGAATCACATTTGCTACCGTAAAAGTTTTTCCTGAGCCCGTAACACCTAAAAGTGTTCGGTAAGGTTCATTATTTAAAATACCTTCTGAAAGACTTTTTATAGCTTGCGGCTGGTCACCCATGGGTTTATAATCGGATACTACGTGGAATTTCATAGTTTAGTTTACTTTTTTTACAAATATAGGAATAAAAAAAAGAGAGGCATAAACCTCTCTTTTTATTAATATATATAAACTAAATTAGTTTACTTTGAAAGTTACTCTTCTAGCGAATTTAGAAGTAGTTTTGTTTGCACCGTCGAATGAAGAATCTTCACCGTTAGCAGTAGTTTTAATTCTAGAGCTAGAAATTCCAGCTTGTTCTAAAATTTTAGCTACGTTTTTAGCACGTTTTTCAGATAAACGTTGGTTGTAAGATGCATTACCAACTGAGTCAGCAAAACCGTTTACATCAACAGTAGCACTTGGATTAGAACGTAAATATGTAACTAAGAAATTAGTAGCTTCTGCGTTTTTAGGAGTTGATTTATCAAAATCAAAATAAACAGCTACATAACCTTGGTTGATCAAATCTTTAGCTGTGTTTGAATCAGCAGAAGAGAATGTATCACCTTTCTTAGCATATCTTGAATCGAAATAATCTTCGTAAGAATCAGGAATACCGTTTTTGTTTAAGTCAATTGAACGACCTTTAGTATCCACCATGTTTCCAGCTGGAGTATTTGGTTCTAAATCTAAATAGTCAGCAACACCATCGTTATCAGAGTCGATCATTTTGTTTTCGATATCTGTAACACGGTTTTCTAATGCTTCAACTCTGTTAGTTAAACCATCGTTTGCATACCAGTCAGCATGTTGTTCGTTTTTCCCTAAGTAGAAAGATAAACCTAAAGTAGCATTATACAAAGTACCATTGAAAGAACGATCCATTTCTTGATCTGCCACAGAATAACCATCAAAAGTATAGTTTTGACTGATGTTGTTGATCATACTGAAATCAGCATTTAATGCAACACGGTTACCTAATCTAATTTGACCTGTTAAACCTATAATAAAGTTAACCATTTCATCATTACCAGTAAAGCTAACCACATCGTCTTTACCAGCTTGCATCCAAGAGTAACCAACACCAGTGTGACCTTGTAAACCTAAAGTTCTAGTCCACTCTTCGAAGTTCATAATACGTCCTAAGTTTGCAACCCCTTGTAAATTCACACGGTTGTATTTAGTTCTGAAGTATTGTGACTCATCTCCGTTTCTCATGTAATCATAACCGTAATCAGCTTTAATACCGAATTTGTTATTAAACATGTAGCGAACGCCAGCGTCAGCATGAAAAAATTGTGGGAAAGTTTCACTGTAGTAACCAGGTGTCATTGGTTGAGATGGTTTTGTAATACCTCCATTAACATCAATAGACCATTTGTTGTAAGGTAACCCTTCTTGAGCATTCATATTAGAAAAACCTAATACTGCAGCGATTAAAGGTAAAGTTATTTTTTTCATAAAACTTTTTTTTTAAATTATTAGTAAAACAGAATACTCGTATTTATAAATTTTTGGTAAAAGTAATATATTTTTATGAATTACCAAATTTTATTTAATTTTTTAGCCATTTATAGTCTGAATAAAAAGTTCCAAAAGGCAGGAGGGAAGCTATTAAAATTAATCCTAACTTCTTGAAAGACCAATTATACTCGAACTTTAGATAAATTGCTAACACAACGTATAGAACAAAAAGCATGCCATGAATCATTCCCAAAGGATACAATAATTGATGATACAATTCTGGATTATTTGGTTTGTTGTATAACATATTGTAGAATAATGTTATATAAGAAATTCCTTCTAAAGCGGCTATTATTCTAAATAATTGTAACATTTTTAAAATTGTTGAAATTGTACATTATATTCTTTTAAATCTGCAACATTGTGCTTGTTGTCTAGATCTAACATTAAAGACAAAAAATAGTTAAAGCTTTCAGTAGCAGTGTTTTCTGAGTTGATTTCCATTTCATCTTCAATTGGTTCATCAGATGGTATATTTACCAGAAAATCATTGTTTTCTTCAATATGCTCGTAAGCTAATCGCAAAGCTTTTACTAAAAATGGTTTTTCTTCAAGTAAAGCAAATTCTCTCAGTTTTTTTAATTCTGGAACTAAATTGTCAGCTACAATTCCGTTTGCTACAACATCTGCTTGCAAGGCTTTGATAATCTTCTGTGCGTTTGAATTTTCCACTTGTATATTTTTTTAAAACTGTGCAAAAATAATGATATTTGTTGAATTTAAAAAACTATATCATTTAATTATGTATATTAATTGAATGATAATATATATTATGTAAAATAGAAATAGTATTTTAACATTTTAATAGAAAATATTATGTATGCCTTAATCATAAGCCTGCTCTCGTCATTAGCTGTCGGTTTTTATATCAAATATTTGAAAATCAATAATATAAAAGATTTATTTTTGTTGGTCTTTGCAAATTATATTGTTGCAATTGTTTTAACATTCGTACTTTTTAATGCACAAATCAATACTACAAACATTATCGAAGCATTTTCAGTAAACACTGTTGTTTTAGGAATGTTAATGCCGACTATTTTTTTTATTCTCAACAAATCTTTGCAGTTATCTGGTTTAGCCAAAACTGATATTTTTCAAAGAATGTCGCTTATTATACCGGTATTGCTGAGTTTTTTTATTTTTAATGAAATTTTTACATGGAACAAATTTGTTGCAATTGCCTTATCTTTTATTAGTATTGTGTTGCTTTTGTATAAAAAATCCACAAAAGATGGAAAATTCAACATTATTTACCTTTTAGCAGTTTTCATAGGATACGGAATAATTGATACATTATTTAAAATTTTAGCCACCAATAAAACCATACCTTATATTGTATCATTATTTGTAATATTTATAATTTGTGGTTTTGTTTCTTTATTATACTTGCTTTTTAGTAAAGGAAGTACACATTTTAGAAATTTCCTTTATGGAACTTTGCTCGGACTTTTAAATTTCAGCAATATCTATTTTTATATGAAAGCTCACAAAATTTTCTTTGAAACCCCTACTCTAGTATTTATCACGATGAATTTGGGTGTAATAATTGGCGGAACGTTTATAGGAAAATTTTATTTCAAAGAAAAAATATCTAAATCCGCTTTAATAGGTATATTTACAGCAGTAATTAGTGTTGTTTTATTAGCATTAATCCAACTTAATATTCTTTAAATAATGAAATATACACCAAAAATATTTGTTACTTTTGATGTAGTTTTATGTCGAAAGATTGATAATCAGTATGAAATTTTACTCATTCAACGATTAAATGAGCCTTTTCAAAATTATTGGGCGTTGCCAGGCGGCTTTGTAGATGAAAACGAAGAATTGGAAGTGGCAGCCAAAAGAGAATTGTTCGAAGAAACCGATATACAACTTTATCAAGTAAAACAAATAAAAGCTTATGGAAGCCCACAGCGTGACCCCAGAAGCCACACCATATCCATTGCTTTTTACGGAGAAATTGATAGCTTGGCGGTGGCAAAAGCAAAAGACGATGCTAAAAATGTAAAATGGTTTCCAATCCATGAACTGCCCGTTTTAGCATTTGATCATGCAGAAATAATTCGCGATGCAGAGGAAAAGTTTTTAATTCGATAAACGATTCTTTATAGATTGACATTTTGTTTAATGTATATTTCAGTTGCTCCTAAACCGTATTTGCGGTAGTTGGCATCTTGAAAAGAAATTTCAGGATATCGACCAAACAAATACTCTAATTCGGTTTTCAAAACCCCCTCGCCCATTCCATGGATAAAAACTATTTTGGGAATGCGGTTTGCAATAGCAAATTCTAATTGCCTACGAGCGGTATCAACTTGAATATTCAGAATATCGAAATTGGTTAAGTGTTTAAAACTTTTTACAAGCTTTTCAATATGCAAGTCGATCTCTAAAACAACTTCGTCTTTTTTTGTTTTTTTATCGGTATTAACTCTATGATGATTTTTAGTGATTTTTTGCATCTTGGCCGACTCAATAGCTCCGTAGCTTGACCCTTGTTTTATCAAAATATCATCAACAGCAGGAATTAGTTGATGCAAAAAGTACGAAAGTTCAAACCCATCATTTGTTAAAATAACGGCTTCGTTGTTATTTATTTGTACAACTTTCCCCTTAAAATTTTCATCTAAAACTTCTACAAAGCTTCCAATTTCAATATTATGATTCATGGTTTGTATCGTTGTTATCTTTATCAAAATTACTCGGTGTTTTGTTTAATAAATCTTTCATAACAAAGAAAAAAACAATAATTGCAATTATTTGTACATATAAATTGGGTTTAGCAAGTGTTTGTTCCACCAGCGCCCAAATCATTAATGCAAATGCAACCACGTAAAGAATAATTTTCATAGAAAAACTTTTTTCAAAGATAAGAAATTTATACTTTCGAGAAAAAATCAGAAGCAAAATGGAAGAATACATGTTGCCTTGCATGCACAAAAAACTTTTTGGCGTAGAATGTATGGGGTGCGGCACGCAAAGAGCTGCTTATATGGTTACTCAAGGTGATTTTGTTGGAGCTTTTAAAATGTATCCGGCTATTTACACTACTGCTTTGTTATTTGCTTTTATCTTGTTGCATTTTATTGACAAGAAAAGAAAATACCATAAAATAATTATTTTTCTAGCGATACTCAACGCAATTATTATGGTATTTGCTTATATTTACAAACGAATATAAATTTTAACTTTTAAAATAACTATGGAAAATTATCAAAACCCAAGTGATCCACAAAATTATCAAAACCCTGGTTTTAACAATGGTAATACAAATTTTATACCTACAAAATTGCCAAATGCAACAGCCGTTTTAGTTTTAGGTATTTTATCTATCATTGGATGTTGTTTTTATGGTATAGGTGTTGTTTTTGGAATTATTGCATTAGTTCTAGCAAGCAAGGATATGAAATTATATAAAAGCAATCCAAATGCTTACACGAACTATTCAACGTTAAATACGGGTAGAATTTTAGCAATTATTGGAATTGTATTATTTGTGGTTTCAATTATAATTTTTGTGGCAATGGGATCTATTGTTGGTTGGGATGCTTTATTTAATGAAGAATTAGCAAAACAACGCATGGAAGAATGGATGCAACAAAATCAGTAATCAGTAAATAATAGAAAATAATGATTAGTCCTAAATAATCGATACAGATTATTAGACAAAAATAAAATAAACACTTGCAAAAACGTTTTTGCAAGTGTTTTTAGTTTTATTGGTTTTCATTTTCAATTTATTTTTTGATGCATTTGATTTAGGTGTGGCTTGGTTTTGCTTGTTATAACGACGCTTAATCTTTCTATAATAAACCTGTCTATCTATCCCGAACCATATTACTTTCGTATTTGGTTAATTGTAGATTTTCATTGCTCTATTGTTTGAACAATTTTAAGCTTTAAAGGCATCGAGCAGTTTTTCTGAGTTTGCTTAACATAGCGATTTTCCTGAAGGTTTTACATAAAGATAAAGTTTATGTATCGCAATTTCAAGAAAAGACAAACTATAAATAAAAAGCCGCCTCATTAATTTGGTATTGAGACGGCTTGTATTTATCTTTCAAACTCTTTCAACGTTTCTGTGATAATTCTAACGCAATCAAGCAATTGCTCTTCGTTCATGACCAATGGTGGTGCAAAACGGATAATGTTTCCATGGGTTGGTTTTGCAAGCAAGCCATTATCGCGCAAGCGCAAACAAATATTCCAAGCGGTGTCGCTGTCTTCACTGTCGTTAATTAAAATAGCATTCAGTAAACCTTTTCCACGTACCAACGAACAAATGTTTGATGTTTGAATATAATCGTTTAGTTTTTCACGGAATAAATTCCCTAACGCTTCTGCATTTTCTGCTAATTTTTCCTCTTTCACAATATCCAAAGCAGCCATTGCAACAGCTGCTGCCATTGGGTTTCCGCCGAAGGTAGATCCATGCTGACCTGGTTTAATCACGTTCATTACTTCATCATTAGCCAAAACAGCCGAAACCGGATACATTCCCCCAGACAATGCTTTTCCTAAGATCAACACATCGGGCTTAATGTTTTCATGGTCAACCGCTAACATTTTTCCTGTACGTGCAATTCCTGTTTGCACTTCGTCTGCAATAAACAATACATTATTCTGCTTACATAATTCAAATGCTGCAGATAAATATCCGTTATCCGGAACATAAACTCCAGCTTCGCCTTGAATAGGTTCTACTAAAAATCCTGCTACGTTTTTATTGGTGATTACTTCTTTTAACGCATTGATATCGTTATATGGAATACGCACAAAACCTTCGGTATAAGGACCATAGTTTTTACGGGCGTTGTGATCGTTTGAAAAAGAAATAATGGTAGTTGTGCGTCCGTGGAAATTGTTTTCACATACAATAATCACCGCTTCTTCTTCTTGTATATTTTTTACTTCGTAAGCCCATTTGCGGGTCAACTTAATTGCTGTTTCCACAGCCTCAGCACCCGAATTCATTGGTAATACTTTATCAAAACCAAACAACTTGGTGATTTTTTCTTCGTAAACGCCTAATTTATCGTTGTAAAAAGCACGTGAAGTAAGTGTAAGTTGTTGCGCTTGTTTTGTAATTGCTTCCACCAATTTTGGATGGCAATGCCCTTGGTTTACTGCCGAATATGCCGACAAAAAATCGTAGTATTTTTTTCCTTCTACATCCCAAACATAAACACCTTCACCTTTTGTAAGTACTACCGGAAGCGGATGGTAATTATGCGCTCCGTATTTTTCTTCTAATGCAATTGCATCGTTACTTGTTAATAAACTATTCATTATTATTAGTTTATAAATTTTAAAATAAGCCATTCCTTCTTAACGGAGAGAAATCATCCAAAGGTGCAAGTTAGTGAAAACAAAATCTTTCTAAAAATTTTAGTGGTTAATTTTATCACACCCATAAGAAAGTGGGATAAAAAAAAGTGACTGAGTTGCTATTTTAGAAATTTTTTGGTGGGATATTTTGCACTATTTTAATTTGACAACCAATATAACCTAAAATTGTATCTTAATCGTAAATTATTGTTGTCTGCGTTGAAGTATTTCTACTTCTCTTTAATTATTTAAAGTGTTTTTAAACAAATGAGGGTAACTTAGTCTTTCTCTGAATATTTATTCAGTAATATATTTAAATCACTTATAAAATCCTGTATATCTGGGGTATTTCGTAAAGACTGTCGAATATTAGACAAACTTTGTTATAAGATGTCCAGTTCTTGTTAGTAATTAAATCTTCTAATTGATGTTTACTTCTGTAATTTTTTAAATTAATAAATAAAGGATATTGAGTATCACCTTTATGTAATTCAAGAAGTTGTTGCATAAGAATGATTAATTCAGTAGATTTACCTATACCAGGATTTCCTAACAAAACAATTTTATTATGATCTATCAGAGCTTCTGATAGAGTTACTCTTTTTATATCTGAGAAAAAATCAAGGGTAGAGGATTTTTCTTTATTTCTAATATATCTTGGCTCATTAAACCATGCGAAAGTAATAATTGTGTTTAGTGTTTATATTTTCTAAAAATATAAAAATAATTCAAATATGTTAAAATTCATTTAATCAAACTATCAACTTTTTTAGTCAATAACTTTAAAAATATCAAACAATTAAATTTGTTATCTTTAACAATGGTTTTAAAGTAACGAATGGGACAGATTATAATATTAAAAACTTCCGAATTATTGTATTAAAGGTGTCCCTCTGTAACGTATTATTAAACTAAACAAATTAAATTATGTATTTAAACTGTCCGCTTTTTGCTGACGATTTATATTACAATAAGTACGAACTACAAACAAGAAAAAACATCAAAAGAGAGATGGAGAAATTATAATAACTGATAAACAATCAAGGCTTACCAAAAAAGTAAGCCTTGATTTTATTTGCGATATATCCTAAGATGATATCAGGGAGTAAACAATAAATTATTTAATATTCAAATGATAAGGCATCATTGCTTGTACGCCTTGTGATTGTTTTAAATAGTTCATTCGTTGTAATAATTCGTAATTTTCTATACCTATTTCTTTTTTAATAGCATCTTGTCCTGCTGTTGAAACAGACATTCCTAAAAATTTACGGAACAAATCGGCTAATTCAATTTCATATTCTGGATAAAGTTTTACTTTGTAATCATCGGTTTTTACCAATTTGGCTGCATAGGCTATGGCATCATCTAAGCTTCCTAATTCATCAACTAAGCCTAATTCTTTTGCCATGGTTCCTGTCCAAACACGTCCTTGTGCCATTTCATCTACTTTTGCTTTATCAATGCCTCTACCAGCAGCTACACGCGAAATAAAAGTATCATAAATAATTTCTATACTTTCGGTAAGTGTTTGGCGGTATTTTGGCGACATTTCTTCAAAAACACTGTATCCATCTGCATTTTCGTGTGTTTTTACCGTTTCTGCATTCACCCCAAATTTATCGGCTACTTTCTTGAAATTCGGAACCATTCCAAAAACACCTATTGAACCGGTAATTGTTCCGGGTTCTGCAAATATTCTGTTGGCATTACATGCAATATAATATCCGCCCGAAGCAGCAACATCGCCCATAGAAACAACTACGGGTTTCACTTTTTTGGTTAATTCAATTTCTCTCCAAATAATATCAGATGTCAATGCACTTCCGCCTGGCGAATTTACACGCAACACTACCGCTTTGATTTTGTCATTGGTTCGTGCTTCTTTCAATGCTCGGTTTATGGACTTTTCTCCAATGGTGTTCACGCTTCCCTCTCCTCCTTGAATTTCACCTTGCGCAAAAATTACTGCAATTTGATCTTTAGCCGATATTTTAGTAATGCTTAAATGTGTATCTTTTATGTAATCTAAAATGTCTATTTCATTGATTTCCTCATCTATCTTAACACCTAAAGCTTTTTTAATGCCGTTATGGTATTGATCTAAATAAGCAATTTTATCGATTAATTTATTTTCTAATGCCAAATTAGCATTGCGTGCATTCAAATTAGTAGCAACATTATTGAGTGTTTCTACCGAAATTTTTCTATTCTTAGAAATGTCTCCAACATACGATTCCCAAATCGAATTTAAAAGAACGGTTAACTGCTCCCTGTTTTCATTGCTCATGGTTTGCTGTAAAAAAGGTTCCACGGCACTTTTGTATTTTCCATGGCGAATTACTTCCATGTGGATTCCGGTTTTTTCTTGTAAATCTTTCATATACAAGACTTCCGATGCCAAACCTTTAAAATCAATACTTCCCATTGGGTTCATATAAACGGTGTCTGCTACCGAAGCCAAATAGTATTCTCCTTGCGAATAATAATCGGCATAAGCCACCACAAATTTGCCCGTTTTCTTGAAAGCTTCCAATTGTTCCATAATAGCTTTTCGCTGGGTAACACCTAAACTGCTGCTGTTATTTTCAATAGAAATTCCTTTGATTTTATCATCGTTTTTAGCATATTCAATCGCCTGTAACACATTGATTAATCCATCGTTATTGGTTTCTCGGAAATCAAATTCTTCAATATAGACACTGCCTCCGTAATCATTGGTAACATCGGCTAAATCTAACTTTATCACCGAATTATTTTTGGTTGATTTTGACGAAGAAGACGAACCACCTGCCGATGCAACCACACCTACAATCAACAGCAAAAAGAAAGACATCATGCAAAACAAGATGATACCTACGAATGTTGCTAATACATTTTTTAAAAAATTCATTGTTGTAAATTTAATCTTTCTGTATTAGTAGTATAATTGTATAAAATGTTACAAAAATTGGATTCTTTTTTTAGGGGAACGAAATGAAACAATTATTATTTTTGCAATATGCACACATATCATAAAGTTATTCTAGCATTAGGAAGTAATTTGGGCGATAAAAAAAGCCATTTAGAAGATGCTATTCGCCTTATTCACAACCATATAGGGATTGTTACACAAACCTCGGCAGTTTATGAAACGCCTGCATGGGGTTTTAATAGCTTTCCGTTTTATAATATGTGTGTGCTTGTGCATACAACTTTAGTAGCCGAAGAATTGTTGGCTGCCTTACAACAAATTGAAAGAAAATTGGGCAGAACTGTTAAAACAAGTGCAAATTACGAAGCCCGAACGGTGGATATAGACATTATTTATTTTAACAATGAAGTTTTAAAAAATCCCAATTTACAGATTCCGCACAATGAAATGCAAAATCGGCAGTTTGTTTTGGTGCCTTTAAATGATTTGGTTTTCGATTGGAAACATCCTGTCTTAGATAAAACAACCCAAGAATTATTGATGGAATGTGCTGATGCATCGGAAATAAAAAAAGTAGATTACATAAAATTACCTATTGAGGATTTTGCTTTTGAAACAATTCATTTTTTAGCAATTGAAGGAAATATTGGTGCGGGAAAAACAACACTAGCAGAAAAAATAGCGCAAGATTTTAATGGAAAAATGCTTTTAGAGCGTTTTGTTGAAAATCCGTTTTTACCTAAGTTTTATAACGATTCTAAGCGATACGCTTTTGCGTTAGAAACATCTTTTTTGGTTGACAGAACTGCGCAATTAAAAGAACAATTACACCTTTATAAAGCTGAAAACAATTTATTGATTGCTGATTATTACATTTATAAGTCGCTGATTTTTGCAGAGGTAACGCTTGATACAGATGAATTTTTTTTATATAAAACCATTTTCGATGCCATGACTAATCAAGTCAAAACACCCGATTTGTATATTTATTTGCATCAAAGCAACGAAAATTTATTGCAAAACATTCAAAAAAGAGGCCGATCTTACGAAAAAGACATTCAAGCGAATTATTTAGAACGCATCACCCAAGGCTATCGCGCATTTATAAAAACATTGCCCAAAGAAAATGTGTTGATAATTGATGTTACCAACAAAGATTTTGTAAACAATCACGAAGATTATTTATATATTTTAGAAAAAATAAATGAAAAATTGCGAAATAAAGCTATGAATTAGCTTGCATTTTCTGAAAAACATCCCATATCACAATACCCCCGCTTACAGATACATTTAAAGAATGTTTAGTACCAAATTGCGGAATTTCAACCACATAATCGCTTTGGTTGATAACTTCTTGATGCACACCTTTCACTTCGTTACCAAAAAACAAGGCATATTTTGTTTGCTTTTCTGGCTGGAAATCGTGCAACATAACCGAACCTTCAACTTGTTCTAAAGAAACAATTCGCACATTTTCTGCTTTCAATCGTTGCACCAATTCAACCACGTTTTTTTCATGTGCCCATTCCACGGTTTCGGTAGCTCCTAAAGCTGTTTTATGAATTTCCTTGTTGGGCGGTGTTGCGGTAATTCCACACAAATAAATTTTTTCAATTAAAAAAGCATCGCAGGTTCTAAAAAACGAGCCAATATTGTGTAAACTTCTAATATCATCAAGCACCACAATTATAGGCGTTTTTGTTGCTAGTTTAAATTCATCTGTGTTTTTTCGGTTCAATTCGTCTAAAATCAGTTTTTTCATGCTTCTTTTTAAAAATCCAAAGATACCCAATTTACAAGTTTTAAAAAAAATCCTTTAGAATATTTTCATATAAATACCACAGCGAATAAATTTGCAACACAAAAGAAAAAAAAGTTGAAAAATGTTGTAAAACACATTATAACGTCGCCTATCATCATTTATACCTTTCGGTGTGTGCTTGGTTTTTTGGCAGGATACCTTTTAATGTTACAATTCCCAAAAATGGAACTTTTCTGGACGTTGCTATCCATAATTTTAGTGATTTCACCAGAAGGTAAAGATTCACAGAAGTTAACTTTAGAACGTGTTCGGTCTAACTTTATTGGTTCAATAGTAGGTTTGCTTTGTTTTTTAATCCACGCAACCAATATATATGTATTGCTTTTAGGAATTGTGGCAACCATTGTTATTTGTTATCTATTTAAAGTAATGAATATGAGCCGAGTGGCAATTGTCGCATTTTTAATAGTGATGCTACAATCGCATACTTTAGAGCAATCAATTGCGCCCATTTTTCGTTTTCTTACAGTAGCATTCGGGTGTTTTATAGGCTTATCTATCACTGTTTCCACTTCAATTGTTATTCAAAAATTACGCAAACATTATAATATTTAATTTGTTATCGAAAAATCTATAAAAAGCAACTCGATTAAGTTGATTTTTTTTCTGTGGTAGAAATGATATATTTGTAAATTAATAAATAAAAAAACATGTCAGCAAAGGAAAAAGTAAAAAAAGAAACCCCATTAATGCAACAATATAATCAGATAAAAGCAAAATATCCCGATGCTTGTTTGCTTTTTCGAGTGGGCGATTTTTACGAAACCTTTGGCGAAGATGCGGTGCGAACGGCAAAAGTTTTGGGCATTACCTTAACCAAACGCGGAGCTGGTTCTACAAGCGAAACCGAACTTGCTGGTTTTCCGCATCATTCCTTAAATGTATATTTGCCCAAGTTGGTCAAAGCGGGATTGCGGGTAGCTATTTGCGATCAGTTAGAAGATCCCAAAATGGCTAAAACCATTGTGAAACGTGGCGTTACCGAATTGGTTACACCCGGCGTTGCGATTAACGATGAAGTGTTGCAATCTAAAAGCAACAACTTTTTAGCTGCTTTGCATTTTGGAAAAAAGAATATCGGAATTGCCTTTTTAGATGTTTCAACCGGCGAATTTCTAACTTCACAAGGGAACGAAGAATACATTGATAAATTACTGCAAAACTTCAAACCCAGCGAAGTTTTGGTTCAAAAAGGGAATAAAAACCATTTTTTGCATCATTTTGGAAGCGATTTTAACTTATTCTATTTAGAGGATTGGATTTTTAAAGACGATTATGCCAACGAAAGCTTAACCAATCACTTTAAAACCAATTCGTTGAAAGGTTTTGGAATTGATGAATTGCAAGAAGGCATTATTTCTTGTGGCGCTATCTTATACTATTTATCTGAAACACAGCATAATAAAATTCAACACATTACTAATATTCAGCGAATTGCCGAAGATGCGTATGTGTGGATGGATCGATTTACCATTCGAAATTTAGAATTGTACGGTTCTGCAAACGAAAATGCCACTACCCTTTTAGATGTTATTGATAAAACCTTGTCGCCAATGGGCGGTCGTTTGTTGAAACGTTGGCTGGCTCTGCCTTTAAAGGATATTGATGCCATTAACAAACGCTTTGATGTGGTCGATTATTTTAAATCGAATGCCGATATTTTACAAAATTTTCAATACCAAATCAAACAGATTTCCGATTTGGAACGATTGATTTCAAAACTAGCTACCGGAAAAATCTCACCTCGTGAATTCGTTATTTTAAAAGAAAGTTTAGATGCGATTATTCCTTTAAAAGAAACCGCCTTGAAGTCTAAAAACGATGCGTTGAAAGTGATTGGCGATAATTTGCATGCCTGCGAACTGCTTCGTGAAAAAATTGCTACAACCATTTCTTCCGATGCCCCGGTTGCTTTGAACAAAGGAAATGCCATTGCAAATGGCGTAAATGAAGAGCTCGACGAATTGCGAAATATCTCCCAATCGGGTAAGTCATTTTTAGAAGCCTTAGAACAGCGCGAAAGCGAGACAACTGGAATTCCTTCGCTAAAAGTGGCTTTTAATAATGTTTTTGGATACTATATCGAAGTGCGAAACACACACAAAGATAAAGTTCCCGAAACTTGGATTAGAAAACAAACGCTTGTAAGTGCCGAAAGATACATCACTGAAGAATTAAAAGAATACGAAGCAAAAATTTTGGGTGCCGAAGAACGCATTTCTAAAATCGAAGCCGAAATCTACGAAAAATTCATCATGTGGTGCGCACAGTATATTCAGCCGGTTCAAATGAACGCCCACCTAGTGGCACAATTAGATTGCTTGCAATCATATACCCAATTGGCTACCGAAAATCAGTATGTACGCCCAATTATTGAAGAAAATCATGTGTTGGATATAAAAGAAGGACGCCACCCGGTTATTGAAAAACAATTACCTGTAGGCACGCCCTATATTTCAAATGATGTGTATTTAGATACGCATTCGCAGCAAATCATCATGATTACGGGGCCTAATATGTCGGGTAAATCGGCTATTTTGCGTCAAACCGCCTTAATTGTTTTGTTGGCGCAAATGGGAAGTTTTGTTCCGGCAAGTGCGGTAACAATGGGGATTGTTGATAAAATATTCACGCGTGTGGGTGCTTCAGACAATATTTCAATGGGTGAATCTACCTTTATGGTGGAAATGAACGAAACCGCATCAATTCTTAATAATTTAACCAATCGCAGTTTGGTTTTGTTAGATGAAATTGGCCGCGGAACATCAACCTACGACGGAATTTCTATTGCTTGGGCAATTGCAGAATACATCCACGAACATCCGCAAAAAGCAAAAACATTGTTTGCAACGCATTATCATGAATTAAACGATATGCAAGAGCAATTCCACCGAATTAAAAACTTTAATGTATCGGTTAAAGAACTCAAAGACAACGTGCTGTTTTTAAGAAAGTTAATCCCCGGCGGTAGTGCACACAGTTTTGGTATTCATGTAGCAAAAATGGCTGGAATGCCTAATTTAGTGGTTCAAAAAGCACAAAAAATATTAAAAAAATTAGAAGCAAGTCACAAAACCGAAAATACGACTGAAGCGTTAAAACAAGACGACTTGCAATTATCAATTTTTAAATTAGATGATCCAATTTTAGAAGAAATTCGCGATGAAATAACTCATCTAGACATCAATACCCTTACTCCGGTTGAAGCCTTGATGAAATTAAACGAAATAAAAAAAATGGTTTCCAAAAAGAAATAGTAATATAGTTTTTAGTTGTGGGTTTTTAGCCTTAAAACTTTCGACTTTAAGACTTTTGACTTTAATAATATGTCAATTAAAAAAAACAAAACCTACCGCAGAACGCGTTACTTGCTGTACAAAGAAACATTAGTTGATTTTAAAGAACATTTTTGGGCTTTTGTAGGATCTTTCGTTGGTTTGGGTACCATAAGCTTTCTACATTTCGAAGCATTGTCAAAATATGATTTAACGCTCATGATTGGATCTTTCGGAGCAAGTTGTGTACTGATTTATGGCGCAATTGGAAGTCCGTTAGCACAACCCAAAAACCTTTTTAACGGACATTTAATTTCAGCAATTATCGGCGTTACATGCTATAAAATTTTAGGCGAGTACGTTTGGATTGCCGGTCCGCTGGCGGTTTCGCTTTCTATTATTGGTATGCAAATGGCAAAATCGCTGCATCCGCCTGGTGGAGCAACAGCTTTAATTGCCGTAACCGGTGGTCCATCAATCACTAATTTGGGTTACGAATACGTTATTTCCCCGGTTTTTACTGGTGTACTTATTTTATTTATTGCTGCTGTGATTTTCAACAATATCCCGCACAAAAGACAATATCCGGTTAAATCGTTTCCGCGTTTGTATCGAAAAAAGGTAATATCTAAATAATTAATTGCATTAGCTTCTATTGATACCTTAAACAATAAAAAAAAGGGATTGAAAAATATTTTAAAATGGCAAAAAATCATCTCAAATAATTTTCATTAAATCAATTACATATACTATTTTTGCAGCTTAAAAACAACATACAACAATAATGAGTACATCTAAACAAATTCAATCGGCATTAATTTCAGTATTTGACAAAAATGGATTAGAACCGATTGTAAAAGAATTGCATAAAAACAACGTAACTATTTATTCAACAGGCGGAACCGAAACGTTTATCAAAGATTTGGGCATTCCTGTTGTTCCGGTAGAAGACGTTACATCGTATCCATCGATTTTAGGCGGACGTGTAAAAACATTGCACCCTAAGATTTTTGGTGGAATTTTGAACCGTCAGGACAATGAAACCGACGTGCAACAAATGATCGATTATGCCATTCCACAGATTGATTTAGTTATTGTTGATTTGTATCCGTTTGAAAAAACAGTTGCATCGGGTGCTGATGAAGCAGCAATTATCGAAAAGATTGATATTGGGGGTATTTCGTTAATTCGTGCAGGTGCTAAAAATTTTAAAGACACAGTGATTGTTGCATCGGTTGATGAATATGAAACATTCTTGAATTTTTACACATCAGAAAATGGAGCTACAACGCTGGCTCAACGCAAATATTTGGCGGCAAAAGCATTCCATGTATCATCGCATTACGATGGTGCTATTTTCAATTATTTCAATCAAGAAATCAACGAACCTGTGTTAAAAATAAGCCAAGGCGAAGCACAAACATTGCGTTATGGAGAAAACCCACATCAAAAAGGAATTTTCTTTGGAAATTTTGATGAAATGTTTGAAAAGTTACACGGAAAAGAGTTATCTTACAACAATTTATTAGATGTGGATGCTGCCGTTAACTTAATGAACGAATTTAAAGGTGATGCTCCTACTTTTGCTATATTGAAACACAATAATGCGTGTGGTGTGGCACAAAAACCAACTATGAAAGAAGCTTATTTGGCTGCTTTGGCTGGCGATCCCACATCTGCTTTTGGCGGTGTTTTAATTGCAAATGGCAATATTGATAAAGAAACAGCAACAGAAATTAACAACTTGTTCTGTGAAATTGTAATCGCTCCTAGTTATGACGAAGACGCAGTGGTAATTTTACAAGAAAAGAAAAATAGAATTATATTAATTATCAAAGATATTGAATTGCCAAAAACACAAGTTCGTACGTGTTTAAACGGAATTTTGTTTCAAGATAAAGACAACGTAACAGATACTAAAGAACATTTAACCAACGTTACCACTTTAGTGGCTGATACAAAACAGATTGAAGATTTATTGTTTGCATCGAAAATTTGTAAACACACCAAATCAAACACAATTGTTTTAGCAAAAAACAAAGAGTTGTGTGCTTCAGGAACCGGGCAAACATCTCGCGTAGATGCATTGAAACAAGCAATTGACAAAGCAAATGCGTTTGGTATTGATTTAACCGATGCAGTAATGGCAAGCGATGCATTTTTCCCATTCCCAGATTGTGTGGAAATTGCTAAAAAAGCCGGTATTGCAGCAGTTATTCAACCAGGCGGATCAATTAAAGACAATTTAAGCATTGATTATTGTAACGAAAACCAAATGGTTATGGTAACCACAGGTATCCGTCACTTTAAACATTAAAAAATAGAACGGAATAGTTTAACTTAACACCATTTTAAAAATTATATGGGATTTTTTGATTTCATGACCGAGGAAATCGCTATGGACCTTGGTACTGCAAATACGTTAATAATACACAACGGAAAAGTTGTGGTTGACAGTCCTTCGATTGTTGCCCGCGACCGTGTTTCTGGAAAAATAATTGCTGTGGGTAAAGAAGCCAGCTTAATGCAAGGAAAAACCCACGACAACATTAAAACTATTCGTCCGTTAAAAGATGGTGTTATTGCAGATTTTGATGCTTCTGAAAAAATGATCAGTTTGTTCATTAAAAGCATTCCCGCATTAAAAAAACGCTTATTTACACCTGCATTGCGCATGGTGGTTTGTATTCCATCGGGAATTACAGAAGTGGAAATGCGTGCGGTGAAAGAATCATGCGAACGTGTGAACGGTAAAGAAGTTTATTTAATACACGAACCAATGGCAGCAGCGATTGGTATTGGTGTAGATATCATGCAGCCCAAAGGAAATATGATTGTTGATATTGGTGGTGGTACTACAGAAATTGCCGTTTTGGCATTGGGCGGTATTGTTTGCGACAAATCGGTAAAAATTGCCGGTGATGTGTTTACAAACGACATCATTTATTACATGCGTACCCAACACAATCTATTTGTGGGTGAAGGAACAGCAGAAAAAATTAAAATTGAAATTGGCGCAGCTATTGAAGATTTAGATCAAGGACCAGAAGATTTAATGGTGCAAGGGCGTGACTTGTTAACAGGGAAACCAAAACAAGTAAATGTTTCATACAGAGAAATTGCCAAAGCATTAGACAAGTCTATTCAGCGTATTGAAGATGCTGTAATGGAAACCTTGTCACAAACACCTCCAGAATTGGCTGCCGATATTTACAATACTGGTATTTATTTAGCAGGTGGTGGATCAATGTTAAGAGGTTTGGATAAACGCATCTCTCAAAAAACCGATTTACCCGTTTATATCGCAGAAGATCCTTTACGAGCTGTGGTTCGCGGAACAGGAATCGTTATCAAAAACATAGAGAAGTTTAAAAGCATTCTTATAAAATAAAAAACGCCAATTTAGTATGCAGCAAATCATTTATTTTATAACAAAAAACAGTACAAAGTTACTGTTTTTGCTGCTTTTAGTAGTTTCATTATACTTAACCGTACAAAGCCATTCGTACCACCAAAGCCAAGTGCTTCACAGTGCAAATGTTGTTTCGGGAACTATTTATGAAAAAACAAATAGCATCACCGAATATTTGCATTTAAAAGAAGAAAACGAACGTTTGGCAGAAGAAAACGTGAAAATGAAACAAATTCTGTACAACAGCCAATTGATTGTTGACAGTACTTTTGCGGTGAATCCAGAAATGCGTATTGCCCAAGACTATAAAATGTTTAAGACAAAAATCATTAAAAATTCTTTTTTTAAAAAAGAAAATTACCTCACTATAAAAGGCGGAAAATTAAACGGAATTAAAAAAGACATGGGCGTGATAAACGCTAAAGGCGTAATTGGCATTGTGGAAAATGTTTCAAAAAATTATGCCACCGTGCAAAGCATTTTAAACAGACACACTAAAATTGGTGCAAAGGTGAGCAACACCAACCACTTTGGAACCATTACTTGGGACGGAAAAAACACCGGATTTGTTCAACTTACCGATATTCCTAAATTGGCAGCACTGCGCAAAGGCGATTCTATTGTTACCGGCGGTATCTCTACAATTTTTCCGGAAAATATTCCTGTGGGAGTGGTTGACAAAGTGTTTACGTCTAAAAATTCAAATTTTTACACTATCAACGTGCGTTTGTTTAACGATATGACTAATATTAGTTCGGTTTATTTAATCGAGCATGTGCACATAAAAGAAATTTCACAACTCGAAGAAGAAACAGTAAGCGATGAATAACACCACACTTCTCAATACTTTTCGTTTTATTGTTCTTGTATTTTTTCAGGTAACAGTATTCAACAATATTCATTTTTTTGGATTTGTAACCCCATACCCTTATATTTTATTTATTTTATTATATCCTTTAAACACCAACCGACATTTATTCTTGATTTTAAGTTTTGTTTTGGGATTAATTCTCGATATTTTCAACAACTCGGGCGGTGTGCATACCACAGCCTGTATAACATTGGCGTTTGTTCGTGAAAATTTGTTAAAAATGGCATTTGGCTACAGTTATGAATTCCACATGATGCATATCACCGATAAGTTTTCTTCTGAATTGGTTACTTACGCTATCACCTCGGTTTTAATACATCATACTGTACTTATTTCACTAGAAGTTTTTAACTTTAGCTTTATTTTGGAGATTTTATTGCGAATTGTAACTTCAGCTGCTTTTACAATCCTTTTAATTTTTCTTATAATAGGATTAATTAAATCGCCACGAAAATGAGAAAACTGTTATTTCCCATCATCATCATTTTGGCTGCAATTGTTATTGTGGCAAGGCTTTTTTATTTACAAGTAATAGATGATTCTTTCTTAAAAAAAGCAGATATAAATGCTTTAAAGATTGTTTACGATTATCCAGAGCGCGGTTATATTTATGATAGAAATGGACAACTTTTAGTAGCCAATCAGCCCAGTTATGATATCATGGTGATTCCAAATGAAGCTAAAAATATTGATACTTTAGAAATTTGCAACATTTTAGAAATCACCAAAGAAGATTATATCAAAAAATTAGAAAAAGCTAAAGTATATTCCCCTCGCCTACCATCGGTATTTTTGGCACAATTAACCAAAACCGAATTTGCTGCTTTTCAAGAAAAAATCCGTCATTTTAAAGGATTTTATATTCAGAAGCGAAACTTACGCGATTATCAGGTGGACTTTGGTGCCAATGTGTTTGGATACATCCGCCAAATCAATGAAATGGAACTGAAAAAAAGACCTTATTACAAATCGGGTGAATTAATCGGTATGCGCGGTGTGGAACAAGCATACGAAGAAGATCTGCGAGGTGTTCGTGGTGTTCATTACATTCAAAAAGATAAATTCAACAAAGAAATAGGCTCTTTTAAAGAAGGAATTTACGATACGGTTGCCGTGAAAGGAAATGATGTGACCATCACAATTGATAAAGAGTTGCAAAAATACGGCGAAGAATTAATGATTCGCAAACGCGGCGGTATTGTAGCCATTGAACCCAAAACCGGTGAAATTCTGGCATTGGTCACAGCTCCGTCTTATGACCCTAGTTTGTTAGTTGGTCGCGACCGTTCCAAAAATTATGTACGAATAGACAGTATTCCTGGTAAACCATTTTTCGATAAAGTGTTGCAAGGACAGTTTCCTCCGGGATCACCTTTTAAAATTTTAACCGGATTAATTGGTTTGCAAGAAGAAGTTATTGATACACAAACGGGATTTTCATGTAGTCACGGATTTTATGTAGGCGGGCGTTTTATGAAATGTCACGATGCCGGTACATGGAACTTGCATCCAGCCATTGCCAAATCGTGCAACACCTATTTTGCGCAAACTTATATGCGAATTATTAACAAATATCCTACATCGTCGCAAGGTGTTGACGCTTGGTATAACCATTTAAAAAGCTTTGGTTTAGACGATTACATGGGATACGATTTACCTTCGGGGCAAAAGGGTCGCATACCCACATCAGACTATTACAACAGGCAATATAAAGGCTGGAACTGGAAAAGCACAACCATCGTTTCAAATGCTATTGGTCAGGGAGAAGTCGTGATGACCCCTATTCAATTGGCAAATGTGATGTGTGCCGTTGCAAATGAAGGGTATTATTACACGCCGCACATCATCAAAAAAATAGAAAATAAACAAATTGACAAATCCTTCATTCAGAAAAAGCAAACCACAATTGATAGGCAACATTTCCGCCCGGTTATCGATGGTTTAGAAGAGGTTTACTTGTCAGGAACAGCAAGCAGATTGCGAATTCCAGATATTACTATTTGTGGTAAAACCGGAACGGTCGAAAACTTTGCAACGGTTGACGGCGAAAAAGTAAAACTACAAGACCACTCGGTTTTCTTAGCTTTTGCCCCCAAAGAAAATCCCAGAATTGTTATAGCCGTTTTTATAGAAAATGGTGGCTTTGGAGCAACATGGGCAGGACCAATCGCATCGTTAATGATCGAAAAATATATAAAAAACGAAATTACACGTACCGATTTAGAAAAACGCATGTTAGAAGGTGATTTATCTGCAAATTATATCCTTAAAGATATTTCAGATAAACAGCAAGAAGAAAAAGAACGTTTAAGACGTTTAGAAAAAGAACGTTTATTAAAACTAAAAGCCAAGCAAAATGGTAAAAACTAAACATTTAGCAAATCAAAGCGTAATATCCAACGTAGATTGGTTGAGTATATTTCTGTACGCAGTGCTAGTGATTTTTGGATGGATGAATATCTATTCTGCCTCATTGCCGCTTGAACCCACCTCTGTTTTTGATTTTAGCCAAATTTTTGGGAAACAATTATTGTTTATTGGAATTACCATTCCGGTAATCATTGTTATTCTATCATTAGATGCAAAAGTTTATGAAAAATATTCCATCATCTATTATTTCATAGGCATATTGCTCTTAATGGGGTTGTTTGTGTTTGGAAAAACCATCAAAGGACAAACCAACTGGTATCAGTTTGGAGGTATTAGTATGCAGCCATCAGAGTTTGCAAAGATTGGAACAGCATTGTTTTTATCAAAATACATTAGCGAAAATCAAACATTATACGAAACCTTAAAAGAGCAAGCCATTCCATTGGGAATCATACTGTTGCCCGTTGCCTTCATTATGTTGCAACCCGATACGGGATCAGCCATGATATTTGCTGTACTTTTTTTAGTTTTATACCGCGAAGGATTTCCCGCTTGGTACTTATGGACTGGATTTATTGCCATACTTCTGTTTATTCTAGCTTTAACCATGCAACCTGTTATTTTAATCATCTTTATTCTTTTAGGATGCATTATTCACTATTTCTACAACAAAAGCATTCATAGAAACCCGATTGTATATGTTCTCTTGGCAGTTGCAATGAGCGCGTTTGTTTTTTCGGTAGATTATGTATTTGAAAATGTTTTAGAATCGCATCAAAAAGACCGTATTAATGTGTTGCTCGGTGGCGATGATGTGAACATGAAGAAAGAAGGTTACAATCTCAACCAAGCCATGATTGCTATTGGATCAGGCGGTTGGATTGGCAAAGGATTTTTAGAAGGCACACAAACAAAAGGCGGATTTGTTCCTGAACAACACACCGATTATATTTTCACAACTGTGGGAGAAGAATGGGGGTTTGCCGGTTCTCTTCTTGTGGTAGCTTGCTTTATTACGTTGATACTACGCATTGTTTACTTATCGGAAAATCAAAAAAATAATTTTGCACGAATCTACGGATATTGCGTGGCAGCTATTTTATTTATGCACTTTTTTGTAAATGTTTCCATGCTTATTGGAATTTTCCCAACAATCGGTGTGCCATTGCCGTTTTTCTCTTACGGAGGATCAAGCTTAATAGCCTTTACTTTACTGCTTTTTATATTTTTAAAATTAGATGCCAATAAAGTAAACGAATGGTAATATGGCATAAAATTTGATTATTTTTACTGAATTATTAATAAAAATCTATTATAATGAAAAAAATTGTATTATTATCTTCTTTGATTTTGGGCGCAGGTTTGTCAATGAATGCTCAAGTGAATGAACCTAAGCCAACACCAGCTGGTCAACCAATTGCCACACAAGTAGCAACAGACAGCTTAAATACCACCACCAATAGCGTTCATACAACCACCACCAATACGGTTCAAAACAACTCCAATGTAGCTACTGCTACTGCAACTACAATCGGAACTGCTGAAGCGGCAAAAGCATCTTATGAAGAGGAGATTTTAAAAGCAGAAAAAGCCAGACAAAAAGCTGAAGAAAAATTAGCCAAACAAGAAGCACAAGCTGCAAAAAGAGCAAAGAAAAAAGCCGAAGCTGAAGCAAAAGCAGCTCAGAAAAAGCAGAAAGCACACGAAAAAGAACAAAAAGCTATTGCTAAAGCAGAAAAAAAAGAAGCAAAAAAAGCAAAAGCAATTGCAAAGGCCGAAGACAAGCTTAAGAAAGCACAAAACGACCTTAGAAAGGCGGAAATGAAATATGAAGAAGCCACAAACTCTTTTGAGCGTAAAAAACTAAAAAACAAATTAGACGCTGAAAAAGAAATCAAAGAGAAGTCTAAATTAGTAAAAATGGAAACCAAAATTTCAGAGTTGAAATTAAAAGTAAACCAAGAAGAATTAGATCTTAAAAAAGCACAGTTAAAATAACAAAAAAACGACCTGAAATTCAGGTCGTTTTTTTTGTGGTACCTCCAGGAATCGAACCAGGGACACACGGATTTTCAGTCCGTTGCTCTACCAACTGAGCTAAGGTACCGAGTAATTAAACTCAATAATTTGTGGTACCTCCAGGAATCGAACCAGGGACACACGGATTTTCAGTCCGTTGCTCTACCAACTGAGCTAAGGTACCGAGTAATTAAACTCAATAATTTGTGGTACCTCCAGGAATCGAACCAGGGACACACGGATTTTCAGTCCGTTGCTCTACCAACTGAGCTAAGGTACCGTTTTGCAAGGTGTATTACCTTTCAAAAGCGATTGCAAATATAGTAGCTTTTTTTAAACATTTCCTAATCTTTTCAAAAAAAATTTTAACTACCTTTGTTGATATATGCCCAATAAATTATGATTATTTGTATCGATGTTGGTAATACCCGAACTAAAGTAGCTGTGTATGAAAACAGTACGTTGCAGCAATTGCTTATTACCAACAATGAAAAATTGCTAAAAAATATTTCAAAACAAATTCAAGGAATCGAAAATTGCGTGGATATTATTCTTTCATCGGTAGGTAATTTACCCTCAACAACCATTGAAGGACTAAAAAAAATAGGCAATTTAATCACAGTTAGCCATAATTCACCTATTCCTTTTAAAAATTTTTATACCACTCCTAACACTTTGGGAATAGACCGAATTGTTCTAACAGCCGGATCGGTTTTGAAATATCCTAAGCAAAACCGTTTGGTGATTGATGCCGGAACTTGCATCACATATGATTTTGTTAATAGTTTGGATCAATACCACGGAGGCGCCATTTCACCAGGTATCGGACTTCGCTATAAAAGTTTAAACGATCACACCGCCCATCTTCCCTTGGAAAAAATTTCGGAACTGCACCCGTTTGTAGGAAATTCAACAGCAACTGCTATTCATTCAGGTGTTTTGAACGGCGTTGTGGCTGAAATTGAGGCGTTTATCGAACACTTTAAACATCAAGATGAGAATTTAACAGTAATTTTAACAGGCGGAAATTCTGAATTTTTGGTAAACCGTTTAAAAAATAGCATCTTTGCAAATCCAAACTTTCTGCTAGAAAGTTTATTTTTGTTATATCAACACATTGTATCAAATGATTAGAAAAATTGTATTAGGAGTTGCTTTGGCAAGCACATGCCACACTTTTGCGCAGCAAGGTACTGCTTCTCCTTATTCTTATTATGGTTTTGGTGACCAACAATTTAAAGGGGCAAACGAAATAAAATCAATGGGTAGCTTAGCGGTTTATAGCGATAGCTTGCACATAAATACGTTAAACCCCGCTTCGTATGCCAAATTGCAAACCACCACTTTTTCATTGGGTGCTTCATACAAAGGAAACAACTTACAAAATGCAAACAGCAAAGAAAAAACCACAAGTGGATCTTTCGATTATTTAGCACTTGCTTTTCCGGCTGGGGATTTTAATGTTGCTGTGGGGATTATGCCGTATTCTTTTGTGGGATACAATATACAAAACACAAATATTAACGATAATGGAATGACCATTTCGCGCCAATATGTGGGTGAAGGGGGCTTAAACCGTACATTTTTAGGTCTTAGTTATAAAATTAGCAAAAACTTTAGTATAGGTGTTAATGGAGCGTATATTTTTGGAGATACCGAAACCAGCCTTACCAAATTTATTGCAGATAATGGCGAAGGTGTAGCGTTTGACCGTGGCAGCCGTATTAGAAACTTAAACAATTACAGTGGGTTTTCGGTAACCGGAGGATTGAATTTTGAACAACCTTTAAAGAATAAACTTAAATTGTATGCAAGTGCCACGTTTAGTCCGGAAATGCAATTAAAAAACGACCAAACCAAAACACTAGCAACTGTTCGATTAAGCACTCAGACTGGCTTACAAGAAATTGATGCTACCACCACACAAAATAGTAATGAAGAAATGCTTTTGCCCATGAACTATTCCTTTGGAGCAGGTATTGGAAATCATTTAAAATGGTTTGTGGGAGCAGAATATACAGCTAACCAAACTTCAAAATACAACACCTTTTACAAGTATGAAAACGCCACGTATAACGATTATATGAAAATTGGCGTTGGTGGATTTTACACGCCAAAATACAATTCGTTTACCAGTTATTTAGAACGAATGACCTATCGTGCAGGATTTAATTATGAAAACACCGGGTTAGTTATTAATCAAGAAGAAATTAAAGGTATTAATGCAAATATCGGTATAGGTTTTCCTGTGGGAAGATACAATTCTAATATCAACTTAGGATTTGAATACGGTCAAAAAGGAAATACCAACATGGGCTTGATAAAAGAAAATTATTACGGCGTAAATATTGGGCTTTCTTTTAACGATGTTTGGTTTAAACGCAGAAAATTCGATTAATTGAAAAAAAAAATTACACATATTGCCGCTTTTTCTTTTGTTTTGGTTGCATGTAATAACGATTTAAAAGACATTCAAAACCTAAACAAAAAACAATTGTATGCAACGGGCGAGGCCGATTCAATCAATGTGAAATATACCGACTCAGCCAAAATCAAAGCCGAAATGTATGCAGTGAAAATGCTTGATTATAGCAAAGCAAAATACCCTTTTAATCATTTTCCTAAAGGTGTTAAGGTGACTGTTTACGACAAAAATCGAAACAAAAACTACATCACCGCCAAACAAGCCACGGTTTACAACAAAACAGGAATGATTAATTTGGTGGGCGATGTGAAAATAACCTCGCACGACGGCAAAGTAATGCAAACGCAACAAATGTATTATGACCAAAAAAATAATTGGTTTTTTACTGAACATTACTTTAAAGTCACCGATCAAAACAAAAGCTTTTTTGAAGGAATTGGTGTAGATTTCGATCAAAATTTTAAAATTGTAAACGCACAGCAAAATCGTGCAGAATTAAAAGAAGTTAAAGATGAAAGTTTATAAATTTATTGCCTATATCTATCTGTTGTTTGGAGTTTTTTTTATCTATGATGCATACAGATCCTATACTCTAAACGAAAATTATTGGTTAAAATTAGCCTTGGCAGGGATGGCCATTTTTATGTTTATATTTAGGTTGCGAAGCATGCGTAAATTGCCTCAAAATAAACAATAACACACTTTGTATAGCAATTTTGCTGGCAGTTACAGATTCCTTTTGCAAAAAAAATCATCAGTATAGCAGCTAAAATTTTTTTTTTTACCGACAAACACCCGAATTACAACGATTTTACAATCAAAAATAGAATAATGCACTAAAAAAAGTGCATTTTTTTTTATTCTCTTTTTTTATTAGACAGATAATTGTATTTTCGCTCATTGAAAAAATTACACATTCATAAAAATGGCAGTTTTACAGAAAATTAGAGAAAGATCAGGTTTGCTTATTGGCGTAATCGGATTTTGTTTACTAGCATTCGTTGCTGGAGATTTATTAACAGGTGGATTAAGCTTTAATTCTCGCAATGTGGGAGAAGTTAACGGAGTTGATATTTCTGCAATGGAATATAGTAATAAGGTTGCAAACCTTGAAAAAAATGGTCAAGGAAAAGGCGCACAATTATACAACCAAGTTTGGACCAACGAAGTGCGCACCATTTTGTTTACCGAGCAATTAGAACAAGCAGGATTGCGTTTGGGCAAAGATCAATTGATCAATGTAATTAAAACACACCCAAGTTTTTCGCAAAACCCTCAGTTTTTAAATGAAGCTGGTCAATTCGATATGAACAAATTCAACAGCTTTTTGGCTCAAATGAAAGCAGCAGGCGCTCAACAATGGAACGCTTGGTTAGATTACGAAAAACAATTGGGCATTTTTGCAAAAGAACAAATGTACTTAAACATGATTAAAGGTGCAATTGTAACTACTACTGCAGAAGCTAAAATGGCTTATAAAAATGAGGCTACAAAAGTTTCTTTTGACTATGTAACACTTCCTTACACTTCTGTAAACGACGAGCAAGTTAAAGTTACGGATGCGGAGATTGAAGCATACATTAAAAAATATCCAAAACAATTCAAAGCTACACCGTCGCGCAAAGTAGAATATGTTTTTATTGCCAACAAACCATCTAAAGAAGATGAAGCTGCTTCAAAACAAATCATTGAAGATTTATTGAAGCCGTCTGTGGTGTTTAATAAAAATACCAATAAAAATGATACCATTTCTGGATTTGCAAAAGCAACAGATGTGAAAGCTTTTGTAAACCAAAATTCAGATGTGCCTTTTGATTCTACTTATTATGCAAAAGAACAATTGCCGGTGGAACATGCTGAAAAAATCTTCAACACGCCAGTTGGTACCATATACGGACCTTATGTGTTTAATGATTACTATGCAGTTTCTAAAGTAGTAGCAAAGAAAAACACAGCTGAAACAGTTGATGCATCGCATATTTTAATAGCATATAAAGGTGCTCAAAGAGCCGACGCAACGGTTACTTTAACAAAAGACGAAGCAAAAGCAAAAGCAGAAGCATTGCTGAAACAAGCACAAGGCGGTGCTGATTTTGCTGCATTGGCTTCAGAAAACACTAACGATTCAGGCTCAAAAGCTACAGGTGGAAAATATCCAAATATTCAAAAAGGACAAATGGTTCCAACCTTTGACCAATACATCTTTAATAATCCAGTAGGGAAATTGGGGATTGTAGAATCTGACTTTGGTTACCATGTTTTAAAAGTTGATAAAATCAACGAAAAAGAAGGCGTACAATTGGCAACTATTGCTAAGAAAATTGAATCGTCAAACAAAACACAAGATGCTATTTATGCACAAGCAAATAAGTTCTTAGAAAGCGTGCAAAACGGAAAAGACTTTGCTAAAGAAGCAACTGAGCAAGGTTTGGTATCTTTCCCAGCTACAAAAATAGATGCTTTTGACGATCAATTAACAGGCGTTGAAGGAGCGCAAACAGAAGCTGTTCGTTGGGCATCGAGCAAAAACTCCAGCGTGGGTGATATTAAGAAATTTGATTCTGCAGATGGCTTTTTAATCATTAAAGTGGCATCTATCAATGATACCGAATTAATGTTGGCTGAAGATGCACGCCAAATGGTAGAACCAATCTTAATCAACGAGAAAAAAGCAGCAATCATCCGTGAAAAAATGAACGGTAAAACGTTAGAAGAAGTTGCTAAAAATGCAAAAGTGGGTGTGGTAAATGCGATTGATGTTACAGGCGCAAACCCAATGGTAAACGGTTTCCAAGAACCTTTGGTTGTGGGGAATGCTTTAGGAAGAAAACCAAACGAAACTTCTCCATTAATCGATGGCCGCAACGGTGTTTATATGATTAAAACAAAAAACATTACAAAAGCTACCGATTTGCCAAACTACTTAACCTATAAACAAAAAGTAGGTACAAACAACCGCCAAATGGCAGAAAACATGGTGTTTAGCGCTATGTATCAAAATGCAAAAATAGAAGACAACCGTGCGAAAGTATTGTTGCAATAATAAAAGCAAAAAACTCTTGAAAAAGTCCGTTTAAAAAACGGGCTTTTTTTTATGGGTAAATTTGCTATTTTTGTACCAACAAACTAATTAAAAATGAAAGCATACGTATTTCCAGGGCAAGGAGCTCAATTTGTAGGAATGGGAAAAGATTTATATGAATCTTCTGAAATAGCAAAAGAATTATTTGATAAGGCCAATGAAATTTTAGGGTTTAATATAACTGAAATTATGTTTAACGGTACCGAAGAAGAATTAAAGCAAACCAAAGTAACACAACCAGCGGTGTTTTTACATTCAGTGATTTTAGCAAAAACTTTAATCGATTTCAAACCAGAGATGGTTGCTGGGCATTCTTTAGGAGAATTTTCTGCCTTGGTTGCAAACGGAACACTTTCGTTTGAAGATGCCTTGCAATTGGTATCAAAACGTGCTATGGCTATGCAAAAAGCTTGCGAAATGACACCATCAACAATGGCTGCCGTTTTAAATTTAGACGACAAAGTAGTTGAAGACATTTGCGCTTCTATTGACGGTGTTGTGGTAGCAGCTAATTACAATTGCCCAGGACAGTTGGTTATTTCGGGCGAAGCAAAAGCGGTTGAATTAGCTTGTGAAAAAATGAAAGAAGCCGGTGCAAAACGTGCATTGATTTTACCGGTTGGCGGTGCATTTCACTCACCAATGATGGAGCCTGCTCGTGAGGAATTAGCCGCAGCTATTGAAGCCACTACTTTTCACACGCCTATCTGTCCGGTGTATCAAAACGTAACTGCTAGTGCCGTTTCAGATGCAGCAGCAATCAAGAAAAACTTAATCACACAGCTTACTGCACCTGTTCGTTGGACGCAATCGGTGCAACAAATGATTGCCGATGGTGCTACATCTTTTACCGAAGTAGGTCCAGGAAAAGTGCTAATGGGTTTAATCAATAAAATCAACAAAGAGGTGGAAACTATAAAAGCATAATCACTCCAAACGACTTCCGATAAAGAAGTCGTTTTTTTTTATCTTTAACAAAAAATAGAGATGAAGTTTTTTAAATTGCTTACACTGCTCCTATTCATAAGCTGTGTGCCTAAAGAAGATACAACGAGTTTAGATTTTGTAAAAATAGATATTTTAGCAATTCAACAGCATATTCCAGCATCTATAACACTTGATTTTAAAAGTAAATCTATTTCATTTAGCGATTTAACACAAATGACCATTATTCCAGAAGATTGTGCTTGTGCCTTTGAAACCCTAAACCCTTCTGTGGATTTTGAATATATTCATTTGAATGACTCTGATTTCAATCATGCTAAGGTATTGTTTGGAAAGATCTTTGCTTCTGAAATTAAAAAAATAAACACCGAATTCCGTAAAAATAAAGATACTTTAAGTTACCAATACGGTGAAGAAACAAGATACAGAGTCAGCTTTGCAAAAGACACCATTAAATTTTCTACTGATGATTTTTTGATTATAGATTACAACAATCAACGTGCTGTTTATGAGCTTTTAAAGATTATTAAAAAAAACACCAAATCAAGTCATAATAAAAAGTTTATTGAATCTTTTTCGTTTTGAATATTTCCCGCTAGAAAATTATCGTTAGCTCCTTTAGAACCATGACAATCTAGACAAAATTTATCCTATAATACTTCACCAGTCTTTTCAAGTTTGTAGGAGTTGTCTTTAAATACATAATCATTTGAAACATTCTTTTCAGAGCGATTACAACCGATATTTATCAAAAGAATGACTATTATTAAAAAAACAGTTTCTCATTTAAAAAGTATTATATTTCAATAAAGATAAAATATTCTTTAAATAAAAAAACCACTTTTAAAAAAGATGGTTTTTATGATTTACTTATTTTTCTTTGCTCTGCGCGCTCTTGCAATCAGCGTGTTTTTCATTAACATCGCAATGGTCATTGGGCCAACGCCACCTGGAACAGGCGTTATCCATGAAGCTTTTTCGGCAACTTCGTTAAAAGCTACATCGCCTTTAATTACGTATCCTTTTGGATTGGTTTCATCGGCAACGCGGGTAATTCCAACATCAACAATCACAGCACCTTCTTTAATCATTTCTGCTTTTAAAAACTCAGGAACTCCTAAAGCAGTAATCACAATATCCGCTTCACGTGTAATCTCCTCTATGTTTTGTGTTGCAGAGTGTGTTAAAGTAACGGTAGCATTTCCCGGATACGCTTTGCGGCTCATTAACAAACTCATTGGTTTACCAACGATATTAGATCGACCAATCACCACCACATTTTTACCTTTAGTTTCGATTTTATTGCGTTCTAACAATTGTAAAATTCCAAAAGGTGTTGCTGGTATAAAAGATTCTAACTCCAATGCCATTCTACCAAAATTTTCAGGGTGGAAACCATCTACATCTTTATCGGGATCAACCGCGTTTAAAACCTTTTGTTCATCGATGTGTTTGGGTAAAGGCAGTTGAACAATAAACCCGTCGATAGCATCATTGGCATTTAATTCGTTGATTTTTGCCAATAGCTCTTCCTCAGTTGTTTCTTCGGGCAACGAAACCAAAGTAGAATCAAAACCAATTTTTTCGCAGGTTTTTACTTTGCTGCCCACATAGGTTAAACTTGCCCCATTGCTTCCCACCAAAACAGCTGCTAAGTGAGGCACTTTTTCTCCACGTTGCTTCATTTGATCTACTTCGGCTGCAATTTCGTTTTTAATTTCTTCCGATACTTTTTTACCGTCTAATAATTGCATGTTGTGTTGTTGTTTGTAGTTATTGTATGAATTTAAAAACCTACAAGATGCGTCTTGCAGGTTTATTTTATATCAATGAATCTGATTTTTAGTTTTTGGGTGCACATTATTTCATGCCCATGCCTTTCATTTGCCCCATCATGCGCATTAAATTTTTGCCTTGAGCACCTTGCATCATTTTCATCATTTTGCTCATTTGCTCAAACTGTTTCAACAATTGGTTTACTTGCTGAATATCGGTTCCAGAACCTTTTGCAATTCGTTGTTTGCGTTTGGCATCTAGAAGCGATGGTCTTTTGCGCTCAATCGGTGTCATGGAATGGATAATTGCTTCGATATGTTTAAAAGCATCGTCTTCAATTTCTACATCTTTTAAAGCTTTTCCCACACCTGGAATCATTCCCATTAAATCTTTCATCGAACCCATTTTTTTTACTTGTTGGATTTGACTTAAGAAATCATCGAAACCAAATTCATTTTTAGCAATTTTCTTTTGAATTTTTCTAGCTTCTTCTTCGTCGTATTGTGCTTGTGCACGTTCTACTAACGAAATCACATCGCCCATTCCTAAAATACGGTCTGCCATACGGTCTGGATAGAACACATCTATCGCGTCCATTTTTTCGCCCGTACCAATAAATTTTATGGGTTTATTTACAATCGATTTAATAGAAATAGCAGCTCCCCCACGCGTATCACCGTCTAATTTGGTAAGCACTACCCCATCGAAATTCAAACGATCATTGAAGGCTTTTGCCGTATTCACAGCATCTTGCCCTGTCATAGAATCTACCACAAACAAGGTTTCGTGTGGTTTGATAGCCGCATGCACGTTTGCAATTTCGTTCATCATTTCTTCATCAATGGCTAAACGACCAGCAGTATCGACAATTACTACGTTAAAACCGTTTTTCTTTGCATAATCAATTGCGTTTGTTGCAATAGAAACTGCATTTTTGTTTTCTGGTTCAGAATAAACCTCCACACCAATTTGATCGCCCACCACATGCAACTGATTAATAGCAGCCGGACGGTAAATATCACACGCAACCAATAAAGGTTTCTTGGTTTTCTTGTTTTTTAAATAGTTTGCTAATTTGCCCGAGAAAGTGGTTTTACCCGAACCTTGTAAACCCGACATTAAAATAACGCTCGGCGTGCCCGAAAGATTGACCCCAACAGCATCGCCACCCATTAATTCGATTAATTCGTCTTTAACGATTTTAACCATTAATTGACCTGGTTGCAACGTAGTTAAAACATCTTGACCAATAGCTTTTTCTTTTACTCTGTTGGTAAACTCTTTGGCAATTTTAAAGTTCACATCGGCATCAAGCAACGCACGACGCACTTCTTTTAAAGTCTCGGCAACGTTAACTTCGGTGATTTTTCCGTGACCTTTTAATATATGAAAGGCTTTGTCTAATTTATCGCTTAAATTATCAAACATACTTTTTGGTATTATAACTAAAGTGCAAATATACAATAAAGTAAAAGATGTATCAAGATTTTGTTTCAGTTACTATTTTTTTATCTATGAAGCAAAAAACAAATGAGAATGAAAACTAGATAATCAATTTTAGTTTTATAGCATTATTTTTAATGTAATATCTTGTCTTTTAAAACCCAAAGATTCGTAAAATATATTATTTAGGACTATTATCAGCCAAATGCCTTAAAATTAAAGTCTAAACTATATTCTTAAAAAAAATTAAATTGTAAATTTGAGGCGTATAAGCGCTTAACTGAATTAAATTACAATGACAGATATAAAAATAGCAAAACCTTTTTTAAAGTGGGCAGGTGGGAAAACACAGCTAATAAATGACATTGAAAAAGCTTTACCGACAAAAATAACAAAAGAAAACTTCACATACATCGAGCCGTTTGTTGGTAGCGGTGCAGTTCTTTTTTGGATGCTAAACAACTTTCCAAAACTTGAAAAAGCTGTAATAAACGACATCAATGAAGATTTAATAAATACATACAAAACCATTGCTTCAAATCCAAAAGAATTGATTTCAATTCTTGAAATTCTACAAAATGAATTCCACAATTTAGAAGGAAACGAAGACAATAAAAAACTCTATTACTACCAAAAAAGAGAGTTGTACAATTTGAGAAAAGAAGAACAAAGCGGACAAGCCGCTTTGTTTATATTTCTAAATCGTACTTGCTTTAATGGACTTTACAGAGTAAATCGCAAGAATGAATATAATGTTCCGATGGGCGGTTATAAAAAACCAACAATTTGTGATAGAGAAAACATTTTAGCCGTTAGTAATGCATTACAAAAAGTAGAAATTTTATGTGGAGATTTTGAACAAACTCTTAATTATACTTGTGAAAAATCATTATTTTATTTTGATCCACCATACAAGCCATTGAGCGAAACTTCAAGTTTTAATTCATACGCAAAAGATGAGTTTAACGATAACGAACAAATTCGCTTAAAAGAGTTTTGCACAAAATTAGATGCATTAAACCATACTTGGATTTTAAGTAATTCAGATGTAAAAGGAAAAAACGCAAATGATAATTTCTTTGACGATTTATATTCAGATTTTTCGATTTCCAGAGTAAATGCGAAAAGGAACATTAACGCTTATCCTGAAAAATTTTATTTGGGCGTTCCCTTCGGTCGGGCTTTCCGTTCCAATCTTTTTGTTCGTTCCTCACAAAAAGGATTTCCACTACAATCCCTAACGCAATTGGCTGCATAAAATGAATTTAGCGTTTAATACAAATTTAGCTCACGGATATACGAGTAATTCTCAAATAGCAAGACTTCTAACTGAAAATTGGGTTTTGAATAATTCGTATTGTCCAAGTTGTGGCGAAATTCCATTGAATGAATTTGAAAACAATCGTCCAGTTGCAGATTTTTATTGCAAAAAATGTAGTGAAGAATTTGAATTAAAAAGCAAAAGTGGTAAACTATCAAACACAATAACGGATGGAGCCTATTCTACAATGATTGAAAGAATTAATTCAGATAATAATCCAAATTTTTTCTTTTTAACTTATACGAAAAATTGGACTGTAAATGATTTTCTAATCATTCCTAAGCAGTTTTTTACATCTGAAATAATTATCAAACGACCACCATTAGCAGAAACAGCGAGAAGAGCAGGTTGGATTGGTTGTAATATTGACATATCAAAAGTAGCAGATGCTGGAAAAGTCTTTTTGATTAAAAATGCAAAAACAATTAATCAAGAATTTGTAAAAGAAACTTTCAACAAAACATTATTTTTAAGAACAAAAAGTAAAGATGCAAAAGGTTGGATTTTAGATGTTATGAATTGTGTTGATTTGATTAAAAAAGAAACTTTTACTCTTGATGAAATCTACAAATTTGAGCAAAAGCTAAAAATCAAATATCCAAATAATAATTTTATCAAAGACAAAATCAGACAACAACTTCAACTTTTAAGAGATAAAGGAATTATTGAGTTTGTGGGACGTGGAAATTATAAAAAAGTAAACTATGGAAACATTTAAAGTTGAAATTCAAGAATTATTATCAAGAACTATTGATATTAAAGCACAAAACATTGAAGAAGCAATAGAGAAAGTTACTGGAATGTACAATTCAGAAGAAATAGTTTTGGATTATGATGATTTTAAAAAAAGAGAAATCATCCCATTTGAATTAATGGAGGAAAAAGCTAATTTAACAAAAGAAATTATTGGTTATTTATATCGAGAAGAAAAAAAGCATTTTGAAGAATTAGATGAACCTAATGACCATATTTTTCTTAAATTACAAAGGTTAAAAACACTAATTGATTAATTTTACATAACAATGGAAGATCCAAGAGTAATTTTACAACAAGAATTAATAAAAGTTGGTATTTCAGAAATTAATGCAAATGTAATCGCATTAGATGCCGGAAGTTCTCAAGTTTCTGTTAATAGTGAATATTTAAATAATTTTCAATATTCAAAAATAACAAAGAAAATGACACTTGATATAGTTGAAAAGTTCTATTCAGGAGAATTATTTGAAGATATTGAAATAGAAGATTAATATTTTATCTTCTTCACGGAGATACAATGGATCTTTTACCTCAATTTGACCACAAGTTTGATATGATCTTTGCAGATCCACCCTATTTTTTATCAAACAATGGACTTTCAATACAAAGCGGAAAAATTGTAAGCGTAAACAAAGGAAAGTGGGACAAATCTGAAGGATTTGAATATATAAACGACTTCAATCGAAAATGGCTTTCATTAGTTCGTGACAAAATGAAAGACGATGCCACAATTTGGATTAGCGGAACAATGCACAACATTTTTTCGGTTGGACAAATTCTAAATGAATTGGGTTTTAAAATTTTGAATGTAATCACTTGGGAAAAGTCAAATCCACCGCCAAATTTTTCATGTAGATATTTTACCTATTCGACTGAACAAATTATTTGGGCAAGAAAAAGTGAAAAAGTTCCTCATTATTTCAATTATGAATTAATGAAAAAACTCAACGGCGACAAACAGATGAAAGATGTATGGAAATTGCCAGCAATTGCACCTTGGGAAAAATCGTGCGGAAAACATCCAACACAAAAGCCTTTGTCAGTCTTAACAAGACTTATTTTGGCTTCAACAAAGCCAAATGCTTGGATTTTAGACCCGTTTGCTGGAAGTTCAACAACAGGAATAGCCGCTAACTTGGCAAATAGACGATATTTAGGAATTGACCAAGAAGAAGAATTTTTAGCAATAAGTAAGAATCGAAAAATTGAAATTGAGAATCCTAAAACATCTGTTCTTTACAGACAAAAAATTAATGGCTTCAATGACAAAAATGAACTTGAATTATTTATTTTAGAAGAACCAAAAGATCAATATAAAACAGAATTAAAACTATATAAGCGATAATTTTTAGTGATTATAAAAAAACAATAATTTATCTCTAAAAGATCTCTATTTAGGAAAAATAATAATGAAGTAATTAATAAGAAAGAATATTATTTCGAAATATACTAAAAAAAGAAAATTCAACAAAAAAACAACAAAAAACGCCCCTTTTAAAAGAGGCGTTTTCGTATTTTTTACATTCTATTCGGAACGTGAATTCCCAATAAAGCAAAGGCGTTTTTAATGGTTTGCCCTACTTTGTTGGATAATTGCACACGGAATACTTTTTTATCGTGATTTGATTCTCCTAAAATAGAAACCGACTGATAAAACGAGTTGTATTCTTTAACCAAATCGTAGGTGTAATTTGCAATTAATGCCGGACTGTATGTTTTGGCTGCTTGCTGAATCACTTCGGGAAACTGAGCTATTATTTTAATTAATTCTTTTTCTTTTTCGTGAAGAGCTACTTCGCTATCGTTCAGTATGACCAAACTGTAATCAAAATCGGCTTTGCGAAGAATCGACTGAATACGTGCGTAGGTATATTGAATAAACGGACCTGTGTTTCCTGCAAAATCTACCGATTCTTTAGGATCGAACAAAATTCGTTTTTTAGGATCTACTTTTAAAATGTAATATTTCAACGCACCTAAACCAATGGTTTGGTACAAACTTTCTTTTTCTGTGTTCGATAAACCTTCTAACTTACCTAATTCTTCTGAAATTTCTTTGGCAGTCACGGTCATATCGTTCATTAAATCATCGGCATCAACAACGGTTCCTTCACGCGATTTCATTTTCCCCGAAGGTAAATCAACCATTCCGTACGATAAATGATACAGATGTTCTGCCCAATCGTACCCTAATTTTTTAAGGATCAGGAACAATACTTTAAAGTGGTAATCTTGCTCGTTTCCAACAGTGTAAACCATTCCGCCAACATCAGGAAAATCTTTTACACGCTGAATGGCTGTTCCGATATCTTGGGTCATATAAACCGAAGTTCCGTCGGAACGCAACACTAATTTCTCATCTAAACCTTCAGCAGTTAAATCAATCCAAACCGAATGATCTTCTTTTTTATAGAAAATTCCTTTTGCCAAACCTTCTTCCACCACATCTTTCCCCAACAAATAGGTATTGCTTTCGTAATAATTACAGTCGAAATCTACACCGATATTTTTATAAGTCGCTTCGAAACCATCGTAAACCCATTGGTTCATTTTCTCCCAAAGTGCCACAACCTGCTCATCGCCTGCTTCCCATTTACGAAGCATTTCCTGAGCTTCTAAAATAAGCGGCGCCTGTTTTTTGGCTTCGTCTTCCGTTAAGCCTTTTTCTATTAATTGATTGATTTCGTTTTTATACGCTTTGTCAAATTCTACATAATAATTTCCAACCAGCTTATCGCCTTTTAAACCTGTAGATTCTGGTGTTTCGTTATTTCCGAATTTTTCCCAAGCCAACATTGATTTACAGATATGAATTCCACGATCGTTGATAACCTGTGTTTTATATACTTTTTTACCGGCTGCTTTTAAAATTTCGGCTATAGAATATCCTAACAAAACATTACGAACATGCCCTAAATGCAAGGGTTTGTTGGTGTTTGGCGACGCATATTCTACCATTACCGCTTTTGCATTGGCGTTGGTTGGTTGGTATCCGTAGGTTTTATTATCTAAAATAGCATTAAAAAACTGGCTGTAATAACTGTCGCTAATTACAATATTTAAAAACCCGTGAACAACATTGAATTTTGTTACCAAATCAACATTTTCTACAAGGTACTCGCCTATTTTGTTTCCTATTTCTGCAGGATTGCCTTTCAATTGTTTCACCAAAGGAAAAACCACCATGGTAACGTCTCCTTCAAAATCCCTGCGCGTAGCCTGAAATTCCACTCGGTCGATCGTTAAATCGAACAATTGTTGAACTGCTTGCTTAATGTACGGCGTTAAAATTTCTTGTAAAGACATTGTTTTAAATTTTTTAATTAAGGTGCAAAGATAAAACTTTTCGGCTGGTTTTAATTTACTAAAACACAGTGCAGAATTTTTTTTTGTTTTGGTGTAACATTTTAAATCAACCGCACACTAATTCATCAAACAATAAAATTAAGCGCAACCTGTTTTGGTGAACGCTAAAAATTCTTACAAAATAAAGACAAAAATGAAAAAGAAGTACGTAACCCTGTCGTTGTTTTTGGCTGTTTCAGTCAGCTCTTGGGCACAGCAACCAGCAACTGGTAACGGAATCGTAAAAGGAAAAGTTTCCGAAAAATCGACCAAAAATGCGGTGGGTTTTGCATCGGTAGCTATTTCGGCAAACGGACAAATTATTTCGGGCGATTTAACCGATGAAGACGGATCGTTCACTATTACCAATCTTCCAAATTCTCAAGTGGAAGTTTCGGTAGAATATATCGGATTTAAAACCTACAAGAACACTATTGATTTATCGACCCAAAAAACGATTGATCTTGGTATGATTTCGTTAGAAGTAGATGAGGAAGTTTTAGATGCCGTTGTGATAAACGCAGAACGCAGCACCATGGAACAATTGGTTGACCGAAAAGTGATTCGTGTGGGGAAAGATTTATCTACCGCAGGTGCCACAGCATCGGATATTATGAACAATATTCCTTCGGTAAACGTGGATCAAGATGGAAATATCTCCATGCGCGGCAATGAAAATGTTCGTGTTTTGATTGATGGAAAACCTACGCATTTAGATCCAAAAACGTTGTTAAAACAGATTCCTTCTAATTCAATCGATAAAATTGAGTTGATTACCAACCCGTCTGCAAAATACAACCCGGAAGGAATGAGCGGTATGATTAATTTTGTATTGAAGAAAAACATGCAGGACGGTTTTAATGGAAGCTATAACGGAAACATTACCTTTGCAAGAGTTCCCAAATTCAATCAAGGTTTAGATTTGAATTTTCGCAAAGGAAAAATCAACTTTTTTGGAAATTACAATTATTCCGACCAAAAAACGCTGAATGGGGGCACAATGACGCAATTAGACGATAACAGTCAGCAAATTTTTGATATTGTGAACGACAACAAAACCCATGTTTTCAAAGTGGGGTTTGATTTTTATGCAAACGATAAAAACACGTTCTCTGTTTACACCAATCAAACCTATGCAGACGGAATTGGAACGGTAGCAAATACCATTTCGGCGCCAAACAATCCATTGTTTTTGCAAACCGATCAATACAATGGTACAAATGAATCGCAAATCTATAATGCTGCTTGGAAAAAATTATTTGCTAAACAAGGGCAAACTTTAGATTTTGAGGTCAATTATAACAAAACAAACAACGACCAAAGCGGAAATTTCGGAATTGCAGGAAATTCGCCAACACAATACAATGATAACAGCGACAATACAGTAGATGCAGTGCAAGCCAACTTAGATTATGTGCATCCTATTGGTGAAAAAACAAAGTTAGAATTAGGTGCAGAATATCGTACCACAACAATAGACAATACCTACAGAACAACAAATGTTATTGGCAACCAAACCGATTTTGAATACAAAATGGATATAGCATCGGCTTACGCTACCTTTGGTTCGAAATTCGATAAATGGGGGTATCAGATTGGGGCGCGTTTAGAAAAGTACAATGTAGAGGCAAATTATTTAATTGCCGCAGAAGCTGCCAATTTCAACGATGATTATTTAACCATTTATCCATCGGCATTTTTAAGCTATACGCCTACACAGACAGATTTTTTCCAGATTAGTGCCAGCCGCCGTGTAGATCGTCCGAATGTTTGGCAAACCAGACCGGTTCGCGATTACAGCACTCCGCGCGTGGTGCAAATAGGTAACCCTGAGTTGCGTCCGCAGTTTACCAATTCAGTAGAGTTTAACTATACCAAAATTTTTGGTGTGAAAGGAAGTGCTACTTTAGGAACGTATTACCGCATGATCAACGATCCAATTGAACGTACGTTTTATTTAGATACCTCATCGGAAGATGCAATTGCAGACCGAAGAATGGTTATGAGTTTTGGGAACTTTGATGAATCTACTGCTTATGGTGCAGAAATTTCTGCAAATTACAAAATCACTAAATGGTGGGATGTGCAACCAAGTGTGGAATATTATTACAGAAAACAGCGTGGTGTGGTAACCGTTTTAAACCCAGACACCAACGAAGGAGAATTGCAATTACGCGAGGTGGACAACGGTGTTTTTAACAGTAGGTTAAACAACAACTTCAAGATAACCAACCAGTTGCGTGCTTCGCTGTTTGGTTTTTACCGTGGCGATGCAGTGGGTGTAAACGGAACCATGAAAGCCATGTATAAAATAGATGCCGGAGTGCGTTACAGCTTCTGGGAAAACACAGCCAATGTAAGTTTGCGTTTTAATGATGTGTTCAACAACATGAGAGCAAGGTTTGAAAGCGATGCGCCTTACCGCCAATCAGGTACATTTACTTGGGAAAGCCAATCGCTATTCGTAGGATTTCAATACATGTTTGGTTCAGGTAAAAACCGAGCATTACAACGTAAAGCCCGCGATAAAAACGAGGTGCAAAACTCAGGAGGATTTTTTTAAAAACACCAACCGATTGATTGAAAATTCAGTCGGTTTTTTTTTTATTCTAAAAATTGCACTACTCCTTCCAAAAAAATAAACAAAAAGCGAGATTTCTAGAATCTCGCTTTTTAGTTATTATTGTTTAGGGTGTGGCGCGTTATTTAACATCAACCAACTCCACATCAAAAATTAATGTGGCATTTGGTGGAATTACGCCCCCTGCACCACGCGAACCGTATCCTAAATGTGATGGAATTACAAAACGCGCTTTATCACCAACGTTTAACAAAAGAATTCCTTCATCCCAACCTTCAATTACTTGACCAACGCCTACATTAAATTCAATTGGTTGTTTGCGTTTGTATGAATCATCAAAAACTTGTCCGTTGGTTAATTGTCCTTTGTAATGAACCGCTACTTTACTTCCTTTTGCAGCTTGTTTACCTGATCCTCTTTGAATATATTGGTAACGCAAACCGCTATCTGTTTTTTGAAATCCTGCTGCAATTTTATCCAATTCTGCTTCGACATTTGCTTTTTCTTCTGCCAATCTTTTTAAACGAGATCCTTCAAAAGTTCTGAAAGCTTCCACTGCATTCCATTTTTCTGCTTCATTGCCCACACGAATAATTTCCACTTTATCCATTTTATCGCCCGGTTCCACCGCATCTACAACATCTTGTCCTTCAACCACATGACCAAAAACGGTATGGTTGTTATCCAACCAAGGCGTTGCAATGTGTGTAATGAAAAACTGCGAACCGTTTGTGCCAGGCCCTGCGTTTGCCATAGAAAGAATTCCAGGCTTATCGTGTTTTAATTCCGGATGAAACTCATCATCAAACTTATACCCCGGACCACCAGAACCAGTACCTGTTGGATCGCCCCCTTGAATCATAAAATCGCTGATTACACGGTGAAAAGTTAATCCGTCGTAATACGGTTTTCCTTGTGAACGAGCAGTGTTTTCTAAGTTTCCTTCTGCCAAAGCTACAAAGTTTCCAACTGTACCCGGCGTTTTATCATGTGTTAATTTTACTACTATTTCACCTTTTGGCGTGGTGAATTTTGCGTATATACCGTTATCCATAAAAAATTAATATTGTTACTTACAAAGGTATAAAATTATAGCTGCATTACAGCACATAATTGATATTAAACGCCAAACGGTAATTTGCTTCTACCCTACCTCCTGTTAAATTTTGACTGATTGGCAACATGGCATTCACCCCGGCAGAAATTTTTTTGTAACCTACCTCTACCCCTATTTTTCCAAAGAATATGTCGCCTGCAGTTCTTGGTACTTCTTCGCTAAATTCTTTGTTGGCTTGATAAGTTTCTCCGGCAACACCCAATTGCGGCACAAAAGCTATATCATTAAAATTGGTGTTGAAGAAAAGTGAGGTGCCATAATTGAATTGATTTCCAAATTGATAATTTTTTTCATTTTCGGTCTTAAAGATGTAACTTAAATTGGTGTTGAGTCCGTATTTTTTGAAACGAATGATGTGTTCGGTTGCCAAACTGTAATCCCAACTTCCGGTTCCTAACTGAAAACTAGGATTAATACTGCCGTTGTTTTTATTATCAAAACTTCCTGTTGGTGCTTTTACTCCTGCACCGATTAATAGTTTTTGCTGAATGGTTGCCGAATCGTTCTTGGTTTGCAATACATTATAAAACCCCATAATGGTTACATCGCCCACACCGCTTAGACTTTGATTTTCAGTAGTTTTAACACGGTTTAAAAAATGATACGGAGCTAAAACCATCAATTCGGTATTTTGGGTAACGGGAACACGTGCCCAGAGTTGAACTGTGTTGAAATTCTCATCAATCCACGGAGAATTATTAAAAACCCCGTCTTTGCTTTTGTAGCTTTGAAACATATAACGCACACCAACAAATTTTTCGCCAATTAAGGAGTTGAACCCCATACTACCTCCGCTCGCAGAGCAGCCACAAGCATCGCAATCTTCCAAAAAATAGGTATTTGATTGCTGTGAATCAGTGAATAAATTAGCGGTAAATTGACTGTAAACCGTTTGGTGAACAAGCAACAGAAATACAATTATTTTTTTCATTTGTTTAAGTTTTGTGATAAAAAAGTGGATTGGTAATAAACGCTTCATCGGTCAAGGTTTTTAAAAAGGCAATCAATGCTTCTTTTTCTTCAGCCGTGAGCGGAATACCTAATTTTTGATGTTGCTGCATGAATGGATCCAAATTGGGTGTGTTTTGAACGCCATCGGTATAAAAATTCAACACCGATTGTAACGATCCAAAACGCCCATCGTGCATATAAGGTGCTGTTAGGGCTACGTTTCGCAAACTTGGCACTTTAAATTTATATCGATCTTCAGGAAATCCCGTAACAAGTTCTCTGCCTAAATCATCTAATTTGGGATTGGGCGGCAAACCGTTGTTTCTAAACGAATTATCGGTAAAAACATCGGTTGCATGACACGAAGCACAATTGTTTTCAAACAATGCCAACCCTTGCAATTCTTGGTTTGTAAAATCTCCACCCGGTTCATTTCGAACATATTTATCGTATTTTGAATCGGCAGAAATCATAATGGTCATGAATTGTGCCAAGGCGTTTAACATATTTGCAGAGCTTACTTCGCCATTAGAAAATGCCGATTGAAACATTTTCACATACGTTGGATCTTGCTTTAACTTTTCAATAATGGCAGGAAAATTCTCGTCCATCTCCACCGGATTGTGAATAGGAACAATAGACAGCATTTGGATACTGTTAGATGCACCGTCGTAAAAATATTCGGTTTGAAAAATCATGTTTTGAACCGATGGTGCATTGCGTGTGCCGGTTAAATTATCGATACCATGACTTAAATCGTGTCCGTGATGTGTAAATGCACTTTGCTGTTCATGACAAAAAGCACACGAAATGGTATTGTTGCGAGACAACCGCGAATCGTAAAACAATTTTCTCCCCAATGCCACTCCGTTTTGTGTGGGCATATTATTAGAAATATCTTGCTTTATCGAAGGAAAATTAGCCGGAATTTCTAACGGAAATAAACTGTCTGCCGGAATATCTTCATACGCCTCATCGGCACTGCATGACATAAAAACACAAACCAACAAAACACCAGCTGCTTTCTTGAAAAATTTACTATAAAACATACGAATGGTTTATATAGAAGCATTCCGGGTTGTTTTAAAAAACCCGGAATAGCTACCATTAAATTAACAACTAAAAACTATTAATGCTGTGTACCACCGCCGTTGTGCACGTGATCTACTGTAAACATTTGCAGTGTGTTTTCTGCAATTTTAATTAGGTTTTCACCGCCCATGATGCTTGCATTGGTTCCAGCTGCATTTAAATTGTCTTTTAAAACAATTTTATTGGTTCCGTCTGCAATTTTATTGGCATCGGTTATAATGTGTATGCTTGGTTTGTCGCCTTTTCGCACGCGTGCTGTGGTTGGTAAGTTTAGCGTAATTTCACGGTAATTATCGGTAGCGGTGTTGCTGCCTTGGTGAATTTGAAAGTTATACATTCCTGGTGTTCCAGTACCTGGTTCTTCATGCGCTGGATCTTCATGTTTTGCAGCAGTTGCAGGGGTAAATGTTCCTTCAAAATTAATAAAACGATACCCAGTGCTCCATGTCCATGTTAAGTTATGACTTGCAGCATAGTTCCAAAACTCTTGCTGAGCGGTTTCGCCTTCTAAATAACGTTGGTTATCAACCCCCAAACCAAATTTTACTTTTACGTAGTCGCCTGCTGGAATGTTTTCTAAACTAATTGTGTGCAAATCGGCTTCTTCGCTCACCACAAAATAGCTTTTTGCTTTTGGATACACATATTCGGTTCCGTCTGCCTTGATCAATATCACATTACTAATGATATAGTTGAAACGGTTAATAGTTAATGTTTCGCCGTTTGAATTTTTGTAAGAATTGCCCAAAATAAGTTTGTCACCGTTCACACCATTATCAAAATACAACTCGGCATCGCCAAATGTGTTTTCTTCAATGATTGATGAACTGTCGTCGCTGTTACATGCTGTTAGAAATAAACTAGATGCGAAAAACGCTATGATTGCTTTTTTATTATTTTTCATTTTTGATTTCATTTTTAAGAGATATTTTTTTCTATAGAATTAATGCTGTGTTTTAGGAAATAAACATTCGATTTGACACACAGCTATATCCTTCTAAAAAATTAGAAGAAAGGTATTTGATACACAAGTATTTTTATCTTAAAAATGAAAAATAGGTGGTTTAAAAATATGTGTAAGAAAAGTGAATTGGTATTGGTCTTGATTGTTTGCTAGATTTTTTTGAAGTACAATGATTTCTGTAGGAATTAAAAAATCTAAAACCGATAAGTTTTGATAGAAAACAACAGATGTTTCTACCGAAAAAGAATGCCTTTTATCTTCTGATGAGTCTGTTGCAGCAGTTTTTGCCATTTCTTTTTTAAGATGGCATTTTCCGTTGCATTCTAGCTCGGGTTTGTCTTTATTTACACAAAGTTCGTTTTTAATATAGTCATACAGCACCACATACTCTAAAACCGGAAGCACGGGCTTTAGCAGCATAAATAATGATAATATGAGTGTAGCTGTTTTCACGTTGCAAAGTTGCTTTTTGTTTCTCTTTATTCCAAATTATGGCACGATTATCTAAACAATTGGATTGAAAACCAAAAACTTACTTTGATTTTCTAAATTGTTCTGGCGTTTCTCCTGTTTCCTTTTTAAAAAAGGCACTGAAATAGGAAACATGATCAAATCCTAACTGAAAAGCTATTTCACTAACCGTTAAACTAGTAAAGTGTAAAATTCGTTTTGATTCTAAAATAATATGATTTCGGATAAAAGCACCTGCCGACACGCCAAAATGTTGTTTGCTGATTCGGTTTAAATAATTAGTGCTTATATGTAATTTATCGGCATAAAACGATGGCAACGCATTTTCATGAGCGTGCATTTTTATTAACTGTTGAAACTTTAAGGCCTTATCTTTGGCAAAACCTTGAGATATAGAAACTTTTAAAGGTTTGTAGTTTCGGTTGATTTCAATTAAAATGATATTGAGATATGAACGCAACGCTTTTAAAGCATCTTTTTTGTTTGATAAAAATTCTTTTTCGGCAAGACCAACCATCTCTTTTAATGAATAAAAGCATTGACTAGAAACCGAGATAAATGCAGCGTTTTCATTTTCTAGAAAAGAAAATTGATCCAACATATTTTCGTGATAACGCAACGAAAAAAAGGCTTCTGTAAAACAAATTACTTGGCTATTTGAAGTTGTTTTACAATCTATTTGGTTGATACTATTTGGTTTTACAACGGCAATTTGAAAATCGCTTAAAACATACGATTGATTGTTAATCGCAATTGTTCCACTGGCATTCTCGTTGATAAACACCATATAAAACCGAGCTTGATGTGCCAAACGAAACACCGGATTTTTTAGTGCATCATCAACAGAACCCATCCAAAAATCGTGGGCGTTGCCAGCAAACATGTCAATAGTACAAACGGGTATATTACCTATCTGCATGTATAAATGTATATTATAAGTTAAATAAAATGTGATTAAATCGATATTTAACTTAAAGAAGCCGGCGGTTTTAAAAGGAATTGATAAAAAGTGCTTTGGTATAAATTGCTGCGATCAAAATAGTTTTGAAACAAATCATCCGAAAAAAAATGATTCCATTGTAGAAAAGGCAATTCTTCACAAAAAACAAGTATGTTTTCTATCGAAAAACTGTGTGATGAGCTTTTCTCCTCCGTGGTTGCTGCTTTTGCCAATTCTTTTTTTAAATGACATTTACCATTGCACTGCAAAGCTTTATTTTCTTTATTGATACAAAGTTCGTTTTTAATATAGTCGTAAAAAACCACATATTCCACTACCGGAATTATGGGCTTTATCAACATAAAAAAAGCAAATAGTACAATAATTTTTTTCACAATGCAAAGATACTTCTTTTAAAAAACAAAACATATAAATAATGTTGTGTAATTTTGCAGCAAATATTTTTTTATGCGTATTGATATTATAACTGTTTTACCCGAATTAATTAAAAGTCCGTTTGAAGCATCGATTTTAAAAAGAGCCATTGCGAAAGGTTTGGTAGAAGTGCATTTTCATAATTTACGAGATTACAGTACCAATAAGCATAAAAATGTTGACGATTACCAGTTTGGCGGCGGTGCAGGAATGGTGATGAGCATTGAACCGATTGATAAATGCATTACCAAACTGAAAGCCGAACGTACGTACGATGAAATTATTTACATGACACCCGATGGCGAAACGTTGAACCAGCAAATTGCCAACAGCCTATCTATGGTTGAAAACATTATTATTCTTTGTGGCCATTACAAAGGCGTTGACCAACGTGTGCGCGATCATTTTATTACAAGAGAAATATCGATTGGCGATTATGTACTTTCGGGCGGTGAATTGGGTGCTGCCGTTTTGTGCGATACCATTATTAGATTGATACCCGGTGTTTTATCAAACGAAACCTCTGCCCTAACCGACAGTTTTCAGGATAATTTACTGGCTCCGCCCATTTACACACGTCCGGCTGAATACAACGGATGGAAAGTGCCTGATATCTTGTTAAGTGGAAATTTCCCTGAAATTGAAAAATGGCGTGAAGATAAAGCCTACGAACACACGCAAAACCGCAGACCCGATTTGTTAGATAGAGATTAATTTTAAAGATTAAATTATCTAAACGTGCCTTTTACATTTTCACATCCAGCAATAATTCTACCGCTCACCTATTTACCTAAACGATGGTTTTCGTATTGGGGCGATGGAGAAACAGATCATTCGAAAGTTCCACCTTATACTGTTAGATTTGTATTGTTAGTGTTCGTAATAATTTTGTTATATGAACTACTTAAATACTTGTATTATCTGATAATACATTGATGCAAAAAGAGGCTGTCCAAAAAGGATAGCCTCTTTGTTATACTACTAACTTTTCAACATCATCACTAAAGTTAATTTCTTGCTTTTTTTGAAATAAAGACCGCTGATAGCATCTAAATTCGACAAAAATGACAAGTTTAGAACCAAAAATACGGCGTTTGAATACCGTTTTTCTTCCCGCAACTGCTACAGCCACCATTTTTCTAAAATTATGTCCAAGAGCCATCAGTAGAAATTCTAATTCTACTTTCTCTAAGCCTTTGAATGTAAATCTATTAAAATCATTATTGTACTTGAGTTGCCCAAAAACAGCCTCTACTTCTATAGGGCGTCTACTGCGATGTTCCAGCCCTTTCTCGCTCGTTAATAAATTTCTCGCTCTTTCTTTAAGCTCATTCAAACGGTGATTGACTTCTATTCTGCGATTACCTTTTGCATTGAAACATTCCTCTCGAAGCGGACAATTATTACAGTTTTTTGATTGATAATAAGACACTTTCGATTCGTGTCCGTTGCTCGAAATTCGTTTTCCTTTGCCAACATTTTCCATTCGTTGCCCCATCGGACAAACGTAAAAATCTTGTTCTTTGTTGTAGAATAAATTCTGAACCAAAAACGGATTATTTTTCATCGTCCGTTTCGCTTCTTTGTGAAAATAATTGTACTTCACGTAGGCTTTAATGCTTTTATTTTCAAGCATTTCGTAATTTTCTTCGCTTCCATAACCTGCATCGGCAACCACATCTTTGCTTTGTTTTCCATAGAGATTTTCAAAACCATCGAGATGCGATTCCAAAGTCGTGGTATCCCCCGGTTTTTGATGGATGGAAACGTGGGTAATAAACTGATTTTCAGTTGAAATCTGCGTATTATAAGCCGGTTTAAGCTGTCCGTTTTTCATGTGATCTTCCTTCATCCGCATAAAAGTAGCGCCAGGGTCGGTTTTGCTGTAAGAATTCCTATCGCCTAAAGTTTCTAGGTCTTTTTCGTATTTTTCTAATTTTGGAAGATGCTCATCCTGAAGTTTTTGTAGCTCTTTTGCCTGTTTTTTAGTGGGTTCTTTCAGCTTTTTATTCAAGATCGATAGCTTCTCCCGAAGTTCTTCCGAATTGATGCTTTTAGGTAATTCTTCTTTGTTAATTTCTTGATTATCAGACTGAATAGCACTTTCGATATCTGAAATAATCGTGTTGATTTTAACTTCTAATTTTTCCTTGTATTTTTCAATCGAACCTCTCCAAACAAAAGTATAACGATTCGATTTGGCTTCGATTTTTGTTCCATCAATGTACTGAATATCAAGACTTACATAGCCCATTTCAACCAGCATTTTCACTACTTCGGCAAATAGTTGTTGAATATGATTTTTTAATATTTTCCCTCGAAAGTCGTTAATGGTTCGGAAATCGGGCGTAGAGTTGCCCGAAATGTACATGAAATAGATGTTTTCGGTGAGTGCTTTAGCTATTTTCCGGCAAGAATAAACGTTTGACAAATAGCTGTAAAACAACACTTTAATCATCATTCTTGGATGATATGCAGAGGTACCACCTCCTTTGTACAACTTAATTATATTGCTAATATCCAACGAGTTAACGACCTCTTCGATTAATCGAACAGGGTGATTATTAGGGATTTTATCAAAAATATTAATCGGAAAAAGTTCAGGACTATTGCCTGTTTGATTTTTAAAAACTACCTTAGCCATTGTTGGTTTTTTGTGCAACTCTAAGATAATTATTTTGGAGAAAAAATACAACAAAAAAAAGCTGTCCGACTTTTCGGACAGCTTCTTTTTTTCATCGTTTATCATTAACGATGCCGTTGTGTAATCTACTTTCTTCTATTCTTTAACCAGTTCCAAAACTCTTGGTATAGCGGTGCAATTAAGAATAGTACAATTGCAACTGTTAGTTCCATTTTGTTAATCTATTTTTATCATCGAGTTCCCTCGTTATTTTGTAGCGTGCCAACGTTGACTACTACTTCTTTATATATTATATAAATAGTTGCTCATTTGTGAAAAGTTAAATTATTTTTTGTTAATTTATGTTAAAATTTAAAACCTTATATTATGAAAGCAAAACTACTATTATTGCAATTTCTACTGTTAGCGGGAATTGCTTCGGGACAGGTTACTGTTGATTGCCTTAATCAAAAAATTACAATTGATGCAAGTGTGCCTATTGATTATGAATATGAAATAGATTTTAAAACTTGTAGAAGTGAGAAAGGTTCGACTTCTTCTTTACAATTCGATTGTGAAATCATTGCTCCAGATGGATACAAGTTGTCAATAGTAAAACAAGCAACTCCACAACCAAAATTTGAACTTTCTGCTAATAAAAACCACAATGGAAACAACGTACATACTGGAACTTTCATCTTTAATAAGAATACAGAGTATTTAATTACCTTGTCTAAAGGTGGATCAGAAACGAAAGTTTATAAAATACGAACTAAAACTAATTGGAGTTGGACAACAACATTTGGGGCAAATTCTATTATTTTCACAAACAGAAATAAATTTATTTCGCAAAAAAATGATGATGATACTTTTTCTGTTGTTGAAGTACAAGATCGTAAGCAAATGGATGTTCTTCCTGTCGTTATGTTTACTTTTTTAAATAATTACAATGGCAACAATACTTTTGGCATTAGTGGTGGTTTAGGTATAAACTTTGAAGAGATAGCACTTTTTGCAGGAGGTTCATGGGGAATAGGGCAAAACATTATGATTACTGGTGGGGTTGCAGTAAATAAACAAGTTAGACCTAATTCTAGTTATAAAATAGGTCAGATCATTGATAGTGCTGTTACAAACGATAATTTGAATGAATCCCAATATAGGTTTAACCCGTTTGTAGGTATTTCATTTAGATTAGATAAAAACCCTTTTGCAAAAAAAGAAGAATAATTTTTTTTTATATTTTTTTACTTGTCGCCAACAGTACCAACGTTTGGCGACATTTTTTATACATTTCCAAGTTTAAGATAAATGATTTTTTTAATATGTTTTGTGTTTTATGTTTGGTTATTTGTTTAATTGTATTATATTTAACATATTAATTAATAATTATTACACTATGAGAAAAATTCTTATGTTATGCAGTATTGCATTTATGGTTTCATGTTCAAACGATGCAGAAACAACAAACACTCCCGAAAATCAGAACGTAACAACAACGGCATCACGACCATTACCACCAGTAGAAAATGCTACTGATGAAATGTTCAGAGATTATGTTACTTCCGATATTTTTATTGAAGTTCATGATTTAACACGTGAGTTCGTTGACGATATGAATTATGAAGGCTCAGTCGATGATATTAGAGGTACTGACCAAATGTTATCGTGGATTGCAGCAAACTTGTCAACTACTAATTTTAGTAGTGTTGAAGAAGCTGAAACTCGATACAATCATATTTTAGCTCGTAAAAGAGTAGAAATTAGTTCTTTTGCACCTGTTTATGAATTTATAAAAACTGCACCACTTGCTGAAATTTGAGGAATGATTCATAAATGGTTTCCTCAATCTAATACAACAAATAGTACTTGTCAAACCAAATTTTTAGATTGTTCAAAAACTGCTGCGGATAATTTGGCTTATTTTTCAAAAGCTATTATGGCTTCTGATAATGGAGATAAGCAATCTTATCTTGATGATGTTGCTAAATGTTATCAAGCAGAAATGTCTCAATGTCAGAGAAACCTAGATGCTTGTTTAAACCCAAAATAAAATAATTATATTATGAAAAAAATCCTATTATTAAGTAGTATCGCATTAATGTTTGCATGCTCTAACGAAAGCGAAACATTAGTTAATGAAACATCAAATGTTCAATCAACAACAGCTTCAAGACCATTACCACCAGTAGAAGACGCTACTGATGAAATGTTCAGAGAGTATGTTACTTCGGATATTTATCTTGAAGTTCAAGGTTTAATTTCAGATTTTAATGATGATTTAAATACTGATATAGACTTTAGTTCAACTGATGAAATGTTTTCTTGGATTTCTGCAAATTTATCTACTACTTCATTTACTAGTATTTCAGAAGCTACATCAAGATGGAATAATTATCGTTCAAAGTTACTTATTGAAAGATCTACTTTTGCACCAGTTTATCAATTTATTGCAGATGCACCTGAAGAAATTGTTATCACTAAAATAGCTATTTGGATGGGGCAATCACCAGTAACATCTACTGCTAAATCTTATGAAGAGAAATTAACAGCTAGCTCACAAACTGCTGCAAATAACTATTATCAGGTAGCTAAGTATGCAATTGTAGATAATGGAGGTAATAATCAGACTATGGATAATGCTAGATCAAAATATGAAAGAGATAGTAGATTGTGTTCTGATTCTTATACAGCTTGTATTAACAAAAGAGGATAATTTTAAAAACTAATTATATTATGAAGAATTTATTTTTTATAATGATGATTCTTTTTAGTTTAAAAGGATTTTCACAGAAAAGTCAGATAACACCTGAAATGAGTGCTCTAGTTGACAAAAATGTCGCTCTTTATGCAGGAGATGAATATAAAGAGTATAGAAAGTTGGATAGAGAATTTGCAGAAAAAATTCCTGTTGAAACATCATTCAGTTGTCATAAAAACGACTTTAAGGAATGGGTTACCGCTAACTTGTCAAAAACTCATTTTAAATCGGTTGATGAAGCAGTAAATTTATATGATAGATTAAAAGCTGCTCATGGTAAATTTGATGATAAATTTTCGGAATTAGATGCAGAACAAGATCGTGTTATAAAACAATATGCTGATCGCGAACAATTCAATGAAATCTTTTCAAAGGAATTTGGAGAGAGATTAGACAAAGCTACAATTGCAGCTAAATAAATATATTATTTTTAAGTTAATGATAAAAGGCTTCCCAAATAGGGAAGCCTTTTATGTTTATTTTAACGATGGTTTTCGTTGACAGGTCTTATAATTGGTAGCTTAATGCCAGATTTTGAATACTTTTTAAGAATGAAAATAAGAAGTGATTTTAGTTACACGTTTGAAGGTGTTTTTTTGTTTGATTTACCTTTAGGAATATTAACAGCTTTCGTTTTTCACAACATTGTGCGAAATAATTTGTTCGATAATTTACCGTATATCTTAAAATCGCGCGTTATAATATTCAAAAATTTCAATTGGAATACTTATTTTAAAAAGAATTGGTTAGTTGTTATTTTTTCTGTAATCATTGGAACTTTCTCTCATATTTTATGGGATAGTTTTACTCATGATACTGGATATTTTGTTCAAAAATTTGAAGTTCTAAATCAATCTGTTGAATTGTTTGATAAACAGATTCCTATTCTAAAAATCCTTCAACATTTAAGCACATTTATTGGTGCATTTGTAATAGGTTTTTCTTTATACAAACTTCCAAGACACGCAGCAGATAGTAAAAGTATGAACCTAAATTACTGGCTAACATTTTTCGGACTTATTGTTGTATTAGCTTTTATTTTTCTAACTGTTTCATGTACACAATACGCTATTGGAAATTTAATAGTTTCAATAATTTCTTTAAGTATGCTAGCGTTAATAGTAACATCGCTGGTAACTAAAACAAAACCTAAAAAATTCGAATAACACAAAAACAACTTACAAACGTACTCTTATTATATATTTCGTAAAGTATTTTTGTTTTGAATAAATAAAATTTCTTATATTTGCCCCACTTTTGGATCAACCTCTGGCGAAAACCGTGCATGTTGGTTTGAATTAACTTAAAAAATTTATACAATGTCTTTAGATTTAGTAAAGTTCGTACAAGACGAGTTTGTTACAAAAAAAGATTTTCCTAATTTCAGTGCAGGTGATACTATTACTGTGTATTATGAAATTAAAGAGGGTGAAAAAACAAGAACGCAGTTCTTTAAAGGTGTAGTAATCCAAAGAAGAGGATCTGGCGCTACTGAAACTTTTACAATCCGTAAAATGTCTGGTAACGTTGGTGTTGAGCGTATTTTCCCAATGAACATGCCGGCTTTGCAAAAAGTTGAATTGAACCAAAGAGGTAAAGTTCGTAGAGCACGTATTTTCTACTTTAGAGAACTTACAGGTAAAAAAGCTAAAATTAAAGAATTACGTAGAAAGTAATCTTTTAATTAAGATCATAAAAAACACCATTCGTTTGAATGGTGTTTTTTTGTTTTATTGTTTCTTTCAGAATTTTCTTATCTATTTAACCACAGATTTCACAAATTCTCACAGATTAATTTTACAATATACATTTATACAACATACTTTTTACATTCTAAAACTACTGTTTCTTAACCAATTCCATATAATTTTAAGAATAACGCCGTATTTACTTTTTGCTACGTGTGGGGATAGGTTAGATTGTAATTAGATTCAACTAATAATACCCACGCTTATTAAATTTTTGTAAATTTGTATAAAATACGTACATTATGCTTTTTGATAAAATCACCGAATCCGAATCGAATTACAACCATTTAGAACAAATGAGTGTTGCAGATTTGCTTTCAAACATCAATAAAGAAGACCAAACCGTTCCGCTTGCTGTTCAAAAAGCTATTCCCCAAATCGAAAAAACGGTTCATGCCATTGTTTCGCAATTAAAAAAAGGCGGTCGTTTGTTTTATATTGGTGCAGGAACATCGGGCAGATTGGGTGTAGTTGATGCATCGGAATGTCCGCCTACTTTTGGAGTGGCTTATGACAAGGTAATCGGTTTAATTGCCGGAGGCGATGATGCAATAAGAAAAGCAGTTGAAAACGCAGAAGACAATATCCACCAAGCCGAAATCGACCTAAAATCATACCAAATCAATAGCAACGATTTTGTTATTGGTATTGCGGCATCAGGAACAACCCCGTATGTGTTAGGTGGTTTAAAATTTTGTATCGAAAATGAAATTCCTACCGGAGGCATCACATGCAATGAAGGCAGCCCTTTGGCTCTATTAGCTCATTTTCCGATTGTGGTAACAGTAGGACCGGAATTTGTAACCGGAAGTTCCCGCATGAAAGCCGGTACTGCTCAAAAGTTGGTGTTGAACATGATTTCTACTGCAACAATGATTCAACTTGGACATGTGAAAGGCAACAAAATGGTTGATATGAAATTATCAAACGATAAACTAGTAAACAGAGCCATAGAAATGGTGATGAATGAACTGCATGTTTCAAAAGAACAAGCAACAGAGCTTATTTCTTTGCACGGAAATGTGCGCAATGCAATTGTTAATTACACAAAATAATGGAAACACCAAAAGCTGATAAAACGCGTATTTACAAAGGTCTGCAAAAAGTCTTTATTGCCATTCCACTCATGTTTGTTGGTCCAATTATCATCTATTCGTCTTTCAAAAATAAAGAACACCTGCTTTACTATCCTGTATTAATCTTGGGGTGTTTGATTTGTTTATATGCGATGTATTTATTTTTTAAAGGATTAAGAACTATTGTTAACGGTCTATTCAACGATTAGTTATGAAAAAATTATGTATATTAATATGTTCGGTTTTTATGGCAAGTTGCTACAATCAAGAAAGAAATTGCACCGACTTTAAAACCGGAACTTTTTTGTTTGAACAAGAAATCAATGGCGAAAAACACACTTCTACTTTTGTTCGCACAGATATGTATGAAATTGAAACATATAACGGAAGAACCGATACGGCAAGTATTCGCTGGGTTAATGATTGCGAATATGTATTGCAAAAAATCAATCCAAAAAATATGTCTGAACAAAAAGCTGTTCAAATGAAAATTTTGACGACAACTGCTAACGGCTATACCTTTGAATATAGTATTGTGGGCGATGTTAACAAACAAAAAGGAACAATTACAAAGATTCAACAATAAATTTTGTTATTGGATTATTAACACTAGCATATTTATGCGGTTTTTTCATCTTTTTTTTATACCTTTAATAAAAAAAGAATTGAATAATGAAAAAATTAATAGTATTGGCACTTTTTTTAGCAGGAATTCCTGCTGTTCATGCACAAGAGGTTAAAACCGAAATTGAGATTGTTGACAAAGTGAAAACGGTTTTTATGACCATAAATGCGGATCGCTTTCAAGATTTAAAGGATTTTGATTGGCGAACCAATTTAACCAATGTTTTTAAAGATGTTCCCGAAGATGCAATTGTGGGTATTAGAGTAAATATCATGGCAAAACAACTTACGAATGACATTGCCACCTTACCAAATAAACTGTCTATTCAGGAAATTGGAACAGCAAACAAACGAGAAGAAATCCTCCGCAGCATTGTTAGCAAAGTGCAACTTTTTATAGAAGATGAACAACAAGGCAGCAATGTGGATTGATCGCTTTTTGTACAAGCCTTTAGTAATGTGTTGAAATAAGAAATATTGGTGTTAATCGATAAGAATTTTTCTGTTTAAACTAAAGATATGATTATTTTATCAGGTGTTGAGATTATAATCATTTAGTGATAATTTACTAGAATTTCCAAGACTATAATAATCAAAAAAGCAGTTCGTGTTGAGCTGCTTCTTTGATTATTTATAAGTAACAATTTTTATAAAATATTAATTAATAATCTGGTTGATTACAAATATAAACCATAAGCCTCTTCGGTTTCCAACAAATAATCCCTCAAACATTCTCTGTATTGAATACTCGACGCACTTGTTAGAATAACATCAACAATAAAAGCAAACTTTTACCCATAAATTACACTATTTCAATTGATTAAAAATAAAACAAATATCTAATTCCGTTTAAATTCACTCAAAACAATAGCAGTTGCGGTTGCCACATTTAAACTTTCGGTTTGTTGCAAATCGCCAAAACGTGGAATAGCAATTTTAGCCGTCACCAAGGCCTCAATTTCTTTAGATATTCCGTTTGCTTCGTTGCCCATGACAATAATTCCGTTGGTAGGCAAATCGGTTTTATAGATATTGGTTCCATCCATAAACGTTCCATAAACAGCTGTGTGGGCTTGCTTTAAGTAGCTCGCCAAATTGACGTAGTGAATATTTACACGCGTGAGCGATCCCATGGTTGCTTGTACTACTTTTGGATTGTAAAAATCTACTGTTTCATTGCTACAAATTAGGTCAGTGATACCAAACCAATCACACAAACGAATAATGGTTCCTAAATTTCCAGGATCGCGCACATCGTCTAAAGCTATTTTTAACCCATTGGTTTCTGGCAACACCTCTTTCTTCATTTTAAAAACAGCCAAGCATTCGTTGGGTGTGGTTAAAAACGATATTTTTTTCAATTCTGCTTCCGATATTTCGGTAACTAATTCTTTTGAAACATCGATTTTTAATGGTTGCGTTGTATAAATCTGTTCCAATTCTATGTTGGAATGCAACAATTCGGTAATAACCTTGAATCCTTCAGCTACAAAAACACGATGGGTGTCGCGAAATTTTTTTTGCTTTAATTGCGTTATATATTTGATTTGGTTCTTAGTAAGCATTCGTAAAAAATTGTAATTTTACCAGTTGAAATTGATTTGATCTTGAAAAATAATTTATCAAAAATACTATTTATCACTGTAATATCCAGCTTTTTTTTAGCATGTTCTTTAACTAAGCGTGTTGATAATGAAGAACGCCTGTTAATGGAAAACGAAATTGTGGTGAATAATAAAAAAGAGAAAAGCGAAACCGTAACACAGCTTTTATACCAGCAACCAAACAGCAATCTGTTGGGTTATCGCCTGCGTTTACAAATGTATAATATGGCTAAGGTGAACCCCGATTCTAGCTATCAAGCGTGGTTAGACAAGCACCGAAAAACCGAACGTTTTTTAACTAAATTGCTTTCTGCGAAGCAAGTAGATCGTTTGGGTACTTCGTTTTTTGTTTCGGGTTTAGGAAAAACCTTGAAAGAACTAGGCGAAGCGCCGGTAATATTTAACCAAGAGCGAACTAATAAATCTGTAATTCGTTTAAAAAATCATTATTTTAACCAAGGATATTTCAACACTAAGGTTTCTTATGAATTAGACAGCATCAAACCAAAAAAAATAAGTGCTTTATACAAGGTTGATACCGGCAAAGCTTATGTGTATGACAGTATTGCTGTGATGGTGCAATCAACCGAATTAGATTCGCTTTATAAAACCAATAGACGTGCCAGCATTATTAAAAAAGGAGCTCAGTACAACGCAGCAAAATTAGACGAAGAACGCGATCGCATTACTTCTTTCTTTAGAAATAATGGGGCTTACGATTTTCAGAAAACCTACATCAACTATGTGATGGACACTTTAAAGCAAAATCACACGGCTGATATCTATTTAAACATTGATAATAAAAGCATTAAACAAGGCGACACCCTTACTACCGAACCTTTTAAATTGTATAAAATAAGCAAGGTGAATATTTTCACAAGCAATACATCGGCAGAATCGCAAGTGATTACAGATTCGATAGCGTATAAAGACCTAAATATTTATAGCAAAGGACCATTGAGCTATAAACCAAAAGTGTTGCGGAATGCTGTTTTTATTGACAAAGACACCTATTTTTCTGATACCCGAAGGTTAATCACTTCACGTTCATTGAGTAATCTAAAAGTTTTTAATTATCCTACTATTGAATACATTCCCGATCCGAAAGATAGCTTAGGAAAAAGCCTTATTGCCAATATTACCCTAAATCCTCGTAAAAGAATTACTTTTAATCCATCAATCGATGTAAGCCATTCAAACATTCAAGATTTTGGTATTGAAGGAAGTATTGGTTTTATGTTTCGAAATTTGTTTAAAGGAGCCGAAATTTTAGATGTAAGCTTTCGTGGAAACATTGGATCATCTGCATCGAGATACCGCAGTGTTCAAAACACCTTTTTTGATATTTTAGAATATGGTGCCGATGTAAAACTTACTTTTCCGCGATTTGTATTTTTTTCAAACCAAATCGATAAAATCATCGATCGCACCTCTTTTCCTAATACTTCATTAAGTTTAGGATTTTTCAATCAGCAAAACATTGGTTTAGACAAGCAAAATCTTACCGGAATTTATAATTACAGTTGGTCGTACAAACGCAGAAACACCATTAGTTTCGATGTTTTTAATTTGCAATTTGTTCGAAACATGAATCCTGGAAACTATTTCAATGTGTATCGATCTTCCTATAATAGATTGAACGAAATTGCGCAAACCACCAATACTAATCCCGATTATTTAGACCAAAACGGCAATTTGAATATTGCCAACAGCGGCGCCGATTTGTTTATGATAGATGTTTTAAGTGGAAACACTAATGCTAATGAAGAAGACATCAGAACCATTTTAAGTATTGCTGAACGAAAGGTTCGATTAACCGAAAACAACCTTATCTTAGCAAGTAATATTGTTTATACTTATTCCAACCGATTCAATATTAAAGATCAAGATTTTTTCACATTCCGCACCAAGTTAGAATCGGCAGGAAGTCTATTAAATCTATTGGCTAAATCGAATAACAAAGTCAATACATCAGACAAAAACACTATTTTAGATGTGGCATATTCCCAATATATTAAAGGAGAAGTAGATTTTGTAAAATATATCGATTTAGGCAATCAAAACGTGTTGGCATTGCGGGCATTTGCCGGTATTGCGGTTCCCTTTGGCAATTCAGACAACATACCCTTTTCGCGAAGCTATTTTGCGGGTGGAACCAACGACAACCGTGCTTGGCAGTCCTACCGCTTAGGTCCTGGGCGCAGCGGCAGTATCCTAGATTTTAACGAAGCAAACATGAAACTAGCTTTCAATGCAGAATACCGCTTCAATGTTTCTGGTCCATGGAATTTAGCCCTTTTTGCCGACGCAGGAAACATTTGGAACGCTTTAGATGATATTGAAGACGAAGAAATGACCTTTACCGGATTAGAATCATTGAAAGATATTGCCTTGGGAACAGGGTTGGGAATTCGCTATGATTTTTCTTTTTTTGTGGTTCGATGCGATTTGGGTTTCAAAACCTACAACCCCGCAAACGAGCCTGGAAACAAATGGTTTAAAGAATGGAATTTAAGTAAAACCGTTTTAAATGTAGGAATTAATTATCCGTTTTAATAAAATTACTATTTTTGTAAGCTAATACACACAAATTTTAAAAACACACAACCTATAAATATGGCACACAATATTAAGCCAGGCGTGGCAACCGGCGATCAAGTACAAGAAATATTCAATTACGCAAAAGAAAAAGGGTTTGCATTACCCGCAGTAAACGTAACATCGTCTAGCACTATAAACGGTGTATTAGAAACAGCTGCAAAATTAAAAGCACCCGTAATCATTCAGTTTTCAAATGGCGGTGGTTTGTATATGGCAGGAAAAGGATTAAGCAATGAAAACGAACGTGCTGCCATAGCTGGATCTATTGCTGGAGCAAAACAAATTCACGAATTAGCAGAATTATACGGTGCAACGGTAATTATACACACAGACCATTGTGCAAAGAAATTATTACCTTGGATTGATGGATTGCTAGAAGCCAGCGAAGCATTTTATGCTGAAAAAGGAAAACCTTTGTTTTCATCCCACATGATTGATTTATCGGAAGAACCAATCGAAGAAAATATTGAAATATCTAAAAAATACCTAGAGCGCATGAGCAAAATTGGTATGACTTTAGAAATTGAATTAGGCATAACAGGCGGTGAAGAAGACGGCGTTGACAACACGAATGTGGATTCATCAAAACTATACACGCAACCAGAAGAAGTGGCTTATGCCTACGAAGAATTAATGAAAATATCGCCACGTTTCACCATCGCAGCAGCATTTGGTAATGTACACGGTGTTTACAAACCAGGAAACGTGAAATTGACCCCGAAAATTTTAGATAATTCACAAAAATTCGTTCAAGAAAAATTCAATACCAAAAACAATCCAGTTGACTTTGTATTCCACGGTGGTTCTGGATCAACATTAGAAGAAATTCGCGAAGCAATATCATACGGAGTTATTAAAATGAATATCGATACTGATTTGCAATTTGCATTCACCGAAGGTGCACGTGATTATATCCTTTCTAAAAAAGAATATTTAATGACACAAATTGGAAATCCTGAAGGCGACGACGTTCCCAACAAAAAATATTACGATCCACGCAAATGGATGCGCGAAGCAGAGTTAACATTCAATAAACGTTTAGAACAAGCTTTTGCAGATCTAAACAATGTAAACACATTATAATTAATTGCGAATTGCGAATTACAATAAAGTTCACAATTCATAATTTATAATTCATAATTTATAGACTATGGCTTGGTTTAAAAGAAAAGAAAAAGGAATTACAACACCTACCGAAGATAAAAAAGACACACCCAAAGGCTTGTGGTATAAATCACCTACGGGAAAAATCATAGAATCAGACGAATTAGCACGAAACTTGTGGATTTCGCCAGAAGATGATTACCATGTGCGAATTGGTAGCAAAGAATATTTCGAAATTTTATTTGATGACAATCAATACAAAGAATTGTTTGGGTCAATTACTGCAAAAGACCCTTTAAAGTTTGTTGATACAAAAAAATACAGCGACCGTCTAAAAGAAGCAAAAGACAAAACCAAATTGAAAGATGCTGTTCGGGTAGCCGTAGGAAAATCAAAAGGAGCAGATTTAGTGGTAGCATGTATGGATTTTGCTTTTATCGGTGGATCAATGGGTTCGGTGGTAGGAGAAAAAATTGCACGCGGAATTGATCATTCCATCAAACACAACATTCCTTTTATGATGATTTCAAAATCAGGAGGTGCACGTATGATGGAAGCTGCATATTCGTTGATGCAAATGGCAAAAACATCGGCAAAATTGGCACTTTTGGCAGATGCTAAAATTCCATATATTTCTTTATGTACTGATCCAACAACCGGCGGAACCACTGCTTCCTATGCCATGTTGGGCGATATAAACATTGCCGAACCAGGTGCATTGATTGGTTTCGCAGGGCCAAGAATCGTTAAAGACACTACTGGAAAAGACCTTCCTGATGGCTTTCAAACATCTGAATTTTTATTAGAACACGGTTTCTTAGACTTTGTAGTGCACAGAAAACAATTAAAAGACAAAGTGAATCAATACATCGATTTGGTTTTAAATCAACCTTTACGATAAATAACAAAGCATTGCCTAAACGCAATGCTTTTTTTTATATTCATTACTATATTACATATCGCAACCTCTTTCGAATCAAAAAAAAGCAAAAGTTAGATTAAAGAGTATCAAACCATTAAAAAATAATTACAAATAAGTTATTTAAAAGCCTTGCAAAATAAAATAAACCTATTATATTTGCACTCGCAATACAGCACATAAAAATGCTCTTTGTAAGTTCTTTGCTCGAGTGGTGGAATTGGTAGACACGCTGGACTTAAAATCCAGTGAACAGTAATGTTCGTGCGGGTTCAAGTCCCGCCTTGAGTACTTTTTTTTTGCAAATAATAAAATTATTTATAAATTTGCAATCCAAGTTCTTTTTAAACTAAAAATACAGACGCGAAAATAGCTCAGTTGGTAGAGCGCAACCTTGCCAAGGTTGAGGTCGCGGGTTCGAACCCCGTTTTTCGCTCAACGTTGATACAATTGCTCGAGTGGTGGAATTGGTAGACACGCTGGACTTAAAATCCAGTGAACAGTAATGTTCGTGCGGGTTCAAGTCCCGCCTTGAGTACTAACGTTTTTTTTAATGTATGCGAAAATAGCTCAGTTGGTAGAGCGCAACCTTGCCAAGGTTGAGGTCGCGGGTTCGAACCCCGTTTTTCGCTCAAAATCTATTTATCTGCTCGAGTGGTGGAATTGGTAGACACGCTGGACTTAAAATCCAGTGAACAGTAATGTTCGTGCGGGTTCAAGTCCCGCCTTGAGTACAAAACGAAAATTACAGCAATAAATAGATAAACAAAAAATCTGAAGTGTTCGCTTCAGATTTTTTTGTTTATATAAAATAGTAAATATCTAAATAAAGTAGACCTATAAGCCGGGTTCTGTACATCGCTCAAAGCATGTCCTTATCATTTATCTACACTTTCAATTACTCAAAAGTTCTATCTGCCTACCCTCCAACTTGCGCGAGCAGCACTTAATGTTGGTTTACATGGCATTTCACCGAATAGAGTTTACCTGGTTTCACTACAGCCGAACTGTACATACTTTCTGTTGCACTTGTCCTCACCTCACGGCGGACGGGCGTTACCCGCTATTCTGCTCTATGGTGCCCAGACTTTCCTCTGACCAAAGCCAGCGATAAGGTGGTCTACTTGTTTGCAAAAATACTACGAATATTTGTTTTATCCTTATCTAATTAACAATCTATTTTTCTTAATAAATCTCCTTAGAATCTTTCGCAATCAAAATCAGCTTAATCTATATTTTTTTTTCAAATTCTTATCTCTATTTAACGAATAAATCTCAAAAAAAATCCCTCCAAGATGTTATTGATTGAATTTTATCGTGATAGAATATTCTTAATAAAGTTAAATGTTTTACTAAAACACAAAAACAAGTAATATATTTTATGAGTTTGAATAAACAATCATTCTCATGAAAAAAGAAATTCCAATCAGAGAAGACAAAATTTTCTAATTATATGCAGATTACATACTAAGCCATGGTGAACAACGCAAAAGTATTTATCAATTTGCAAAAGAAAATAAGTTTGAAGAGTAAAAATTCTACGACTTCTTTACAAGTTTTGATCAACTTAAAAAACAAATTTTGGTCAAACTTTTTAGTAAATCTATAGAATTAGCAGAAGAAGTAAACAATGCAGATGGAATGACTTTAAAAGAAAAACTTTTGGATGTTTACTATATCTTTTTTGAAAACCTTACCATGAACCGTTCGCTCTTAATGATGATTTTGGGTAACCACAAATTACCTCTCTCTAAAAATTTGCTATCTCTGAAAAAAATCCATCTGGAATATATAAAAACATTGGATTTTAGTTCTTGGGAAATTTTAGAGAACGCTAAAGAGAACATTAAAAACACCCATGAGCAAATACGTGAAAATGTATTGTGGTTACATCTTGTATCCGCCATAGAATTTTGGAAGAATGATAGTTCCCCTGCATTTGAAAAGACCGATATTTTCATTGAAAAAACCATTGACACTGGTTTTGAATTGATGGACAACGAACCGTTGCGAAAAGTATTTGATCGTGGTAAATTTCTTTGAAAAGAAAAATTTAATAGAAGTTAAAATGAAAACATTAGATAAAATTCCAACAGGAGAATTGGAACGGACAAGCAGCCTGCTCAAAGCCAGAGCAAAAGTCGGTGTCAATTACCTGAAATATTACGGAAATAAAATAACGAAAGATAAAGATGAAGCCCGCAAAATTCTGAATGAGGACAATGCAACAGACATTTACGATTCATTGAAAGAATTGAAAGGTTCTGCGCTCAAAGTTGCTCAAATGCTGAGTATGGAAAAAAATATTCTTCCGGTGGAATATGTGGAGAAGTTCTCGCTTTCGCTGTTTTTAGTTCCGCCTTTGTCGGGTGCTTTGGTGAAGAAAACCTTCAGAAAATATTTTGGGAAAAATCAGGAAGATATTTTTGATGAATTTTCTGCCGAATCAGTTAATGCTGAGAGTATCGGACAGGTTCATACCACAAAAAAAGACGGTAAAAAACTAGCTGTTAAAATCCAATATCCCGGTGTAAGAGAAAGTATTTCGAGTGACCTGAAAATGGTAAAACCAATTGCGATGAAGATGTTCAACATTAAAAAAGAAGGTTCGAAATCATATTTTCAGGAAGTGGAGGACAAATTGTTTGAGGAAACTGATTATAATCTGGAACTCAAACGCAATCAACACTTTGCAGAAGAATGCAGTCATCTTCCGAATGTAAATTTTCCGCTTTATTATCCTGAATTTTCGTTTGAGAAAATCATTACGATGGACTGGATGTTGGGAATTCATTTTTCGGAGTTTACCAAAAAACAGAATTCACAGGAGGATTTGAATAAAATCGGACAGACGCTTTGGGATTTTTATATGTATCAGATGCATATTCTGAAAAAAATTCACGCCGACCCGCAACCGGGAAATTTCCTGATTTCGGAAAACAAGGAATTATTGTTTATCGATTTTGGCTGAAAAAAAGATTAAAGGAAACGAAATTAGAACTCGAAATATTGGACAGTCCGCTTTTCATCAATACCAAAGATGAACTGAAAGATTATTTTGAGGGTAAAAAAGCCTATCATCAGACTGATTTTAATAAGCAGCAGAAAATTACCCGAATATCCTGATGAAAGCCTGAAAACCTTTGGGCGGAAAATAGACGTACGACACCGAAAACCGGAAAAAATACCTGAAAAATAAACAAGCACCTCCCATTCATTTTCCGAGAAATAATGAATTTTACGATGAAGCCCAACAATACACCGAAAAGCATTTTGCGAAGAATTATGGAACGCTTACGGATGAACAGCTCTACCCGACTACTTTTCAGAAAGCCAAAAAATGGCTGGAACAGTTTCTGGAAAACCGTTTTCTGGAATTTGGCGTTTACGAAGACAGCATCGTCGAAAAAGAACATTTTCTGCATCACAGTGTGCTTTCTCCGTTGATGAACGTCGGACTTTTAACGCCTGAAAATGTGTTGGAAAAAGCGATTTCATTTGCAAAAAACAATGATATTCCGGTGAATTCTCTAGAAGGTTTTGTCCGCCAGATTTTGGGTTGGAGAGAATTTGTTTGCGGGGTTTATGTGTATCAGGGAATGTATCAGCGGAATAAAAATTACTGGAAACACAACAAAAAACTGCCGGAATCTTTTTACACCGCCAAAACAGGAATCCGCCTGATTGACAGTTCGCTCCGGAAAATCCTGAAAACCGGCTATGCCCATCACATCGAACGACTGATGATTTTTGCCAACTTTATGAATCTTGCTCGATTCAATCCGGATGAGGTCTATCAATTGTTTATGGAAATGTTCATCGATTCTTGATTGGGTAATGGTTCCGAATGTGTATGGAATGAGCAGTTTTTCGGACGGCGGAAAGATGAGCAAGAAACCCTACATCAGCGGAAGTAATTATATTAAAAAAATGAGCGATTATCCCGATGGAGAATGGAATGAAAAGTGGGATGCGCTGTTTTGGAATTTTATCAACGACAACAAAGAATTTTTTGCTAAAAATCCAAGATTGGGAATGATGTTGAAAACATTGGAGAAAATGCCGGAAGAAAAACGAAAACAGCATTTGAGAACAGCGAAGGAAGTAATTGTGAATATGAAATGATTTTTTAAACATAAAATAATTTAATATCAATAGGAATGGGTTTTAACCCGTTATGCAAACGATTATTATACCTTTAGCACATCAAAAAAAGACTTCTCAGTAACATTTGTTACATAATTTGTGAGATATAATTCTGAAATTTGTTCCGAAAATAAACTAAATAATATTATGGAATGGATTTTAGAACCTTGGCCGTGGTATGTAAGTGGTCCTTTAATTGCTTTAACCATGTTTGCTTTGCTGTATGTGGGTAAAAACTTTGGAATGTCATCAAACCTTCGAACACTTTGCACCATGTGTGGAGCCGACAAAACATGTGATTTCTTTTGCTTTGACTGGAAAAATCAACGTTGGAATTTATTGGTAATGCTAGGTGCTGTTATCGGCGGTTTTGTCGCTGCTAATTATCTTTCTGAAAATCAAACACCTAACATTCATCCACAAACCATCGAGCAATTACAGCAAATGGGGATAAAAAGTGCTGGTACCTCATACGTGCCTACCGAACTTTTTGGTTCAGAAGCATTATCCAACCCAAAAACATTGGCAATATTGCTTATTGGTGGTGTTTTAGTAGGTTTTGGAGCTCGCTATGCAGGCGGTTGCACTTCTGGTCATTCTATTTCGGGCATCAGTAATTTACAACTGCCTTCATTAATAGCTACCATTGGATTTTTTATTGGCGGATTGCTTATGGTACATATCATTTTTCCGTTTATTTTTTAACTTAAATGCACCCTCAAATGAAAAATGTAATCTATTTAATCATCGGAACTTTCTTTGGAATTGTAATGTATAAATCCGAAGCTGCCTCATGGTTTAGAATATACGAAATGTTTAACTTTCAATCCATCCATATGTATGGGCTCATGGGCAGTGCTTTAGCTGTGGGAATTGTGCTTGTTCAGTACATTAAATCCAAAAAAATAAAAGATATTACTGGAAATCAAATCACTATTGCCGATAAAGAAAAAAGCATCGCTCGTTATTTAATTGGTGGGATTTTGTTTGGTTTGGGATGGGCGTTAGCTGGTGCTTGTCCCGGGCCGATGTTTGTTTTAACAGGTGCTGGATATTTTCCAATTTTAATTGTAATTTTAGGTGCAGTATTGGGCACATGGTTTTATGGTTTATTAAAAAACAAACTGCCTCATTAATTTTTTTACAATGGAAGATGTTATAAAAGAAACCTACGGAAATGTTTTTGAAAAGGATTTATTAGATGAAATTGTGTCGGTTGCGCAATTAGTGGAATTTAACGAAGGTGATGTATTGATTGATATTGGCAAATACATTAAAACCATGCCGCTTTTAATTCGGGGTGCCATTAAAATTATGCGCGAAGATTTCGATACCGGCGAGCTTCTCTTGTATTTTATTGAAAAAGGCGACACGTGTTCCATGACGTTAAACTGTTGCTTGGGCGATAAAAAAAGTGAAATTAGAGCAGTAGCCGAAAACAACGGTATGGTGGCAATGATTCCTGTAAACAAAATGGAAGAATGGCTGGCAAAATACAAAAGTTGGCGCGCGTATGTTTTTGAAAGCTACAACAACCGTTTCAATGAAATGTTGGCTGCCATAGACAATATTGCTTTTATGAATATGAACGAACGTTTACTGAATTATCTGCATGAAAAAAGCAAAATAAACCAATCGAATATTATTTCAAAAACACATCAAGAAATTGCTTATGAATTAAACAGTTCGCGCGTGGTGGTTTCAAGGTTGTTAAAAGCTTTGGAAAACGAAGGACACATTAAACTTAACAGAAACACCATTGAATTAATAAAATAACTATATTACCGATTAAAAGATAATAGACCCAGTTTTTTTTCACTGCGGTCTATTTTTTATTTTGTAAAATTTTCTTTATACTCTTATAAAACCCTGTGTATTTCTCAACATTTTCCGAAATTAAATATTTCCTAGCTTAAATATTTATAACCGTTTCAATTGTAATATCACAATATTTTAACTTCACAGTGTCAACTGAGAAGTTTTTCATATCTTATAAGTCTCCTCAAGATGTTTATATCTTAAACAATTAATAATTAAGTCTTTAACTGATTTTATATTAGTGTTAAACATAGCATGAAGTATTTAATGTTTACTCCTTTAAATTACGAAAAATATTTTAGAAAAACAAAATTTTTAACTATTTTTATAATCTTGTTATGTTATCCGCGCAGAAGTTTTATGAGAATAGTTCCTTAATGGACAAGGAGGAACTAACACCTCTTTTAAACATTATGAGAGAATTTTATAAAACTAAAGATGGCATTTGTTACTTGTGGATTTTCAGTAGTACGAGAAAAGGAAAACGCTCAGAGAGTGGCAAACCTTTTATAATTCCTATTGAAGAAGTTGAATGCTATCATTGTGGTTCTTGCGAATAACAGTAACAAGACCTAAGTAGTGTTTCCACAGCACTACTTTTTAATTTAATTAACATGAAACATACTTTACAAGCAGATTTAGATAAAATCTTGAATCTTCTAATTACAGACTTTACTAAACAATTTTCAATTTTAGAAATAACAGAAACTGTACTTAAAGAAAGATATATAAAACATAATGAAATAGAGCAACAAATGGTCTACAGTTTAAATACTGAATATGTTGAATCTTTGCTGAAATTTTTAAGTAATGAAGGCTTGGTTTATGTTAATGTGAATAAATTATACTGTATAACTGCCAAAGGGTTTGTTAAGTTTAAGACAGAAACATTTCAACAGGAAATAGACAATAAGAGACTGAATATAATACTCCAGAGAAGTGCATGGATATGTAGCATTGTTGCTGTTGTCATATCAGCAATTGCATTTACAACCACCATGCTCTTTCGCTCCAATAAGTCTTCAAATTATATTTATAAAATCGAAACCATTTCCATTCCTCAAAAAGGGAATTAAATACCAACGATACAATAAAATAATCAAAGTTGGGAGTAATATTATAAGTAATAGTATACATAATACTAACATAACATTTACTAAAAAATCATACATAATAATTTGGAATTTTCATTATTTTTTGCTAATATTTGCACAATTACATATCGAACAAAATCATAAAGCGTTAGCTGTTATTCTACCTTGCGGAATCTGGTAAATTCAATCATAGGTGTAGGATAAATAAGCAGAACGCTCACGTTTCGGCGTGGGCTTCTCTATTTATTACCTATAGGCTTACCAGAGCCCCGCAAGAATAAATAGTAGTAAGTCCCACGCTCTTTTTTATTTACAAATTTTCATTTTGGGACTGAATGAAATCAAATCTTTTACAAAATGAAAAAATTACTACTTATGGCAAGCTCGGTGTTATTAACACTTTCTTGCGGAACATCTGATGATTCATCATCTAACAATTCTAACAACAACTCTTCTTCAAAAATCACTCCCCCTGCTTGGATTCAAGGTACTTGGGTTAGAGAAGATGTTTCAAGTATTGGGTACACTCTCAGCTCTGATGATATTTGTAACTTTGTTAGCGGTACAACATTTTGTCAAAAAGAATATATTAACCTATACAAAGACAAAGATGTCGCTATAAATGTAGCGCAGTCAATTTCAGATACAGAGTATAAATGCTCTATTACAGTATCAATGCAAACTGCTACTTATCATTTTCAAAAACTAAGTCCAACGACAATTAAAATATTACAAGAACCTGGTGGAATTAGTGGTAATATACTTAAAAAACAATAGGTTATGTTAGCAAAAATAAAAAACATAATAAGTGATCTGAATTACGAAAAACATCTTCAGCTAATATTTAGTGATATAGATATTTATTCAGAAAAAAGCAGCAAACCGATCTTTAATAAATTTAACGTTTTTAAAGTATTGATTTCTGTTTTGGGAGAACAGATAAGAGTAACTCTTACAATTGACAATCATGTATATGCAGATTATGGAACAAACATGATTAATATGGAATATGAGAAAGATGAAATCACAATTAAAAAGATGATTTATCAAAGACCTTCTCACAATACTTGTAATGTCACTATAACAGACAAATTCATTAGATTTGAACAACAAATTAGGAATAAACCTGCTACAATGCAGACACTATTTCAATTTGAAAATATTGTCATTACACTTTTTGAATGTAAATCAATGAAAATTGTACCTTATAAAGTTGATAGTTACATAGATTACAATGTAAAATCAACATCTGTTCCACAACAAAAAGCATGTTATATAGCAACCCTCGCTTATGAAGATATAAACCATCCTCAAGTAGAGTACTTAAGAAAATACAGAGATAATACTCTAAATAAAACAATCCTCGGCAAGGAATTTATTAAGTTTTATTACAAAAATTCACCAAAGTTAGTTTATAAAATAAAGTCTTTTAAAAAGATGAACGTACTAATCAAGTATTGTTTAAATACATTTATTTATATACATTCACAAATCAATAAAAATCTATAACTATGAATCAGAATCAAGAAATATTAAATCGTTTTTTAGATAAAATGACATTAGAGAAAGAACAAATTATAAAAGAAATTAGAAGTAGTGATTTATCAAATACTGATTTATTAGCATTAGATGAAAAATTTCTTTATCCTTTCCGTAATGAGTATTTACTTAGTGTACCTGACGTGCTTGTAACTGATGTATATTTTTCAGGGATATGTATAGATAAGGGAATTTCTGCTTATCTGGAAATATCAGAGTGTCTTGTGAAAAGTAATAAATCTTTGTAAGTCCCCTCCCCCCTAAATATTTTATACGAATCTCGAATGGCAAATCTTTTTTCTTAAATTCAAAATTTGTTTTTGAAATATAATTTAAAACTTGGATTATAAAATCCCGATTAATTCCACACTCATCATTTAAATGTGGTGAGTGTTTTTTATTTTTCTCTTTCATCTCATTTGTGTATTGTTGTATATAGTTACCCTTTTATTTTATGATGTGTAACAATTGTTACTGCACAACTTTTTAGGCTGATCTACCTTTGCTGTATAAATCATTCAAAAAGATATGGCAGCAGATTTAATGGGCTATTTATTAGCAATTCTTGTAGGTATTTCGCTGGGATTAATTGGCAGCGGCGGATCTATTCTAACGGTTCCAATTCTAGTCTATATCATGGGAATTCATCCGGTTTTGGCAACTGCGTATTCGCTTTTTGTGGTGGGCAGTTCTGCTTTGGTGGGCGGAACAAAAAATGCCTTAAAAAAAAAGGTGGACTTTAAAACAGTTTTCATTTTTGGAATTCCGTCTATTGTGGTTGTTTATATTGTTCGATCGTTTGTATTACCTGTAATTCCGGATATTCTTTTCACGGTAAACAATTTTCAATTTACAAAGCCTATTGCACTTATGGTGTTGTTTGCAATTGTAATGATTCTAGCCTCTGTATCTATGATTCGCCCTTGTCCGCATTGTAAAGAATCAAACGATAGTACTTTGAAATATAATTATCCAATGATTTTGCTTCAAGGCACTTTGGTTGGTACATTAACAGGTTTGGTAGGTGCCGGCGGTGGCTTTTTAATTATTCCTGCATTGGTTCTGTTGGCTAAAATGCCAATGAAAATGGCAATAGGCACCTCGCTTTTTATCATTGCATTCAATTCTCTTTTGGGATTTTCGGGCGATCTTATAAATGGGCAACCCATCAATTGGTATGTGCTACTTGCTTTTACAACTTCTGCCGTGATAGGTATATTTATAGGAATGTATCTTTCTAAAAAAATCGAAGGAAATAAATTAAAAATAGCTTTCGGATGGTTTGTATTGGCAATGGGCGTTTATATACTGTTCAAAGAATTATTTCTATAAAATTATCATTGTGTAACTTTTGTTACTGTACACGAAATCAACAAGTAATACCTTTACTATAAATATTAAAAATCAATCAATCATGAAAATAGAACAAATTTATACAGGATGTTTAGCACAAGGTGCTTATTATATTGAAAGCAATGGCGAAGCAGTAGTTATTGATCCATTGCGTGAAGTGCAACCATATATCGAAAAAGCAACAAAAGATGGGGCAACAATTAAATATGTTTTAGAAACCCATTTTCATGCCGATTTTGTGAGCGGACATCTCGATTTAGCCGAAAAAACCGGCGCTACCATTGTTTTTGGACCAACTGCCAAACCTAATTTTAAGGCTCATATTGCTACCGACGATGAAATGCTAACTGTTGGAAACATCAAAATAAAAGTCATCCACACGCCTGGGCACACCATGGAAAGCACTTGTTATTTGTTAATCGATGAAAATGGTAAAGAAACCAGCTTGTTTACTGGCGATACATTGTTTATTGGCGATGTGGGAAGACCCGATTTGGCTCAGAAAGTTGTGGCCGATTTAACTCAAGAAAAATTAGCCGCACATTTGTATGATTCGCTTCACCACAAAATTATGCCTTTGGCCGATGACATCATTGTATATCCGGCACACGGAGCGGGTTCGGCTTGTGGAAAAAACATGAGCAAAGAAACTTTTGACACTTTGGGCAACCAAAAACAAACAAATTATGCATTGCAACCCATGACAAAAGAGGCTTTTATTGAAAAAGTTTTAGATGGATTAATGCCGCCTCCTGCTTATTTTCCTGAAAATGTATTAATGAACATTAAAGGATACGAAAGTATTGACCGCGTTTTAGATAAAGGAACAAAAGCGCTTTCGCCAGAAGCATTTGAAACGATTGCAAACGAAACCGATGCCCTACTATTGGATACCCGCGATGCACAAACTTTTGCAAAAGGATTTATTCCGAACTCGATAAATATTGGCATTGATGGCAATTTTGCGCCTTGGGCTGGAGCTTTGATTCCGAATATTCAACAAGCTATTTTACTGATTGCCGATGAAGGTCGTGAGGAAGAAATTGTTACCCGTTTGGCTCGTGTAGGCTACGACAATACCATTGGCTTTTTAAAAGGTGGATTCGATGCATGGAAAAATGCAGGTAAAGAAACCGATCACATTACATCTATTTCGGTAGATGAATTGGAAAACAGACTTGCTCAAAATCCTGATTTAAAAATTTTAGATGTTCGTAAAATCAGCGAACATTATTCAGAACACGTAATTGGGTCGGAAAACATTGCTTTAGATTACATCAACCAGCACATTTCGGAAGTTGATAAAAACAAAACCTATTATGTGCATTGTGCGGGCGGTTACCGTTCCATGATTTTTATTTCGATACTAAAAGCGCGTGGATATGAGCAATTAATCGATATACAAGGTGGTTTTTCTGCTATTAAAGCTTCCGGAAAATTCGCTGTGAGCAATTATGTTTGTCCAAGCACTATGCTTTAATTTTCAATAAAATCAACAATATGTTACAAAACATCTTGAAAATTGGAATACCATGCGGATTATTCGTTTGAGCTTTGGAATCTACTTTCTTGCAATGGGTATTGCTTCGAAAACATGGTTTGCGGTGTTCATTGGGGTTGTGTTTTCACTTTTGGCTTTGTTCAATATAGGATGTTGCGGAAACCAACAATGCGGAATCAAGCACAGAATTAACAAAAAGGAAGCCGCAGAAAAACCTGTAATTTATGAGGAAGTTCAATTAAATAAAAAATAAAAAAATGTTCACTATATTTAAAAGTTTGTTGGGAAACAACAATTCAGATTTAAAAGATCTATTTGCGTCAAAAGATGTGTTTTTGGTCGATGTGCGTTCAGCTGCCGAATTTGCTTCGGGTAGTGTAAAAAATGCAGTTAACATTCCTTTAGATCAAATAGGTCCTCAAATTTCAAAACTTAAAAACAAAAAAAATATTGTTGTATTTTGCAGAAGCGGTAACCGAAGCAGCATGGCAAAAAATATTTTAGAAAAAAACGGCATAAACGATGTAACCAATGGGGGCAGTTTACAAAATATGCAGAAGTATATCGAATCGTAAAAAATAAAACATGAGAAACTTCTTTAAAAAATATGTTTTGGAACTTTTTGGCATTGCAATTGGTGCTGTTTTAGGGTATTTATATTGGAAATACATCGGTTGCCTTTCAGGTACATGTGCCATTACATCAAATCCCACAAATAGTACTATTTACGGAATGGTGATGGGTGGTTTATTAGCATCAATCCTTAAACCTAAAAAAGTAAAATAAATATGACTTTTCAAGAAATCATTAATCAAGACAAACCCATTTTAGTAGATTTTTTTGCTGAATGGTGCGGACCGTGCAAAATGCAAGCTCCTATTTTAGAAGAATTAAAACAGCGAATGGGTGAAAAAGCCGCTATTATAAAAATCGATGTGGATAAAAACCAGCAAGTAGCTGCTCAATATCAAATCCGCAGTGTGCCCACCATGATTATATTTAAAAACAGCGCTGTAAAATGGCGTCAATCGGGTGTGTTTTCTGCAAACGAATTAGAGCGTTTATTAAATGAAAATGCTTAGAAATGTTGTTGAAAATAAAGAAAGGGAAGTGCACACTTCCCTTTCTTCATTACACGAATTTTTCTAAAAAGAAAAACTCATTCACTTAACTAAAAACATTCAAAAAAACTACTTTATTATTAAATTACTCCAATCGATTTTTTTATCATTCGTTAGGCGTTGATACGTTCATTTATAAAAATGAAGTATCAGTACCCAACAAACTTCTTTTTCATAATTATTTTGCTTGTAATAAAACAAATTACATACCAGCACCTAAATCACCCAAAAATACACTATTTTTAATAAAATATCAACAAATTGTGTAGAAAAACGCACAAATGAGTGTAGATATTTTTCACAAAAAAACAAAAAGTAAATGCAAACTACTTTTTAATGTATTTATAAATTTAAGTACATTTGTAAAAACATTAATAAAATGCTGATAATTGGTATTGCAGGTGGCACAGGTAGCGGAAAAACAACTGTTGTCCACCAAATTATGAATGAATTGCCCGAAACCGAAGTGGGAATTATTTCGCAGGATTCATATTACAAAGCAAACGATCATTTAAGTATGGATGAACGTGCTTTGATAAATTTTGACCATCCTCGCGCAATTGATTTTGATTTGCTATGCAACCACTTGCAAGATTTAAAAGCTGGTAAAAGCATCAATCAACCAGTGTATTCGTTTGTGCATCACAACCGCACCGATGATTATATCTTAACACATCCGCGAAAAGTAATGATTGTGGAAGGAATTTTAATTTTAACCAATCCGGAATTACGCAATTTATTCGATATTAAAATTTTTGTTCATGCCGATTCAGACGAACGGTTAATTCGCAGATTAAAACGCGATATTGCAGACCGTGGCCGGGATATGAATGAGGTTTTAAACCGTTATCAAACCACATTGAAACCGATGCATGAACAGTTTATTGAACCATCAAAGGCTTTTGCAGATATTATTATTCCAAACGATAAATACAACACAGTAGCTATCGATATTGTGCGAACGGTTATCAACAAAAAAATAAACGATTAAAAATGAAACAAAAATTCGCCGCTTTACTCGTTAAATACCCTTTTTTGAAATGGGCAACAAACCGTTTTGTGTTGGTTACCCTGTTTTTTATTGTTTGGCTTTTGTTTTTTGACACCTATGCTTTTTACGACCACCAAACGATTGATAACGAAATTGAAAAATTAGAAGAAAATCGAGATTATTTTAAGGCCGAAATTAATAGCGACGATAAAAACATAAAAAAATTATACCGCCAAGAAGAGGTGGAAAGATATGCGCGTGAAAAATATTATATGAAGCGTGAAAACGAAGACATTTATATTATTGACAGCGACAAAGAATATCCAACAGAAGAAACTAACTAACAAATCAATACAGCAATATGTTATTTAACGATTTTGAAAAAGTATCATCAAAACAATGGAAAAATCAAATTCAGTACGAATTAAAAGGTGCCGATTATAACGATACATTGGTTTGGGAAAGTTTAGAAGGTATTAAGGTTAAACCTTTCTATCACAATGATGAAGACGCTGTAACCACAGCCGTTGCTACACAAAACACCAATTTTTCTATTGTTCAAGAAATTTATGTTTTCGACACAGAAAAATCAATAACAAAAGCGAACGAAGTTTTAAAACGTGGTGCAGAAAGCATTCGTTTCATTATTCCATCAAAAGAAATAAACGTTGTAAACATCATCAATCAATTACAACAACAACCAAAAGCGGTTTACTTACAATTATTGTTTTTAGATGCCGATCTTGTGGAAGAGATAAATAACGAAGCTGCCAAATTGCAGTTTGAAGTTTTTGTTTTGATTGATCCAATTCATCAGTTAGCATTCGATGGAAATTTTTATAAAGACGGAACTTCAGATTTTGAAGCACTGAATAAAATCAACCAAAAAGGCAATAACATCAACTGGTTAACAGTAAAAGCAACAACATATCAAAATGCGGGTGCCAATATGGTGCAGCAAATTGCTTATACTTTGGCACATACCAACGAATATTTAAACCGAATTGAAAATTTCAATAAAAACATTACAATTGAAGTTGCTGTTGGCGGAAATTATTTTTTTGAAATTGCAAAATTGCGTGCTTTGCGTTTGTCGTTAAATGCGTTGGCAGAAGCTTATTCGCCAAAAATCACATTTCATATTATTGCAAAACCAACCCTTCGCAACAAAACTATTTACGATTATAACGTAAACATGCTACGTACCACAACCGAATGTATGAGTGCTGTTTTGGGTGGAGCCGATGCGGTTGAAAATATTGCCTACGATGCTGTTTACCATAAAACAAATGAATTTAGTGACCGCATTTCTAGAAATCAGTTGTTGATTTTAAAAGAAGAAAGTTATTTTGATAAAGTGAACAATCCGGCAGACGGAGCGTATTACATTGAAAGTTTAACGCAGCAGTTAGCAGAAAAAGGCTTGGAACTTTTTAAGGATATCGAAAAAAACGGTGGATTAATTTCACAATTAATTGAAGGAACCATTCAGCGAAAAATAAATGAAGCTGCTACAAAAGAACAAGAATTGTTCAATTCGGGCAAGGAAGTTTTATTAGGAACAAACAAATATCCAAATGCACAAGATAAAATGGCACACGATTTAGAATTGTATCCTTTTGTAAAACAAAATCCGCGTAAAACATTAATTACTCCGATTATTGAAAAACGTTTGGCAGCAACTTTGGAACAAGAACGTTTAGCTAAAGAATAATTTTTGTAACTTTCAGAAAAAGAAAATCATGGAAGCGATCAGAGAAATAGTGAAAGTAAAAAATCGTCAGGTAATCATTAATTTACCCGATGATTTTAATGCCGATGAAGTGGAAGTAATTGTATTAAAAACAATTGAAAATGAAATTCCACAGTGGCACATTGATGAGGTTCGTGAAAGAAATTCAGAATATTTAAAAAATCCGGATATAGCTTTAGATTTTGACGAAGCAATCAAAGATATTGAGAATGAATTATAAGTTGAAAATTCTTCCTAAAGCCAAGCTTGATTTAAAAGAAATTGCGATTTGGTACGAAGAAGAAGTTCAAAAAGGACTTGGAAAAAGATTTCTATCTTCTGTAAAAACAGAAATGGCTCTTGTACAAAAGAATCCGCTTATTTTTCAAACAAAATACGACAACAATAAGACGGTTTTAGTAAAAGCATTTCCATATTTAATTCATTATGAAATAATGAATAGTGAAATTGTTGTAAAAGCTGTTTTACATACCTCACGAAGTACCAAAAAATATCCTGAATAAATTTGAACCAAGATATATAGAATGGTGACAAATTTTCACAAATTAGAATGTCCGCTTTTTTCGGACAGTTTAAATTTCAGATGGCTACAATTTGTAGTTAACAGAAGAAAAAACATAGAAAAAAATGAAAGAGGTTAGTGTATTTATTGCAGAAACAGAGGATGATTGCTTATTTAAAAGTCAATTTGATTTTTGGAAAGAAGTAGAATGGAATAATGATTTACCACAATACTTTGAAAGATTGAATAATATTGATGATGACCGTTCTTTTGTAATACTTGCAACAACTGTTTTAGAATATCAAATCGATAGATTTTTAAAAATAATAATTCCAAAACATGAAGTTCTTGTAGACAATAATACAGCCTTAAATACAAAAATTAGAATAATCAAAGCTTTCAATTTAATTCCCTCTCAATTTCTTGAAATGATTAATCTAATAAAAAATATTCGAAATGATTTTGCCCATAATTTAGCTTTCGATAATTTTAAAGACGTTCCTAAATCGGAAAATAAATTACTTCGAAATATAGAACAAATGAAAGAATATTGGAATAAATATTCACATGAAATGGTATATTGGGAAAAAGACGAAAAAATTCGAATGTTATTCAAGGATATTTGGAGAGTTTGTATAGAAGGATTGAGAGTTTATGAAATTAACATCGAATTATTCAGACAAGAAACAGAAAGATTAGAATTTATTCAAAATTTACATAAATTATCTACTACATTAAAAATTGAACGAGAAAAATCAAGAAGATTACCCTTTTATTAAAATTTAAAATAATAAAATTCATTTTCTAATGAATAGAAAAAACATACAAAACATACAATTACCACATCAAAAGAAAACGGTTACAGATATTCCAAATTCTTTTGAAACAGCCGAAGGTATCAAAGTAAAACCAACTTATACGGTAGCCGATATAGAAACCCTCGAACATATAGGTTTTGGCGCAGGCTTTGCACCCAATCTTCGCGGACCTTATGCCACCATGTACGTTCGCCGTCCATGGACCGTTCGTCAATATGCTGGTTTTTCAACTGCCGAAGAAAGTAATGCTTTTTACCGCAGAAATTTAGCAGCCGGGCAAAAAGGACTTTCAGTTGCTTTTGATTTGGCAACGCACCGCGGCTACGATTCCGATCACGAACGCGTGGTGGGCGATGTTGGTAAAGCCGGTGTTGCAATTGATTCGGTGGAAGACATGAAAATTTTGTTCGATCAGATTCCGTTAGATGAAATGTCGGTTTCTATGACCATGAACGGTGCCGTTTTACCAATTATGGCATTTTATATTGTGGCTGCAAAAGAACAAGGTGTCGATGAAAAATTACTTTCGGGAACCATTCAAAACGATATTTTAAAAGAGTTTATGGTGCGTAACACCTACATCTACCCACCTACTCCATCAATGAAAATTATTGCTGATATTTTTGAATATACCAGTAAAAAAATGCCCAAATTCAACTCGATTTCTATTTCGGGTTACCACATGCAAGAAGCCGGCGCTACTGCTGATATTGAATTGGCTTACACCATTGCAGATGGTTTGGAATATGTTCGCACCGGATTGGCTGCCGGAATGAAAGTAGATGAATTTGCTCCTCGCCTTTCGTTTTTCTGGGCAATTGGTATGAATCATTTTATGGAAATTGCTAAAATGCGTGCCGGTAGAATGATTTGGGCGAAATTGATAAAACAATTCAATCCGGAATCAGATAAATCATTGGCATTGCGTACACATTGTCAAACTTCGGGTTGGAGTTTAACAGAGCAAGATCCTTTTAACAATGTGGCTCGTACGGCGATTGAAGCTGCTGCTGCTGCTTTTGGTGGAACACAATCGTTACACACCAATGCGTTAGATGAAGCAATTGCCTTACCAACCGATTTTTCAGCTCGCATTGCCCGTAATACGCAGATTTTCTTACAAGAAGAAACCAAGATTTGTAAAACAGTTGATCCATGGGCAGGAAGTTATTATGTAGAAAGTTTAACAGCCGAAATCGCTGAAAAAGCTTGGAAACTGATTGAAGAAGTAGAATCGTATGGCGGAATGACCAAAGCAATTGAAGCCGGAATTCCAAAAATGCGTATCGAAGAAGCTGCGGCTCGTAAACAGGCTCGTATCGATTCTGGTCAGGATATTATTGTGGGTGTGAATAAGTATCGTTTGGAAAAAGAAGATCCGTTACAGATTTTGGAAGTGGACAACCAAGTGGTGCGTCAGCAACAAATTGAACGGTTGAATCGCATTAAAGCTACTCGAAACAACGATAAAGTAAAACAAAGCTTAGCCGCTTTGACAAATGCAGCGAAAACAGGCGAAGGTAATTTACTGGCATTAGCTGTTGAAGCCGCAGAAAATCGTGCTACTTTAGGCGAAATATCCGATGCCTTAGAAACCGTTTTTGGCAGATACAAAGCACAAATTAAAACCATTAGTGGCGTGTATAACAAAGAAATTAAAACCGACGAAAATTTTGCAAAAGCAAAACAATTGGCCGACGATTTTGCTAAGCAAGAAGGACGCCGTCCACGTATTATGATTGCAAAAATGGGACAAGACGGGCACGATCGTGGTGCAAAAGTAGTTGCCACGGGGTATGCTGATGTAGGATTTGATGTGGATATGGGGCCGTTGTTCCAAACACCTGCCGAGGCTGCCAAACAAGCCGTTGAAAACGACGTGCATGTTTTAGGTGTTTCGTCATTAGCTGCTGGTCACAAAACATTGGTGCCACAAGTTATTGAAGAGTTAAAGAAATATGGTCGTGAAGATATTATGGTAATTGTTGGCGGTGTGATTCCTGCACAAGATTATCAGTATTTGTTCGATGCTGGTGCAGTAGCAGTTTTTGGTCCCGGAACCAGAATTGCCGATGCTGCCATTACTATTTTAAATGTATTGATGGATATAGAGTAATTAAAAAATCTCCTAAAAGGCATATTGTCTTTTAGGAGATTTTTTATTTTAATTTATTGGATAGCCTTTATCAATCCAATCTACTTTTATGTTTTTAGGAATATTTAAAAGTTTTGTGTTTTTATATCCCATAGCAATTAAGCTTTTAAATGCAGGACGAATGTTGGGACATTTTTCAAATGGGCAACAACCGCAATACAAAACCACTTCTTTGTCTTTAGAAACTTTTTTAAGATATTTTTGCAGTTTTTCTTGATTGCCTTTGTTTTGAATCGGTCCCAAATTGAACGAATTTTTAATCACCGCATCAGGACCAATATTAATTAAAATAGTTTGATCCATTTTGTTTTGAGTGATTCTTGTTGACAAAACTTTGGTGCTTAAAAGTTGCTGCGGCGTCCATGGGTCTGTAAAACTTTGGGCATTCATTCCAAACATCCCTAAAAAACAAATAAGTAATAAAATATACTTTCTCATAAACAATCCATTAAAAATTAGTCGCGCATGCTGTCAAAAAATTCATCGTTTGATTTGGTATTTTTGATGCGGTCGTGAATAAACGTAATTGCCTCTACCGGGTTCATATCCGCGAGAATATTACGCAAAACAACCATTTTACTGTTGGTGTATCGATCTTGTAATAAATCATCTCGACGAGTTGATGAAGACGTTAAATCAACTGCTGGGAAAATGCGTTTGTTTGCAATTTTACGGTCTAATTGTAATTCCATATTACCTGTTCCCTTAAATTCTTCAAAAATCACATCGTCCATTTTAGAACCTGTATCGGTTAAAGCAGTTGCAATTATGGTTAATGACCCACCATTTTCTATATTTCGTGCCGCTCCAAAAAAGCGCTTTGGTTTTTGCAAAGCATTGGCATCAACACCACCCGATAACACTCTTCCCGAGGCTGGTTGAACGGTATTGTACGCGCGTGCCAAGCGGGTGATTGAATCAAGTAAAATCACTACATCGTGTCCACATTCTACCAATCGTTTTGCTTTTTCTAACACCATATCAGCTAATTCTACATGGTAGCGCGCTTCTTCGTCAAAGGTAGAAGCTACAACTTCTGCACGAACATTTCGCTGCATATCGGTTACCTCTTCAGGGCGTTCATCGATCAATAAAACAATTTGATAGACTTCTGGATGGTTATCTGCAATGGCATTGGCTATTTCTTTTAGCATCATTGTTTTACCCGTTTTGGGCTGAGCTACAATCATACCGCGTTGCCCTTTACCTATTGGTGCAAATAAATCAATAATGCGGGTAGATAATTTGGAGTTATTCCCTGATAGATTGAATTTTTCTTTAGGAAAAAGGGGCGTTAAATGTTCAAAAGAAGGACGATCGCGAACCTCATCTGGCTCATGACCATTGATTTTTGTAATACGAACCAACGGAAAATGCTGTTCATTGCCTTTGGGCGGACGCACAATTCCTTTTATAGTGTCGCCTTTTTTTAAGCCAAACAAACGAATTTGTGATTGTGAAATATAAATATCGTCTGGTGACTTGCGGTAATTATAGTCCGATGATCGCAAATAACCATGCGAACCACCGTCTTTTGGAACTTCAAGAACACCTTCGCATTCAATAATTCCTTCAAATTCATAATCAGGGTCGCGGTAATTTTGCTTTTTCTGATTCTGGTTTTGATTTTTATTTCGGTTTTGGGTGTTATTCTGTTTTTCGTTTTCGGGTGCTTCTGGTTGCACATTTTCTTTTGCAGAATCTTGAGTAGTTATTGATGAAGGCTGTTGCTCTTGCTTTTCATTGGTTGATACTGCTTTTTTGCGCTGCTTTTGATTTTTATGCTGATTGTTTTGTTGCGGAATATCGCTTGTATTTTCAACTGCTTCCTCATCATTTTTTTTAGACGAATTGTGTGTCTTCTGAGTAGTTGATTCCGTTGCAGCATCGTCTGCAGTTGTATGTATTCTTTTTCGTTTTTCTTTTTTTGAATGAGCTGCCTGTTCTGGCATACTTGCATTTTCAGTAGCAGGCTTTTCTTGCTGAAAAGTTTCTTGCATTTTTAAAATAGCATCAATCAATTCGTCTTTTTTAAGAGTGGTCTTAGCGATACCAATTGTTTTTGCTATTTCTTTTATTTCGGGTAATTTCATACCCTTTAACACGTTTTTGTCAAACATAAATTATGACGTTGAATTGATATTAATTTTTTGTGGTATTGTGCTTAAAAGAAAGTTTTTCTAATAAGTTTTATAGAAAGGTCGAACAATGAAGAAGTTACGATTTTCTTATGCAATATTACAATATTTTTTTTAATATGAACTATTTTTAAAGAAATTTAGTGTTACTTTTGTAAACAAATCAATAAATAATGATTCAAAGAATACAAACTATCTATTTAGCGTTGGCTTTTATTGTTTCGGGTGTTTTATCTTTGGTTTTTCCGTTGTGGAAAGATTTTAAGGGAATGGACTATTTTGTGGGGCAAAACACGTGGTACACCTTATTGTTTGGTTTAGCTGCGGCATTGAGTATTATTTCGATTTTCTCGTATAAAAAAAGACAAACTCAATTTGTGTATAACAGATTGAACATGATATTGAACTTTATATTACTAGGATTATTTGTGTATCAATCGCTAAATTTATCTGGAGAAACTTTGGTTTCTGAGAAGGGTATTGGGATGTTTCTTCCTATTATTTCTATCATTTTGTTGGTATTAGCCAATAAAGCCATTAAGAAGGACGAAGATCTTGTAAAATCTGCCGATCGTATACGATAAACCTTTCATCTTAGTTTATTAGTGCGTTAAAAATCCGACCAGTGGTCGGATTTTTTAGTTTATTAAATATTTATATTTACTAAAGGCGGATTCAAACCATAAATACGACTTATCCTTTGTTAATGATTAACAATAGTCATCCCAATAACAAATTAATTTAATGTTTTCTCTATGTGTAATTTTACTTTTCGGAATAGAAATATTGATTTGATGCTATACAGTTTCATTTTGATTGAACTTTTGGATTAAGGATAGGATAATCATTATTGCTATATATTTTTGTCAATAGTTGAATATTAATAGATATTAGATCTTGGTCAACTACAGGAGTAAGGTATTTCTCTGAAATAAAATCGCCAAAACAAATAGGGCACAACTCTATATTGTGTCAATTTTATCACTTAAAAGCCATTTTTAACGATCTGTAAATCAAGAAATAACAAAAAAAGAACTTTTACATAAGAAAACTGTCTCAAATTGTGAGACAGCTTCTTCTTGCTTAATCATGTTCCGGCCAAACTAATTTATCGGTGCTGTATCCAAAACTTTGCGCTTTTAAAACAAAATATTGCCTAATAACATCTGGAATTGTTTTTTCGCGAGACAAAATCCACATATAATCGGTATTGCGTCCAAAAACCAACGCATACTGATAATCGTTTGTAATTTCAACCACGTTGTATTCATCATAGAATGGTCCCCAGAATGATACTTTTAAAGCACCTGTGTTCTTTTTAGCAGGTTTTGCTTTTCCTTCAGCAACTTCCCATTCTTCTTTTATGTAATTCCACCCTTGGTTTACCACTTTGATAGAATTATCTTTGTTTAAGCTGTAATGCGCAGTGGTATTGTTCAAGTTTTTTTCATGACGAAAATCTAACCGGGCAATTTCGTACCATCTACCCAAATATCGTTTCAAGTCAAACGGGGTCACCACCGTAATATCACTTTTTTTCTTTTTATTTTTGAGCGCCAAATAAGCAATAGATCCAATGCCTAATGCACCTGCTGTTAATAAAATTTTCTTTTTTTGCATAATTTTTTCTTTTAAAAGTACAAATATAAAACGCCAAATCAAAATGTTGTTTTGAAATTGAGCTGATAGGTTGCGGCTTTTTTCTTCAAAAAAACATAAATTTGTACAAAATCGAACCATGAAAAAAGATTTAATTTTACGAGAAAAATTAGCCATTAAACGCACGCATTTAGCCAATCAAACCACATTACTTGCTTTTCTGCGAACCGCAATGTATTTCTTTGTAGCAGGCTTATCAATCAATGAATTTTTAATTTTTGATAAAAATCATTTAGTTGCAATGGGTATGTATGTATTTTCGTTGCTCATACTTTTTTATGGAGGAATTAGTTTTGTGAAACAACGCAAATGGATTTCGGAGCATGAAATGCACATTGGCGATTATAAATTAGCATACGAAAAAGAGTAAATTATGAGTGTAGCAGCATTATTATTAAAGCGTAAACAAGAATTAGCAGAAAAAAATAAACGCGAAGGCAATGTTTATCGAGAAACTTTTAGCCAGCAAGAAGGAGTAATCGCGCTTCCAAGTGGTGTTTTATACCGAATAACAGAAGAAGGAACGGGAATTTACCCCACTCTTGAAAGCAAAGTGCGTTGCCATTACCACGGAACCAATGTGTATGGCGAAGTATTTGACAGTTCCGTTGAAAGAGGAAAACCCGCCGATTTTCAAATTAATAAATTAATAAAAGGTTGGCAGGAAGTAATGCCTTTACTGAAAGTAGGTTCTAAAGCTGAAATAGTAATCCCGGCCGAAAGTGCATACGGCGAAGAACAAATTTCAAAAGAAATAGGACCAAATAGTACGCTGGTTTTTCAAGTAGAATTAATCGATATTTTAATTTTATAAAAATAAATGAGTTATAAAAAATCTATTAGTAAGTGCATTTTCAAATGCCTAAATTAATTTATAGCTTAGCTTCCTAAGGTTATCTTAAAAAACTAAGATAAGATTCATTTAAAGCAAAAAAAGCAACCCTTTTTGAAGAGTTGCTTTTGTGACGATGGCAGGATTCAAACCTGCAACCTTCTGAGCCGTAATCAGATGCGCTATTCAGTTGCGCCACATCGCCATGATGCTTTAATTATTTTTTTTGTGACGATGGCAGGATTCAAACCTGCAACCTTCTGAGCCGTAATCAGATGCGCTATTCAGTTGCGCCACATCGCCTTGTTCTGTTTTTGAACGGTGCAAATATAGGGCGTTTTTAATACACAAACCAAAAATTTTACTCATTTTTTTGAATAAAAAACAAATGTGTTTTATAAGTTATTTATTTTTAATAACTTGTGGTTATTAAAAATTGTGTTTACATTATTTTAATACTTAAAATATCTTTTATATATGATAAATAATAAGTCTTAATATATCGGACGTTCAACATTAAAGCATTTAATAAAATCAACAAATGGTAAATTTTTACAAAAAAATCGGAAAAGCAACAGTAATTGTTGTATCATTATTTACAGGAACAACAATACAGGCACAAGGTAGCCTTTGGGCTTGGGGTTATGGAGACAACGGACAATTGGGTACAGGAAATACTACTAACCAAAACAGCCCCGTGCAGGTAGGTACAGCTACCAACTGGTCGCAGGTAAGTTCAGGGAATGCATATTCTCTTGCCTTGAAGTCAAACGGAACACTTTGGGCTTGGGGTATGGGAGTATTCGGGCAATTGGGTACAGGAAATAATACTAATGAACACTCTCCTGTGCAGATAGGTACAGACACCAACTGGGCAAAGATAAGTGCTGGACATATACATTCTCTTGCTATCAAATCAAACGGTACGCTTTGGGCTTGGGGTTGGAACAGTTCTGGACAATTAGGTATAGGAAATACCACTGTCCAATACACCCCCGTGCAGATAGGTATAGCTAGCAACTGGTCGCAGATAAGTGCGGTAGGAAGTGATCATTCTCTTGCTCTTAAATCAAACGGTACGCTTTGGGCTTGGGGAAATAATAGTAACGGACAATTAGGTACGGGAAATACTACTAATCAACTCTCTCCCGTGCAGATAGGCACAGCTACCAACTGGTCGCAGATAAGTGCAGGAGCGAACTATTCCCTTGCTATTAAATCAAACGGTACGCTTTGGGCTTGGGGAAATAATAGTGACGGACAATTGGGTACTGGAAATACAACTGACCGAACCAGTCCCGTACAGATAGGTACAGCTACTTGGGTATCGATAAGTGCAGGAGCGAACCATTCCCTTGCTATTAAATCAGACGGAACACTTTGGGCTTGGGGACGTAATAGTGCCGCACAATTAGGTACAGGAAATTCCACACAACAAATCAGCCCCGTACAGGTAGGTACAGCTACCAACTGGTCGCAGGTGAGTGCAGGGGGGATACATTCTGTTGCTATTAAATCAGACGGAACACTTTGGGCTTGGGGAATAGCCGACGGGACTTACCAATTCTCTCCTGTGCAGATAGGCACAGCTACCAACTGGGCAAAGATAAGTACAGGGTTTAATTTTAGTTTCGCGTTGGATAATACATCAGTAGGTATTGATAAAATAAATATACAAAACTTTGCTGTTTATCCAAATCCAGCTAACAGTATTCTGAATATTAATAGTAACATACAAGAAAATATAAAAATCACAATTGTTGATATAGCTGGTAAATCCCTTGTGGAACGAACCTTAAAAACAGGTAACAATACCATTAATATAAGTAGTTTTGCCAATGGCGTTTATTTCATCAAAACCGAAGAAGGCGGTTCGGTGAAGTTTATTAAAGATTAAGTTCTTTTTTAAATTCGCAAAGTAAAAAAAACATTTCTGATTTTTTCAGAAGTGTTTTTTTGTTTTAAACCATTATCTTTACATCAACAATTAAACAATTAGCGAATAAACGATTAAACAATTAAAATTAAGTCATAATTATCGGACGTTCGACAAATCAACGATTCAACAATAAAACAACTCTATAATTCAGTGTTTTCGTATTTGCAATTTTTATTAAAATCTACCAATCAGCATGGTGTTCATTCGCCTTTTGTTTACAATTACATTACTAAAGGTTTGTATGAGGTGAAAAAAGATGCCAACATATCCCATAAAACCAATCAATGGCTATTGCAATCAATACAATACTTTAAACCAACAAAAATTTGTTTTTTTGATGAAGGTTTGTCAGTAGTGGCTTGCAAAGTAGATACTATTAAAATTGTTGAATTAACCGAAGCAGATTTAATTTTAGATCGCTATGAAACTAAAAATCACGCACGCATACTTCAAACAATAGGAAACATGGACAATTCACAACTTTTGTTGATTGCTTCGTACAAAAAATATCCAAAATCTTTCTTTGATGCATTACGACAAAACCCCGAGATTACTCTGGTTATCGATTTTTATTACGGTTGCTTGGTTTCAAAACGAACCGAACAACCGAAACAAAATTTTTTTATTAGGTATTAAAAATAGGTTCGCTTCTCCATTCTAGCATCAATACTGTTATCTCCGGGACCAGCAATCATTAAAAACACAAAACCTATTAAATATAAAAAGCTCATTTCTGCTTCACCAAATATTTGCCAACCGTGCACAGTTGTGGCTACCAACATAGTTATTATAAGCGGAATCAATGCCCATCTGGTGTATAATCCAAAAATTAATAATATCGAACATAAAATTTCAGCAATAATTGCCAAAATTAATGATACATGCGATCCCAAACCTAAAATACTTAGAAATTGGGTTTTTAGCGTTTCAAAGTGAACAATCTTAATCCAACCGTGATTACTAATCATTAATCCTCCTAAACAAAGGCGTAACAATAACAAACCAAAACTCAAAAGTTTAGGAGCTGTTTTTGTAGCACTAAATTTCATACTTTTCATGCAATTTTTATGTTTGCTGAAGTTGTTTTGCGCTTTTTTAAACCAGCAAATACTTCAACAAAATAGATTTCTAATTAAATAAATTACAATTTACTCAATTAAAGTTAAACGCACAACTTATTTTTTTAGTGTATCTTTACGCAAAAGAATTTTTTATGAAAGTTTATACAAAAACTGGCGACAAAGGAACCACCGCTCTATTTGGAGGAACACGCGTACCCAAATACCACATACGCATAGAAAGTTACGGAACGGTTGATGAATTAAACTCGTATATTGGGCTTATTCGCGACCAAGAAATGCAAACAATTTATAAAGAACAACTTATTCGCATTCAAGACCGCTTGTTTACGGTTGGTGCTATTTTGGCAACCGATCCTGAAAAAGCAATTTTAAAAAACGGAAAAGAACGACTGAATATTCCAAAAATTTCAGAAGAAGATGTGGCTTTTTTAGAACAAGCAATAGACGAAATGGAAACCGAATTGCCACAAATGACGCACTTTGTATTACCCGGCGGTCATACAACCGTGTCATATTGTCATATTGCGCGTTGCGTTTGTAGAAGAGCAGAGCGTTTATCAACCCATTTGAATGACATGGAACCGACAGATGCAATGGTTTTAAAATATTTAAACCGACTTTCTGACTATTTATTTGTATTGGCACGGAAGTTGACCTTTGACCTAAAAGCCGAAGAGGTGAAATGGATCCCCGAAAAAAATTAGGCGATTAAAAAACACAACGTTCTTTTATTTAGAAATATTTAATGAAAAAAGAATTGCTTTTTTCATTATAAAATTTATTTTTGCACAGAATTACTAAAAATATACAAAGATGTATTGGACATTAGAATTAGCATCGTATTTAAGTGATGCCCCATGGCCAGCTACGAAAGATGAGCTTATAGATTATGCTATCAGAACTGGTGCGCCTTTAGAAGTTGTAGAAAACTTGCAGTCAATCGAAGACGAAGGTGAAATCTATGAGTCTATGGAAGAAATTTGGCCAGACTATCCTTCGGATGAAGATTATCTTTGGAACGAGGATGAATATTAGAAATATATAGCAAAAAAAGGTCTCGGTAATTAGGAGACTTTTTTTGTTACTAAATAGCACGGAATATTAATATTAAAACAACTTATTTATGAGTATCATAAATAGTATCTTAAAAGCATTTGTTGGCGATAAGTCGCAGAAAGACGTAAAAGCGATCCGCCCAATTGTTGATAAGATCAATCAATACTATAATTCGTTTGAAAGTTTAACAAACGACGAATTAAGAGCGAAAACCATTTCTTTTAAAGAAAAAATCAAACAATCGCGAGCTGATCAAGATGCTAAAATTGCATCATACCGCGATGAATTAGAAAAAACCTCTGATATCGACAAACGCGAAACAATCTACGCTTCAATCGACACTTTAGAAAAAGAAGCTTATACCCTATCGGAAAAAGCTTTGTTCGATATTTTACCAGAAGCTTTTGCTGTGGTAAAAGAAACAGCACGCCGTTTTACAAACAACAGCGAACTGATTGTTACAGCTACCGAACAAGACAAATTGTTTGCAGAAACAAAAGGTCATGTTCGCATTGAAGGCGATAAAGCAATATGGTCTAATACATGGGAAGTAGCAGGCAAAATGCTAAGCTGGAACATGATACATTACGATGTGCAAATGATTGGTGGTAGCGTGATTCATCAAGGAAAAATAGCAGAAATGCAAACAGGTGAAGGTAAAACATTGGTATCAACCTCACCTATATACCTGAATGCATTAACAGGAAATGGTGTACACGTAGTAACAGTGAACGATTATTTAGCAAAACGTGACTGCCAATGGAATGCTCCTTTGTTTGAATTTCATGGATTAAAGGTTGATTGTATCGATAACCATCAACCCAACTCTGAAGGTCGCAGAAAAGCTTATCAAGCCGATGTTACTTACGGAACAAACAATGAATTTGGTTTTGATTATTTGCGTGATAATATGGCACATACACCAGAAGAATTGGTGCAACGCAAACACAACTTCGCAATTGTGGATGAGGTTGATTCTGTTTTGGTTGATGATGCACGTACACCTTTGATTATTTCAGGACCTGTCCCAATGGGCGATCGTCATGAATTTTTAGAATTGAAACCAAAAGTTGATGCATTGGTAGCACAACAACGCCAATTATCAAACGGATTTTTAACCGAAGCAAAACGTTTAATCAAAGCAGGCGACACCAAACAAGGTGGTTTCAATTTATTGCGCGCTTATCGTGCATTGCCAAAAAACAAAGCTTTAATTAAATTTTTGTCTGAAGAAGGTGTGAAACAAATCCTTCAAAAAACCGAAAACCATTTCATGCAAGACAACAGCCGTGAAATGAAAAAGGTTGACGAAGGTTTATTGTTTGTAATCAACGAAAAAAATAATCAAGTTGAATTGACAGACAACGGTATCAAAGCACTTTCGCAAGGTATGGATGAAAACTTTTTCATTTTACCAGATATCGGAACCGAAATTGCCAAGATTGAAAAATTAAACATTTCTGCTGAAGAAATGTCAGAGAAAAAAGAAATTTTATTCCAAGATTTCGGAGTAAAATCAGAACGTATCCACACATTAACTCAATTGTTAAAAGCATACGCCTTGTTCGAAAAAGATTCGGAATACGTGGTGGTTGATAACAAAGTTATGATTGTTGATGAACAAACAGGTCGTATCATGGATGGTCGTCGTTATTCAGACGGATTACACCAAGCGATCGAAGCTAAAGAAAACGTAAAAATCGAAGCGGCTACCCAAACATTTGCAACCGTAACCTTGCAAAACTATTTCCGTATGTACAGCAAATTGGCTGGTATGACTGGTACAGCGATTACAGAAGCGGGAGAGTTTTGGGAAATTTATAAATTAGACGTAGTAGAGATACCTACCAACCGCCCTATGGCACGTGAAGACCGCGAAGATAAAATCTACCGCTCTATCCGTGAAAAATTCAATGCGGTGATCGATGATGTTGTAGAGTTATCACAAGCAGGTCGTCCGGTATTAATCGGAACCACATCGGTAGAAAACTCTGAATTGTTAAGCCGAATGTTAAAAATGCGCGGTATCAAACACAACGTGTTGAACGCAAAATTACACAAACAAGAAGCACAAATTGTAGAAGAAGCAGGAAATCCTGGAGTTGTAACCATTGCAACCAACATGGCAGGTCGTGGTACCGACATTAAACTAGCTCAAGAAGTTAAAGACGCTGGTGGTTTAGCAATCATTGGTACAGAACGTCACGATTCTCGACGTGTGGACCGCCAGTTACGTGGTCGTGCAGGTCGTCAAGGTGATGTGGGATCTTCTCAATTCTATGTTTCATTAGAAGATAATTTAATGCGTTTATTTGGATCAGAACGTGTTGCAAAAATTATGGACGGAATGGGCTTAAAAGAAGGCGAAGTAATTCAGCACTCTTGGATGACCAAATCTATCGAACGTGCGCAAAAACGAGTAGAAGAAAACAACTTTGGTGTTCGTAAGCGTTTGTTAGAATATGACGATGTGATGAATGCACAGCGCGAAGTGGTTTATAAACGACGCCGCCACGCACTTCACGGTGATCGTTTAAAAGTTGATATTGCTAACATGATGTTCGATTTGTGCGATTATCTGGTAGAAGGAAACAAAGTAGGTAGCGATTTCAAAAATTTCGAATACGATTTAATTAAGATTTTCGGAATGGAATCTCCGTTTACAGTTGATGAGTTCAACAAGTTAAGCGATGCAGAGCTAACCGATAAATTATACGAAGTTGTTTATAAAAGATATCTTGCAAAATGCGAAGAAAGCGCTATTGAAGCTTTTAAAGTAATCAAAGGCGTACATGAAAACGGTGGTTACGAGCGCATGGTTGTACCTTTTACAGATGGTCTAAAAACCATAAACGTAGTTACCGATTTAAACAAAGCGTACGAAAGCGAAGGTAAAACCCTTATCAACGATTTTGAGAAAAACATTGTACTTTCTATTGTGGACGAAGCGTGGAAAAAACACCTGCGCAAAATGGATGAATTAAAACAATCGGTTCAATTAGCTGTTCATGAGCAAAAAGATCCTTTATTGGTTTATAAGTTCGAAGCGTTCAATTTATTTAAAGATACCATGCAAAGTATCAATAAAGATGTCATTTCGTTCTTAATGAAAGGTGATTTGCCAAAACAACCAGAGCAAGAACCAACAAATAACGAACCCCAAATAAGAACAAACGGTTCATTTACGATTTAATGTTGTAATAAAAAAACTCCAACTTTAACTAGTTGGAGTTTTTTATATCTGTATTTAAATATGATTATTTCTTATAAAAAGGCGTTTTAACAACTTGTGCTTTTACATCGTTTTTACGAATGCGGATAAAAATTTCTGATCCTTCTTTTGCAAATTCTTTGTTTACATACCCCATACCAATCCCTTTGTTTAAAGATGGAGATTGTGTTCCCGATGTAACATGACCAATAACGTTTCCTTCTGCATCAACAATTTCGTAATCGTGACGTGGAATTCCGCGATCGATCAATTCAAAACCGATTAGTTTTGTAGCTACACCGTTTTCTTTATCGGCTTTAATGTTTTCACTGTTTACAAAATCTTTGGTGAATTTGGTAACCCAACCTAAACCAGCTGCAATTGGCGAAGTAGTATCATTAATTTCGTTTCCGTACAAACAATATCCCATTTCTAAACGCAAGGTATCGCGTGCTGCTAAACCAATTGGTTTAATTCCGAATTGTTCGCCTGCTTTCAATACTTCATTCCAAATATGCACAATATCCTCGTTTTTAGCATAAATTTCAATGCCGCCCGATCCTGTGTAACCTGTTGCCGAAACAATCACATTTTCTTTTCCTGCAAAAGTTCCAACTTCAAACGTATAAAACTTCAAGTTCGCTAAATCAACATTTGTTAAACTTTGCATTGCTTCGTTTGCTTTGGGACCTTGAATTGCCAATAAAGAATATTGGTCTGATAAATTTTCAAATGCAGCATTCATTGTGTTTTGAGAAGAAATCCATTCAAAATCTTTATTAATATTGGATGCATTTACAACCATTAAATATTCCGTATCGCTCACTTTATAAGTGATAATATCGTCAACAATTCCCCCTTTATCATTTGGTAGATAGCTGTATTGCGCTTTTCCAGGAATCAAAACAGCAGCGTCGTTACTTGTTACTCTTTGAACCAAATCTAAAGCTTTATCTCCCGAAATTTTAAATAATCCCATGTGCGATACATCAAAAACACCCACATTGTTTCTTACCGTTTCATGCTCAATATTAACGCCTTCGTATTGAACCGGCATATTAAATCCTGCGAAAGGAACCATTTTTGCTCCTAAAGCTAAGTGAACGTCGTTTAAAGGTACTTGTTTCATATTTTTTGACTGATATTATTTTTTATTGAGCGAAATTACATCAATTTTAAACGATTAACAATTTTATTGATTTTATAATTTCACATTTCGCAAACGCAACGCATTTGTAATTACCGAAACCGAACTTAAACACATTGCCAAGGCAGCAATCATGGGAGAAAGCAGCATTCCTGTTGCGTGATACAAAACTCCGGCAGCAACTGCAATACCAATAACATTGTAAACAAAGGCAAAAAACAGGTTTTGCTGAATGTTTTTCATAACGTGTGTACTAAGGTTATATGCTTTTTTTAAATTTGAAAAGGAATTGTTTAACAGCGTGATTTTAGCAAAATCTTGTGCCAAATCTGATCCGTTGCCCATTGCAATTCCCACATCGGCTTTTGCAAGAGCGGGGGAATCGTTAATTCCGTCGCCAATCATGGTGATGATTTTTCCTTCTTTTTGGATCGATTCTATCATTGCTAATTTATCTTGAGGAAGCTGTTGTGCAAAAACTTCATCAATTCCCACTTGATGTGCAATAGCGTTTGCTGTTAGCTGATGATCGCCCGTTAGCATAATGATTTTTATGTTTTTAGAATGAAGATAGGCTATGGTTTCTTTCACTTCGGGTTTTAACGCATCGTGAATGACTGCCAAACCAACCACTTCATTATTTATAGCGATGTACGAAATCGTTTTTCCTTGATTTTGAATTTCAGTTACTTTCGATTTTATTTCTGTTGCTACTTCCAACTGATTTTGATTCAGCAATGCTTCGTTTCCTAATAAGATTTTTTTGCCGTTTATCATTCCCTGTATACCTTTACCTTGAATATTCGCTACCATTTTTGTCGGTTTAAAATCGATCTTTCGTTCTTTTGCTTTATCGGTAAATGCTTTGGCAATTGGGTGTTCGCTGCTTGCATTTAAATCGGCAGTAATCTTAATCAATTCATCTTCTGAAAAATCTTTCAAAGGAATAATTTGTTCCAACGACGGTTTTCCTTCGGTAAGCGTTCCGGTTTTATCGGTAATAATTACATTTGTTTTCTGTAGCAATTCCAAAGCTTCTGCTTTTTTTATCAAGATTCCGTATTCGGCTCCTTTGCCAATTCCAACCGAAATGGAAACGGGCGTAGCCAATCCCAATGCACACGGACACGCAATGATTAATACAGCAATAGCATTTTGCAGACCGAATAAAAGTGATGCTTCGGTTGAAACAAATCCCCAATAGATAAAAGTTAACAGTGCAATTAAAACGACGATTGGTACAAAATAACCCGAAATTTTATCGGCTAAACGTTGAATCGGTGCACGCGAAAGACTGGCTTTGTTCACCATTTCAACAATCTGCGCAATGGTTGTTGTTTGGCCAATTCGGGTTGCTTTCATTGTAAAAGATTGATCGGTATTAACGCTTCCTGCCAAAACCTCATCATTTTCTTTTTTATTTATAGGCAAAGGTTCGCCCGTTAGCAATGCTTCGTTTACAGATGTTTTTCCGGATAATATAATACCATCAACAGGGATTTTTTCGCCTGGTTTAACCAATAATTCATCGCTAATCTGAACTTTGTCAATATCAATTTCTGTTGAATTTCCGTTGATTAAAATGGTTGCTTTCTGCGGAACCAAATTCAATAAATGTTCTAAAGACGATTTTGTTTTTTGATGCGCTCGGGCTTCTAACCATTGTCCTAAAATCATCAAAGTAAAAATCACGGCGACACTTTCAAAATAAATTGGCAAATGATCGTTTGTATGAAATGCATGCGGATTAAAAAGTACGTAAACCGAGAATAAATAAGCCGCAATTGCTCCTAAACCAATTAAACTAAACATGTTTAAATTCCACATTTTAAAGGAAATATACGCACGTTTCAAATATTTTCTTCCCAAAAACAACACAGCGGTTGTACCAATAAATTGTGACCAAAGTGCAACGTTGAAGGGGATTATTTTATAGATAAAACTATCGTGGCTCATGCCAAACATGGCAATAAAAAACACAGGAATTGTTATAGCTGCCGATTGTATCAACAGCTTTTTTAGATGGATCAGTTCATCATTATTATTGGTTGAACCGCCAATTTGAACCAAATCCATTCCGCAAACGGGGCAACCTACATTACTATCATAAACTTTATCGCCTTCGCATAACATGGGACAATAATATTTGCCAGCTAAATGTTCTAACTGTTTTGGTGGTTCGTTATGATTGTTGTGGTTGTGAACCGCATGATGGGCAATTTCTGAAAGTTCTTCAGATCCGTCATTATTCACAGTAATTTCCTGAATGGTATATGGACCTTTGTTTGAAAGTGCGTGCTGTAAATCTTCTAAAGCAATTCGTTTGTTCGATTCTATAACAGCTTCCGCAGGATGCAGACTTACTTCTACGCAATCGGCAACGGTTTGTAACGCTTCGGTAACTTTGGCTTGGCAGCCGCTACACGTCATTTCGTTGATTTTATATCGGGTTTTCATCATTTTACTTTTTTTTGTAAAATTACGACCAATACCCAAAAACCGACTTACATAATTATAAAAAAGGTTTGTATAATTTTATTTGGGGATTCATATCTTTGGATAACACAACACTTTCAATTTAAGTGAAAAAATGTAAAATTTAGAATTTAGAATTCCAACCAAATAGAATAATAAACAGATAGATTATTAATCTTTTAGTGAAACGTAAAGTTAATAAACAACCCACGTGTTTTCATAGATTCTATATCACCTGTCCAGGGGCTGTTTGGATTTTTGTCGCGAATAAGTTCGTCTTGTAAACCAAATACGCCACGGATGGAAGGTGTAAATTTAAAATGTTCAAAGTATAAATCAACTCCTAAACCTAGTTCGTAGTTTGCAGTCCATTTTTTCATTCTAAAACGTCCTTGATAGTTATCGTCTTTAGAGGTTTCATTGCTGCTTAAGTTTAATGATTGCGAAATACCTGTTAAGATATACGGACGAATATTTCCGGCTCTCAATGCAGAAAACTTCAGCAATATAGGAAAATGTATATAAGTTGAAGCTACATCGCGCGTATTTTGATCAGGGTTGGTAATGTGCGGAAAAATCAATTTTCTGCGGGTGTAATACAATCCTGGTTCAAATCGCAAATCTAGATATTCCATTAAACGTAAGTTTCCCACCAAACCTACATTAAAACCAGTTGTTGGTTCAACTAAAATTTCGTTGCTTCCATTTTTATCGAGAAAACTTTTAGAATAATCAAACTTAAAATTGTACGAGCTAAATCCTAAATAATATCCGTAATGAACCCTTTGTTGATCCCATGTTTGCTGGTTTTTGTAGGGATTTTTCCCAAACATGCCTTGTGCAGATAACTGAACCGAAGCAAATAAACAAATGGCAATAAATAAATTTTTCATATTTTATTTTGATGCTGAATAAATAGTTGCAACACCCATTGTTTGTGGAGTGTGCTTTACATTTTTAAAACCAACTTTCCGTAAAATGGCATTTAATTCTTCGCCATAAGGAAAGTTTTTTGCCGATTCTGATAAATATTCGTAGGCTTTTTTGTCTTTAGAAAACATTTTACCCATTAGCGGCATAAAGGTTTTCATATAAAAATTGTACCCTTGTTTAAACGGAAATTTTGTAGGAACCGAGGTTTCTAAGATAACAAAAATTCCGTTAGGTTTTAAAACGCGAGCAATTTCAGACAAGCCTTTTTCCAAATTTTCAAAATTGCGTACTCCAAAAGCAACGGTAATTGCATCAAAAGTATTGTCCTCAAATGGTAAATTTTCAGAATCGCCTTGTATCATTTCAATTTTGTGATGTAAGGCCAAAGCTTTTACTTTTTCTTTTCCAATTTCTAGCATTCCTGCAGAAAGGTCTAAGCCAACAATGCGTTTTGCATTCGATTTTGAAAGTAAAATTGCCAAATCACCTGTTCCGGTGGCGATATCTAGGATTGATTCGGGATTGGTTTCAGAAACCATTTTCAGTACATTTCTTCTCCAACCTTGATCAGTTCCCATGGAAATCATTCGGTTTAAACTATCGTAATTTCCAGAAATTGTATCAAACATTTGCTCAACTTGCTGTTTTTTACCAAGATTAGAATCTTTATATGGATTGATTTGATCGGCCATTTTTAAATTGAAATTTTTACAAATATACTTATAATAAAAATAGTATATAAACGTATGGTATCAATTAATAGTGAAAAGGACTACTAAAATTTACACAAAAGAATTGTTGAATGCAGCAATATGTTGCAGCTATTCGATATTAAGGATAACCTTATACCCCTCATAACTGCGAAGGTTGAAAACCGTACCGTCTTCAAACATTAAATACTGCCCTTTTACTCCAATAAGTTTGCCCTTAAAATTTGGTGTTTTGTCTATATTTAAACTAGTGCACGATGTCAGGTATTGCTCCACCGGATACGCTAATTCATAGACAGTGTGCGCAGTGTTTCGGAAATAAGCATGTACTTCTTCAGGCAAAAGGGCTTCTATTTTCTTTACTTCTTGATCTAAATCCACAGAAACAATTTGGTTAAGCACCATTTTTCGCCAGTTGGTTTTATCGGTATAATGTTTTTTTAGGGCTACTTCGGTAATTCCGGCTAAATACCTGTTGGGAACTTCAACCACAGGAATCGCAGCCGATGCGCCTTGGTCAATCCATCTGGTGGGCACTTGCGTTTTTCGAGTCACACCAATTTTTACATCACTTGCCACAGCCAAATATACAATATGTGGTTGCAATTGAACCTTTTTTTCATATTCTAAGTCGCGATCTTCAATGTCTAAATGGGCTGTGCTTAGTTCTGGCCGCATAATCCAATCTCCTGCTGCAGCACTTTTCATAAAACAATCATAACAAAAACCTTGTCTAAAAATTTTCTTCTCTTTTTTGCAATTCAAACATTGGTAGCCAACATGTTGAATTTCAATGTCTTTATAAATAATTTGATTGATATGAATAAAAGCCTGATCAAAAACCAAGTAATATTGTATAGGATTTGCTAATTCGGTATGCATTTTATTCAAAACTCCTTCGTATTGCATAAGATTTTTTATATTTTTGAATGAATTGTAAAAGTACAAAGTAAATAGAACACTTTGCAGTTTGCGCAATTAAAAAATCATGGCATTATCAATTATCAACTCTATTGTTTCGTGGATTTTAAAAAAACGGATACATCAAATAGAACTATTTATTAAGTATCCCCACGATGTGCAAAACGAATTGCTGTTGCAACTAATTCAACGGGCAAAATTTACCGAAATAGGGAAGAAGTACGATTTTTCTTCGATTTTCAGCTACAGCCAATTTGCTGAGCGTGTTCCGGTTTCAACCTATGAAGAAGTGGAACCGCTTATAGAACGCAGTAGAAAAGGTGAAAGTAATATTTATTGGCCCGAACCAATTAAGTATTTCGCAAAATCGAGCGGTACCACCAATGCTAAAAGTAAATTTATACCTGTTAGTACCGACGCTTTAGAAAATTGCCATTACAAAGCGGGGAAAGATATGCTGTGTTTGTATTTAAACAATAACGAAGATTCGCAACTTTTTACAGGGAAAAGTCTTCGTTTGGGCGGAAGTAAACAGCTTTATGCGGACAATAACACAATTTTTGGTGATCTTTCGGCTATTTTAATTGATAATTTACCTTTTTGGGCAGAATTGAGTTCAACACCAAACAGCAAAGTTTCATTAATGAGCGAATGGAACGAAAAAATGAAAGCCATTGTAAAAGAAACCAAAAACGAGAATGTTACCAGTTTATTAGGCGTACCTTCGTGGCTATTGGTTTTACTGAACAATGTGATGCAAGACGTTAACAAATCTAGTTTGCTTGAAATTTGGCCCAATGCCGAAGTGTATTTTCACGGGGGAATCAGTTTTGAACCCTATCGCGAACAGTACCAAAAACTTTTTCCTAAAGAAAATTTTCGTTTTTATGAAAACTATAATGCTTCCGAAGGATTTTTTGCCATTCAAGACCGCAATAATGCAAATGATATGCTGCTCATGTTAGATTATGGTATTTTCTATGAATTTATTCCAATGGATACATTTGCAACATCTCACCAAAAAACTGTATCTTTAGCCGATGTTCAAATGAATAAAAGCTATGCGGTGGTTATTACAACCAATTCGGGTTTATGGCGCTATTTGATAGGAGATACTGTTCGGTTTACTTCATTAAATCCGTATCGAATAAAAATCACGGGGCGCACCAAGCATTACATTAATGTTTTTGGCGAAGAATTAATGATTGAAAACACCGACAAAGCGCTTGCAATAACCGCAAACGAATTTCAGGTTGATATTGTAGAGTACACGGTTGCACCGGTTTTTATGGAAGGAAAAGAAAAAGGAGCGCATGAATGGATGATTGAGTTTAAAAAGGATCCATCTGATTTAAAAGCATTTGCAAAACGATTAGATGAAAACATACAAAACATTAATTCTGATTACGAAGCCAAGCGTTACAACAGCATGACACTTAATGAGTTAAAGTTAAACGTGGCAAAGCCAAACCTTTTTCATTTGTGGTTAAGCAAACAAGACAAGTTGGGCGGACAAAATAAAATTCCCCGTTTGTCAAACGATCGCTCTTATTTGGAACAATTAAAAACATTGAATAATTAATAGTAAATAAATAATATGAATGAACAACCAGTAAATATTAATTTCAGATTAATTAATATTACAACAGAAGAGTTTAAAGTAAATGAAACAGAAACAGAAAACGGAACTTTAGATTTGAATTTTGATTTTCAATTTGGCGTTAATAATGAAAAACACTTTGTGAAAACCATTGCTAAGTTCAAATTTTTATTAGATAAAGTAGAAGTGATGGATGTGGCTGTTTCTTGCGAATTTGAATTTGAACCAACCGGATGGCAGTTTTTTGTTAAAGGCGAACAATTAATTTTACCTAAAGGATTATTGCAAGAATTGGCAATGTTTACCATGCACACCACTCGCGGAGTATTGCATTCAAAAACAGAAGGTCATAAATACAACCGCTTATTTATACCAATGATTGGCGGCGAATTTATAAAGCAAGATTTAGCAATTCCGTTAAATCCAACAACGGTTAACTAAAAAATTAAAAATCCGTCTTAATAAATTTTAAGACGGATTTTTATTTAGATTATCGTTTTAAATAAGCGTAAATTTCTGTTCCTTGTGGCGGTGTGTCTCCGTCATCTGAAATCATTTTTACTTTTAAATCGGTAGTTGTTAACGAAATTACTTGGAAAACTATTGTATAATCGTCATCTGAATCAATCAAAGTTACATATTTGTTAGACTCATTATAAGACCACGTTCCTGGCCAATTTTCTGTTGAACAATCTTCAGTTGGGTTGTGGTACACCTCATCTTTAGTGCCACCAACTTTTAAATCGTAATAATCATAATCACAAGGTTCTGATTTTAAATCTTCAGTATCGGTTAATGTACCATCTTCGTAAGTTTCAGACTTAACTAAATTCCATTTTCCTTCTAATTTAGCTTCAGGCGTAACAGGAGTTGTAGTATTATCGTCGTCTTTACAGCTAACTAATGATAATAATGCAGAAAAAAATACTAATTTTTTCATAAGTAAATATTATTAAATTTTCAGCAAAGATAGTTTTATAAATGAATAAAACAAATTTTTATAATTCACTAATTTCCAATTCAATATCGTGTAAAAATATTTCGTCGAAGCGTTCAATATAAGGTTCGTTCAATTTATCATTTTGCAGATATAGTTCTTTTGCTTTTAAAAAATGTTGTTTTGCTTTTTCGGTGTTGTTTTTTAACACATAAATCTGTCCGGCATAAAAATTCAATTCAGCTTTCACACTATAGGGCATCGCCAATTGTTCTTCTAAATAGTAAAGCGATTTATCAAAATCATTCAATTTAAAATAGCACCGTGCCAAATAAAAATTACTTAAAAAATCGTCTTTTGGATCAGCACCTTGTTCTTTAAGCAGGGCAAACAAATAATTAAAGGTATCAATTGCTTTTTTATATTTACCCAACTGATAGTATGCTTGCGCTTTTAAAAGTAAACACGATTCGCCATGACACGCTTTGTAGGGTAATTTACTAATTTCAATTACTTTATCCACATCTTTAATAGTACTTTCGTAATCGCGGTAAAAATACAACATGCTCCACGCTTTGTATTCCAATGCGGCTGTTTTTCCGTTTGTTGTATCAATCTTCACAGCTTTATTAAGCATTTCCATAGCTTTTATGTGTTCACCTGCTTTTTTATAAGAATATGATGCCCGCTGCATATATTCCACATGATTAGGAACCGCCATTAAGGCACTGTCTTTGTATGTTCGATGCATTTCCGAAGTTTGATAAACAGTTTGTGATAAGTCGTGATATTTATCAGCCAACTTCATACGTTCTTCTTTTGATAAATGAGAAAACGGATTGGATTCCTGAGAATACGAAGAATGATAAATCCCGATAAAAATAAAAATATTATATAAAAAGATTCTCTTTAAGGCCATACTTCAGTTATTTTTCCATCAGTAACTTTAAACATTAAAAAACGATGCGTATCTGTCTGAATTTTTTCAGGAAGATCCCATTCAGTAATTTTGCTTATTTGTTGTATTAAATGTTTAATCAATTTTGGATTATAAGAAGCAGATTGATAATTTGTGTCCATTTGTTCTAAACCAAATCTTCCCACTTTTCCTTCACAATTTATAGCAAAATGTATGGTAATAAATCCGTTGCCTTTTGTTGTTGGAGCATCTTCGATTAATCGTTTTAATAAAGCATTATTGCCATTTGTATAAGAAATGTCAGGTTCAAAATTGTAATATTCGTTCGGACGACGATCCCAACACATTTTAAAATTGGATGAATTAATCTCTTGGTTTTTGGCAGAATTTAATGTGTAAACATCAACAATTTTTTTAGTTTCGGCATAATGAACAAAAGAAAATTTGTCTTTTTGAAGATTTGTTAACTGATACCAACGATTGTTAAGGTTTAATTCACCATCATAAAAACTAAAGAAAACTTTATTGTCAACCAGTTGAAAAGCAATATTTTTAATTTCTTTTTCAGTGAAAAGTATCGTATTATTTAAAGTGTAAGTATACGTGATTTCTACATTCGATGAATCTAAAAAATAAATTTCGCGCTGTATTTTTAAATCCCGATTATGAATCATTGCCACCTTATCTAATTCAGTTGTATATCTTTTGCCTTTAATTTCTCTCACTTGATCAATTGTAAATTCATCATTTTCCGTTTTAAAATAATGATAATCTTGTTTGTCTTGATTAGAAATATAGTAAAGAGATATTTTGTTGTCAGTAGCAATCAATTTTATTTTTAAATCCAAGGTGTCTTTTTCAAAACTACGTGATGGCATTACATTGTATTGACTTTCATCGTTTGAAAAAAAATAGAGTGAATCGTTTTTCTTTTTTGAAAATGCTAAATATGCTGTATTAAAATCTTCATTTCGATACCCCGCAACATACAAATCATTTTCGGTTTTGGTTTGTGCCTGAGAAAAAGTGATCGACAAGCAGGAAAGAAAAAGTATGAGTATTTTTATCATTTTGTGTATTTAAGTGTTTCCACGAAAATAGCAAGTAAATTTTTACAAAAAATCTTTTTAACAAATATATAAGTGTTTTGTATGTAAACAAAAAGGAGATTTCAAGTTGAAATCGCCCAGTTTTATTTCATTAAAGTCTGTTCTTTTAAATAGTCTACTGCGTGTCGGCCTTCGTTAAAAAGCAAATCTAAAATGCTTAAATTGTTTAAAAAACCGTGTTTTTCATTAAAAACCTGTATGTATGAATCAAAAACGTTTTCGTCTTTCTTTCCGTTTGCTAAATGTCTGAAATCGGTTTGCGAAACTTCTTTAAAATATTCTTCGGTTTTTGTGTACGGAAGCTGTATGCCTAAACAATTTGCAACAATTTCATGGATTTCTAAATTCAAATCCATTAAAAAAGAATGCTTCTTTTCGAATATCGGTCGAATGTCATCTTCAAAAAACTCGAAATAAGGCGATGTGCGGTATCCGGCTTCTAACGACTTAAAGTGTTGTTTTTGCCAGTTAAAATCGTTTTCAATTTTCACATCGCGGTATTTTTGATGCAATTGTTCTTTGCTGTGCTTAATGGGTATGTTTAGCAACTGCAAACCATTTGCGCTGTAAATGTACATGCGGTTGCGGTTGGTTTGTTTTTGAAAATGATCATCTGCTTCGAAAACAATATTTTCAGCTTGAAGCATTGCCACATAATGACTTACCGATGCAAAATAAGTTGGATGTATTAAAATATCCATTAATAATTGTATTTTTTTGATTTACGTTTTTTAACGAAACTATACACAATCCATCCTACTAAAAGCACTATGAAGTAAATAAAGAACGAATGTGGTTTGCCTGTTCCGTGAACAGTTGTAAACAAACGCTCCCAACGAATTTTATCGAACAATTTACCCAATGGCACATTAGGATCCATACTCATCCAGATGAAAACGGGTTTTCCTACAATATGATCTGCCGGAACAAAACCCCAATAACGACTGTCTTCTGAATTGTGACGGTTGTCTCCCATCATATAGTAATAGTCTTGTTGAATGGTGTAGGTCGTTGCTGGTTGATCGTTTATAAAGATAGAACCATTTTTTACGTCTAATTTATTGTGTTCGTAATCGGTAATAATGGCTTTATAAAAAGGCAATGTTTCGGTATTTAACTGCACCACTTCGCCTTTTGCCGGAATATGAATCGGACCTAGATTGTCACGAGTCCAAGGTTTTGAATGTGGGAAGATAGCTAATTTATCATTAATATTTAATTCAGATCCATATCGAGTATCTTTTTCTATTTTTACAATTGACGATAGTGTTTTCATATCATTAAAAGCCTCATCAGTCATTGATAATAAAAAGATATTTGGGTTTTGTGGATTTTGACCTCCATCGGTTATCTGATGTTTTTGTATTAAATTGAATAATCCAGTATTGTCCCCATTTGTTTCTACGGTATATGAGTACTGAATCTTCGCACGATCGCCTAAATCTAAAACTTTATCGTTAATATATACAATTCCGTCTTTAATTTGTAAGTTGTCGCCCGGTAAGCCAACGGTTCTTTTAACGTAATTCGATTTTTTATCTAATGGTTTATCGGCTCTTCTTCCTGAACGATCAAAGAATTGATAAACAGTATCAACAGGCCAGTTAAAAACCATAATATCATTGTGGGCGGGTTTTTCAAAACCAGGGAAACGCAACGCCGGTATTTGCGGAAATTTACTGTACGATTTTACTTTCGCAACCGGAATGGTATCGTGTACCATTGGGAAAGCAATGGCTGTTTGCGGAACACGTGCACCATAGTTTACTTTACTCACAAACAAAAAATCGCCCACAAGCAACGTTTTTTCTAATGATGACGTTGGTATCGTAAACGGCTGAATAAAAAAAGTATGTATAATGGTTGCAACAACCACTGCAAACAATATAGAACTCACTGTTTCACCAGCTTCGGTTTTTGGTTTTATGCTGCGATTTGGTATATAGGTAACGTTTTCAAAATAGTTTACATAATACACGTAAAAACCTAAAGTTACAACGCCTAGAATAGTATCTACTGTAGAATTTTTACCAAAACTGCGCAAGGTTTCCACCCACACAACAGGAAACATAATAAGGTTTACAATAGGAATGAACAAAAGAACAACCCACCATTTTGGTCGATTGATTATTTGCATTAAAACCACTGCATTGTAAACAGGAACAGCTGCTTCCCACGCTTTTTTGCCTGCTTTTACATATAATTTCCATGTGCCTAAAAAGTGAATCACTTGAACCGCAAGGAAAAATAAAAACCATTGTGTAAATGTCATAACCTAAATATTTTTTAACGAATATACTTTTTTTTGTAAAATTACTTTTGCTCTGCAACAAAAATAACCAATGTTTTTTTACCACATAGCTTTTTATTACTATTAGCTTTATTAATTAAGGATACATAGATTTGTCTATAGAAAAATTAAACATAGTAGTATTTATAAGATACTTTTTGTTTAAGAATTTTAATAATCTATGTGTCTATGTGGTTAGTGTATTATCCTAAATTCAAAACGTCTTTCATGGTAAAGATGCCTTTTTTGCCCAAAATCCATTCGGCAGCTACCACGGCACCCAAAGCAAAACCTTGGCGTGAAAATGCGGTATGCTTTATTTCAATTTCATCAACCGCTGATTTATAATAAACGCTGTGTGTTCCCGGAACATCTTCTATTCGTTTAGCATCTATATAAATCTGGTTTTCTTTAGCAGAATCCATCGTCCATTGTTCATAATTTGTTTCGGCAATGATTTCTTGTGCCAATGAAATGGCTGTTCCGCTTGGCGCATCTAGTTTTTGAGTATGATGAATTTCTTCCATCGATACCTTGTATTCTTTAATATTCGCCATTAATTTTGCCAAATACGAATTCAGTTCAAAAAACAAATTCACCCCAACGCTGAAATTCGATCCATATAAAAATGCCCCATTTTTTTCTTTGCACAACTGTACCATATCATTGTATTGTTCCAACCAACCCGTAGTGCCAGAAACTACTGGAATGTTATGCTCAAAACAGGTGCTGATATTTTCAGTTGCAGCAGTTGGAATACTGAAATCAATTGCCACATCGGCATGTTCCAAACCACTGTAATCGTTTTCTTCGGTCTTTCTTAAAACTATTTCGTGACCACGTTCCAAGGCAATTTTTTCAATTTCTTTGCCCATTTTTCCGTAGCCTAACAATGCTATTTTCATTTAGTATAGATTTTTTTTTTAACGCATAATGACTATTAGAATCGATAGCTTACATTTACGTTAAAGAGGTGTTGATTAATTAATGGATTGTATTCTAAAACCGGTTTAAAAGTAAGATCTTCATCAACGTTGAATTGTTGCAAATGCGCATCCACATTAGCATCTACAATATTTAAAACATAGAGACCAATTGTAATAAAAAGCGATAAATCGCGGTTTCGTTGTGCATTTCTTTGCACAGCAAGCAATTGCTCTTCGGTATAAGTTCCTACTTTTGGATTATTGGTTTGATCGATGCCTCGCAAGCGTAATTTGTATTCATCGCGCGCCCGATTGTATTTTTTTTGATTGTCTAAGTAAAAATACATACTGGTTCCCAAACCACCATAAACCAACGGAATTTTCCAGTAACTTTTATTATAATATTGTCCCAATCCAGGCAAAATTGCGGAATAAAAAGCTGCTTTAGACGGTGCCAAAGGATCCATTGCTTGTTGATTTAATTGTATTTGCTGGGGTTGCGCGCGAAGCATTTGCAGTGAATCGTTTTGTGCAAAGCCGCAGGTGGCAACTAATCCAAAAACAAGTATATAAAACTTAGAAAACACTATTTTTTTAACAATTTAATGATACGATCCAAGTCTTCTGCCGAATGAAAAGGAACATTTATAGCACCTTTACCACTTGCTGCAATTTTCACATCGACTTTTGCTCCGAAAAAATCGGTAAAGATTTTTCGCTGGGAATCAGAAATCGTGTAAGTGATTTTTTTCTTTGCAGGTGCGCTGTTATTGTTCAACAACCCTTCTTGATAAGCTTTCACCAATGCTTCGGTTTCGCGAACCGATAGATTTTCTTTAATGATTTTATGATAAATGTCGGTTTGGGCTTCGTGATCTTCGATATTGATAATAGCACGACCATGCCCCATAGAAATAAATCCATCGCGAATACCGCTTTGAATGATTGGATCTAATCGCAACAAACGCAAATAATTGGTGATTGTGGAGCGTTTTTTTCCTACACGATCGCTCATTTGCTCTTGTGTTAACTGAATTTCATCAATCAATCGTTGGTACGACATTGCAATTTCAATTGGATCTAGATCGTGGCGTTGAATATTTTCTACCAAAGCCATTACCAATGAATCGTTGTCATTTGCAATGCGGATATAAGCTGGAATGGTTTTTAAGCCTGCCAATTTAGAAGCGCGCAAACGGCGTTCACCTGAAATAAGTTCGTATTTGTTGAATTCTAGTTTGCGAACGGTGATGGGTTGAATCACACCTAATTCTTTAATCGATTTAGATAGTTCGTGTAATGTTTCTTCGTTAAAATTGGTTCTTGGTTGAAATGGGTTTACGGTGATAGCCTCTAATTCCAACTCAATAATATTGCCAACAACTTTGTCTGCATTGGTGTCTTCAACCGATTGAATATCGTTGGCAGGATCTTTTAAAAGAGCCGATAAACCACGACCCAAGGCTTGTTTTTTAACTGCTTTTGCCATAATTAGTTAGTGCTGTTTTTTTGAATAATTTCTTGTGCCAAGCTTAAATAGTTGCTTGCGCCTTTGCTTGCAGCATCATAATTAATAATACTTTCACCAAAAGAAGGAGCTTCGCTTAATTTTACGTTGCGCTGAATTACCGTTTCAAAAACCATATCGTTGAAATGTTTTTGCACTTCGTCCACCACTTGGTTTGATAAACGCAAACGCGAATCATACATCGTTAAAAGTAAACCTTCGATATCTAAATTGGGGTTGTGAATTTTTTGAACACTTTTAATGGTGTTCAGCAATTTACCCAATCCTTCTAAAGCAAAATATTCGCATTGAATAGGAATTACCACCGAATCGGCAGCTGTTAATGCATTTAAAGTGAGCAACCCTAACGAAGGTGCACAGTCTATAATAATATAATCGTATTGATCTTTAATGGAAGCCAATGCTTGTTTCAGCATGTACTCGCGTTTTTCTTTGTCAACTAATTCAATTTCTATAGCTACTAAATCGATATGAGCCGGAATTAAATCAACATTTGGTGCCGAACATTCCAAAGCAGCTTCTTGCGGCGTAACGCTGTGTTCTAAAATTTGATAAGTTCCTGCTTCAACCGACTCTACATCAATTCCTAAACCAGACGTGGCATTTGCCTGCGGGTCGGCATCAATAAGAAGTACTTTTTTTTCCAGCGCACCCAAAGATGCTGCTAAATTAACAGAAGTAGTGGTTTTTCCAACACCACCTTTTTGATTGGCTATAGCAATGATTTTACCCATTTTTTTTTCTACAAAATTTGAAGTGTAAAAATACAATTAATTATCTTAACAAAAAATGCTATTTTTCTTTTATGATTTCTTTTTAAGATGAATTTAGCTAATAGCGCCGTATTGTGTTTAAATTCAATTTATAATAACATACTAAAAATCATCTATTCACGTTAATTTAACATTTATAAGCTATACCGATTCGTTTCAAATAGTTTCCTTTATATATTTGCATCTTTTAAAAATGAACATGTATCTAAAAAGATTATTTTTTATTGTATTTTTTGTGGGTGGAACATGCACTTATTCACAAACCGACTCATTGACTACTGAAACATTTGATTTTGAAGCACCGCTAACCGATACCCTGCAAATAGCAACAAGTTCTGCGGATTCCATACATTCTATTGCTCCTAAAACTCCAGATATTATCCGCATTTCAGATGCTTTTTTATACACGTTGTCATCACCCATTCGCTGGCAGAAAAACGATTTAGCCACTTTGGGAGTTGCTTTGGGAGGAACAATGCTTTTAAGCTTGGCCGATAAACCTATGAATGAATTTATGTTCAGAGATCAAGGTGCTTTTGCAAACAAATTGGGCAATTTTGGATACCACAACGGAAAGCCTTATGCTTCGGTTATTGTGGCCGGTGGATTTTATGCAACAGGTTGGATTATTAATGATGAATGGACAAAAGAAACCGCTGCCATATTAACTTCGGCTTATGCAACATCGGGTGTATTGCAGTCGGCAATGAAAAAAATTGTGGGCAGAGCTAGGCCAACAGAGGGTTTAGGAAACTATTCTTTTAGGCCTTTTAAAAACGATCCGGGTTTCAGTTCGTTTCCATCGGGACATTCGCAAATTGCTTTTGTAACTGCGATAGTTTTGGCCGAAAGAGTGGATCAAACATGGTTAAAAGGAATTTTTTATACAACTGCAACGATAACTATGGCAAGCAGAATGTATGCCAATGCTCATTGGTTAAGCGATGTAGCTTTCGGCGGAATTCTGGCTTATTTTTGTACTAAAACGGTTATTAAACGTTTTGAACAAACCAAATACCAAAACCCTTGGGAAAAATTTAAAAAGAAAAACATCACTTGGAATTTTTCTCTATCAGGTAACGGAGTTGGGGTGATTGGGACTTTTTAGGGGGGTATTAATTACATTATTGCATTTATTAGTTGAATTCAAGTGAATATAACAAATCAAACAAAAAGACACCTTAATAATTTGGTATCCAAACATTTTTTATTATGCGATACGGTTTTGTAAGGCTTTAAAATATTGAAAAGCTTTAAACAAACGTGTGCCATACCAGGAAAACATTTCACCATCAACGAATATGGTTTTTGCGTGATGTGTGGCTCTTCCAATTTCAAATGCATGCTCTTCTTTAAAAGGGTAAGGTTCTGAGGAAAGCAAAACCAATTCTGGATCGCCTTGAATACGCATTTTTCTTATTTCTACTTCAGGGTATCGCCCCTCAAATTGTTCATAAATATTTTCAAATTTGTTAAGTTTCAGCATTTCGTTTATAAATGTTTCGCTTCCTGCCGCCATATAAGGTTCGCGCCAAATTAAATACGCCGCTTTTTGCCCGTTTTTTTCCTCCATAAAATGCACAAAATCATCATGGGCAAACTGTATTTTTTCTATCCACTTTTTGGCATCGGTAGTTCGTTTAAAAAGTTGTCCAAAATCGTTAATTGTTTTCAATGTATCATCAACTGTTACAATATCGGTTACAAAAACAGGGCAAATTTCTTTTAAGCTATTTACTATTTCCAATGTATTTTCTTCTTTATTGGCAATGATTACATCAGGATTTAGTGCTTTTATTTTTTCGATATGTACTTTTTTTGTTCCGCCCACATTTATTTTTACCGATTTTAAATGATATGGGTGCACACAGAACTTCGTTATTCCAATAATTTGGTCTTCTAAACCCAATTCATACAAGGTTTCGGTGATTGATGGCACTAATGAAATGATTCGTTTTGGAGTTTCTTCAAAGTGGTGAATGGTTCCTAAATCGTCGGTTATTGTAATCATTTTAGTTTTGTTCTAAAATTATTTCCATGGCTTTTTGCAATTTCAATGCTTCGGTTCGGGCTGCTTCGGCAAAATCTTGTTGATTTGATGCATAAATGATTCCGCGCGATGAATTGATTAACAAACCAACTTGTTTGTTCATTCCAAATTTGCACACATCTACTAAACTTCCGCCTTGTGCACCTACTCCGGGAACCAATAAAAATGAATCGGGAACAATGTTACGGATTTCCTTAAAATATTCTGCTTTGGTAGCGCCCACAACATACATTAAATTTTCGCTGTTTTTATAGTTTTTGGATGTTTCTAATATGGTTTGATACAATGGTTTCTCGTTTATTTCTTTGGTTTGGAAATCAAATGCACCTTCGTTCGATGTTAATGCCAGCAAAATGGTATGTTTGTTTTCAAATGCCAAAAAAGGCTCTACGGAATCTTTGCCCATGTAGGGAGCAACGGTAACTGAATCGAAGTTTAAGTCTTCTAGAAATGCTTTGGCATACATGGTGGAAGTGTTGCCAATATCGCCACGTTTTGCATCGGCTATGGTGAAAATATCTGGATAGTTTTCGTTGATGTAGTTGATTGTTTTTTCTAACGATTGCCAACCTTTTAATCCGTAGGCTTCATAGAAAGCGGTGTTGGGTTTATAGGATACACACAAATCATGGGTGGCATCGATGATGGCTTTGTTGAATTCGAAAATGGGATCGTCGGTGGCTAATAAATGATGTGGAATTTTGGTTAAATCTACATCTAAACCAATACAAAGGAATGACTTTTTTTGCTGAATTTGCTCGTAAAGTTGTTTTGTTGTCATTTTATTGAAACTTTAAAAATAGGCAAAATGTTTGGTTTTAGCCCCGATTGAGTGGATTAGCCTTTGTGGAACAAAGCTATGAACGAAAGCGGGACGATGTGAAAAAAAATGCCTAATGTTTATGCTTTATAATAGAAAAAAAGCCCCTTTGATAGAGGCTTACAAATATAGTAAATTAAAATACTTCTGATTCTTTTAACTTTTCGGTGTTTGCTACAAGTTGTAGTTCATCGATAACTTTTTGAATGTTTCCGTTCATCACACCGTCTAAATCGTAGATGGTTAAACCGATACGGTGGTCGGTAACACGACCTTGCGGATAGTTGTAGGTGCGAATTTTAGCGGAACGGTCGCCTGATGATACTTGTGAATTACGCTTTTTCGCATCTTCTTCTTGCTTTTTGGCTAATTCCATTTCGTATAAACGAGAGCGCAAAACGGTTAAGGCTTTGTCTTTGTTTTTGTGTTGCGATTTCTCGTCTTGGCATTGTGCCACCAAACCTGTAGGAATGTGGGTCATACGAACAGCTGATTTTGTGGTATTTACCGACTGACCTCCGGGACCAGATGAACAAAAGAAATCGATACGCACATCGTTCATATCAATTTGTACATCGAATTCTTCGGCTTCGGGTAGAACCATAACCGTAGCTGCAGATGTGTGCACACGGCCTTGGGTTTCGGTTTGCGGCACACGTTGCACACGGTGAACGCCTGCTTCGAACTTTAAGGTTCCGTAAACGTCTTCGCCGGTTACTTCGAAAATAACCTCTTTGAAACCGCCAGATGTTCCTTCGTTTAAATCTACAACCGATGTTCTCCAGCCTTTGTTTTCGCAATATTTGGTGTACATGCGGAATAAATCGCCGGCAAAGATAGATGCTTCATCACCTCCTGTTCCTGCACGGATTTCAACCATTACGTTTTTAGCGTCTTCCGGATCTTTTGGAATCAGCATAAACTTGATTTCTTCTTCTAGTTCGGGTAAGCGTGTTTGGGCTTCGTCTAACTGCATTTTTGCCATTTCAACCATTTCTGCATCGCTGCCATCGGCAATGATTTCTTTGGCTTCGTCGATATTTCCAACTACGTTTATATATTCCTCGCGTTTTTCAACCAAGGCTTTTAAGTCTTTGTATTCTTTGTTTAATTGTACATAACGTTTTTGATCGGCGATAACATCTGGCTGAATAATCAAGTCAGAAACCTCATCATAACGTTGTTTTACATATTGTAAACGATCTAACATCATAAATTGAACATTTTCAGTTTGCAAATTTACGAAAAAAGCCAATGCAAAAGGCATTGATTTTATGAAATATTATGCGAAATTTCTGTTAATTCCATCTAACTTTTAAATCGCGAAATTCAAAATTTGAATTAAAGCCGTTTACTGCATATTTCTTAGTTTTAGAAACTGCTTTAAATTTTAGAAGTTTTAAGAAAAGAGGTTTGTTTTTTATATCATTGAACGAAAATGTTAGTTTCAATGGTACATTTTGTGACAATTCTGTATTGGCACTGCTTGATTTTATGAAATCTACTTTGTATTCATTTCCTTCTAAATCAATTATTGAAAAATCTTTTAAATACAAGCTTAAATATTCGGTTTTAGTTGCTACTAAAAACGTGATTTGTATGTTTTTATCTTTAGCGTTTCCTTTAATATCTGTAATTTGAAAAAGCAAATTGTCTTTTTCAACTTCTACGATTGGCTTATTGATATCGAGTATCTTCTTTATATATTGGTTTTCGGTTGTTAAAGTTGCATTTTCTAATTTGAAAGCATCACATTCTTTTTGTGCATAAATATTTAAGCCTAAAAAGAGGGTAATAAGTAGTAAACATTTTTTCATGATTTTTGTTTTAAATATACAAAAAAAGGAACTATAAAGCTCCTTTCTTTTTTATTATTGAATGATTACCCACATTTAGAAGATCCGCAATCTTTACAGGTTAAACAGCCTTCTTGATACATTAAGTTGGTGGAATTACAGTTGCTGCATTTCTGTCCGTTGGCTTCGGTTCCGTCTGGCACAAAGCGTTTTAATGCGCGTGCCACTCCGTTTTTCCAGGTGTTGATTGATTCGTTATCTAACTGTAATGAGTTGATTAAATCTACTACGTTTTCAATTTTCATTCCGTGGCGTAAGGTACCCGAAATTAATTTTGCATAGTTCCAGAAAACAGGGTCAAATCGATACGATAATCCTTCAATTGTTGTTTTATAACCACGTTGGTTTACATATTGAAAATCATATCGAGAGTTTCCGTTTTCATCGCGGTTTTTAATAATAAACCCATTGTTTACCCATCGCGGAATTAAGATTCCATCTTCATCATCGGCTAAACCGGTGAAAATTTCGTAGGGATGGTTGTCTATTTTACCAATAAATGCAATCCATTTTTCTTTGTTGTTTTGAAAACGAACTACATCTGCTTCTAAAATTTGTGGACGTTTTGTTGGGAACGAAACTTCGTTTTCTGCTAGCGTTTCGGTTTTCTTTTCTTCTTTTTTGTCGTTTGAAATCAATACACCTGAACGAGAACCGTCGCGATATACAGTTACCCCTTTACAACCTACTTCCCAAGCTTTCATATACAATTGACCTACCAATTCTTCGGTTACATCATTTGGCACATTAATGGTTACAGAAATAGAGTGATCTACCCATTTTTGAATAGCACCTTGCATTTCCACTTTACTAATATAATCTACATCGTTTGAAGTGGCTTTGTAATAAGGTGATTTTTCAATTAAAACGTTGATTTCTTCTTGTGTGTAATTTTTATCGGTATCTATACCGTTTACTTCCATCCACATTTTAAATTTATGGTGAAAAACCACATATTCTTCCCAAGAATCTCCTACTTCATCTACAAAATCAACTCGAACATCTTTATCGTTTGGATTTACTTTTCTACGGCGTTTATAAACAGGCAAGAAAACCGGCTCGATACCCGATGTGGTTTGCGACAAAATTGATGTGGAACCTGTTGGCGCAATGGTTAATAAGGCAATATTTCTACGTCCGTATTCTTGCATATCGTTATACAATTCCGGGTCGTTTTCTTTAATACGCAGCGCAAATGGGTTGTTTAATTCGCGTTTTGCGTCGTAAATTGCAAAAGCACCACGCTCTTTCGCCATTTCTACTGATGAACGATATGCTGCTAAAGCCAATGTTTTATGTAGGTTTACAGAGAATTCGTTTCCTTCTTTAGAACCATAGCGAATACCTAATGCAGCCAACATATCGCCTTCTGCGGTAATTCCAACTCCTGTTCTGCGACCTTCTTCTGCTTTTTTGCGAATTTCAATCCACAAATTTCTTTCAATGCGTTTTACTTCTGCTTCTTCTGGATCTTCGTCGATTTTTTCAATGATAGCATCGATTTTTTCTAATTCTAAATCAATAATATCATCCATCATTCGCTGTGCAATTGCTACGTGTTTTTTGAACAATTCAAAATCGAAATAAGCATCGGCAGTAAACGGATTTACCACATACGAGAACAAATTAATTGCCAACAAACGACATGAATCGTAAGCACACAAAGGAATTTCACCACATGGATTTGTTGATAATGTTTTGTAACCTAAATCGGCATAACAATCTGGTAATGATTCGTTGATGATGGTGTCCCAGAACAAAATTCCTGGTTCGGCAGATTTCCATGCGTTGTGAACGATTTTTTTCCACAATTCTGCAGCATTCAATTCTTTAGAAAACTTTGGATTTTGTGAGAAAATCGGGTATTTTTGGGTATAAACTTCATTGTTCTGAACGGCTTTCATAAAAGCATCGTCAATTCGAACCGAAACATTTGCACCAGTTACTTTTCCTTGTTCTAGTTTTGCATCAATAAAACCTTCTGCATCGGGATGATTCACCGATACCGAAAGCATTAATGCTCCACGGCGACCGTCTTGGGCTACTTCGCGGGTTGAGTTGGAAAAACGCTCCATAAACGGAACCAAACCTGTAGATGTTAAAGCAGAGTTTTTTACTGGAGAACCTTTTGGACGAATGTGAGACAAATCATGCCCTACTCCACCGCGACGCTTCATTAGTTGTACTTGCTCTTGATCAATTTTCATAATACCACCATACGAATCGCTTTGCCCATTGTTTCCAATCACGAAACAGTTTGATAAGGAAGCTATTTGAAACGGATTTCCAATACCCGTCATTGGACTTCCTTGCGGAATGATATAGGTAAAATTCTTAATTAATTCAAAAACTTGTTCTTCGCTCATTGGGTTGGCATATTTTGCTTCTACACGAGCAATTTCTGATGCAATACGGCGATGCATATCATCAGGTGTTTTTTCATAGATATTCCCCTGCGAATCTTTCAATGCATATTTGTTCACAAAAACAGTTGCTGCCAATACATCGCCCTTAAAGTATGCTGTTGAAGCTTTTATTGCTTCTTCATTGGTGTACGTTTTTTTTTGCCTCTAAAACGTCTGGTGCTAATTCCATAGTATATTTTTTAAATTTTTCTCTCTGTTTAATATCTTCAAAAACAAGGAAGTAAAACCTATCTTTACATCAATTGTTCGAACCATAAAAATACAAACTTTTATATTACAAAATTAAAATAATTAAAAAAAAGATAAAAAGTTATCAACAACTGTTTATTATTCAAAAAATATAAAAGTTATCAAAAAAAACAACCCAACAAACTATATATCAATATACTAACAAAAATAAAAATTAAAAAAGTTTACAAATTTTGAAAACAAAAATTAAACATAAATTTTCATAATTGAAAACCATTGCTAATCAAACAACTAACAATATTAACAAAAATTGTTCATAACTTAATGGTTAAAAAACATACAAAATAGCTTTTAATAAAGTATTTTTGGCATAACTATTTTTACAATTTATAGAGAATCAAGTGGAAACCTTGAACTGTTGCGCAACTGTAAATAAGTAGTAATACTTGTGAGTCAGACCTCTCGTAAAAATACAGCGTTGCTTTTCGCACCTAAAAGTAAATGGCTAGAACTCTTTCTTTTTATATGGACGTTTTCTATAAAATTTACTTCTTTATTGTTCCATATAAAAATTAAAAGTTATGAGTATTTTTTCTAAACGTGTTAATTACAAACCATTTGAATATCCAGAGATTTTAGAGTTTACCAATGCGATTAACAAATCGTTTTGGGTGCATTCCGAAGTAGATTTTACTGCCGATGTTCAAGATTTCCACTCACATTTATCGCCTATCGAGCAAGAAATTGTGAAGCGCAGTTTGCTGGCAATTGCCCAGATCGAAGTAAATGTAAAAACGTTTTGGGGCAATTTATACACCCATTTGCCAAAGCCTGAATTTAATGGTTTGGGAAGCACGTTTGCCGAGTGCGAATTTCGTCATTCTGAAGCTTATTCTCGTTTGTTAGAGGTTTTGGGCTACAACAATGCTTTTGAAAACGTGGTACAAATTCCGGTGATTAAAAAACGTATTGATTATTTATCAAATGCTTTAAAACACTCCAAAGCAGAAGACAAGAAAGATTACTTAAAATCACTGATTTTATTTACTATTTTAATTGAAAATGTATCGCTTTTTAGTCAATTTGCCATTATTTTATCGTTTACACGCTTTAAAGGTGCCATGAAAAATGTAAGTAATATTATTGCATGGACATCTGTTGACGAGCAAATTCATGCAAATGCCGGGATTTATATCATCAATAAAATAAAAGAAGAATTTCCCGATTATTTTGACGTTGCTACGGTTGAAGAAATCAATCAAATTGTAAAAGAATCAATCGAAATCGAAAGTGAAATTCTAGATTGGATTTTTGAATTTGGCGAATTAGAAACCATTTCTAAAAAGAATTTATTGAATTTTATGAAGTTTCGTTTAGATGAAAGCATGGTAAAAATTGGTTTAAAGAAATTGTTTTTTGTGAGCGATGACGCTTACCAGCCCATGATTTGGTTTGAAGAGGAAATTTTTGCAAACAGTTTAGACGATTTCTTTGCAAAACGTCCGGTTGATTATACCAAACACGATAAAAGTATTACTGCCGACGATTTATTTTAAAGCAGCAGCAAACAATTATATTACACACATCAATTGATTCACCGATTAAGAAAGTTAAATCTTGGATAGATCGAACATTTAAAAATAAAATCAACTATGGAAAGACTATGGTGGCTTAACGAAGAAAGCGAGCAAATATTAAACCGCGGATACCTTTTAAAAGGCGAAACTCCGCAAAAAGCCATTGAGCGCGTTGCCAATGCCGCAGCAAAACAATTATACAAACCCGAATTGGCCGAAGCTTTCATTGAAATGATTGAAAAAGGTTGGATGAGTTTATCCTCACCTATCTGGGCAAATATGGGAACCGAACGCGGTTTACCCATTTCGTGTTTCAATGTGTATGTTCCTGATAATATCGAGGGAATTACCCACAAATTAGGCGAAGTGATTATGCAAACCAAGATTGGTGGCGGTACAAGTGGCTATTTTGGTGAATTGCGCGAACGCGGAAGTGCCGTTACCGATAACGGCAAAAGTAGTGGTGCGGTAAGCTTTATGAAATTGTTCGATACTGCGATGGATACCATTTCGCAAGGCGGTGTGCGCCGTGGTGCTTTTGCTGCTTATTTGGATATTGATCACGACGATATTAAAGAATTTTTAGATATAAAAAACATCGGAAATCCCATCCAGAATCTATTTACAGGTGTTTGCGTACCCGATTATTGGATGCAAGACATGATTGATGGCGACAAAGAAAAACGAGAAGTTTGGGCGAAAGTTTTAGAAAGCCGCCAGCAAAAAGGATTGCCTTATATTTTCTTTACAGACAACGTGAACCGAAACAAACCAGAGGTGTATAAAGACAAAGAAATGCCAATTTATGCAAGTAACCTTTGTTCTGAAATTGCATTGCCTTCATCAAAAGAAGAGTCGTTTGTTTGCTGCTTATCATCAATGAATTTAGAGTTGTATGATGAATGGAAAGATACCGAAGCGGTTAAATTGGCAACTTACTTTTTAGATGCAGTAATCAGTGAATTTACTGCAAAAACCGAAGGAAATTATTACTTAAAATCGGCGCATAATTTCGCTAAAAATCATCGTGCTTTAGGTTTAGGTGTTATGGGATGGCATTCGTATCTACAAAAAAACATGATTTCGTTTGAAAGTTTAGAAGCTAAAATGCTTACCAATCAAATTTTCAAAGAAATAGAAGACAAAGCATTAAAAGCGTCTCAAGATTTAGCTCGAATTTACGGTGAACCATCCGTATTAAAAGGATACGGGCGTAGAAACACTACCTTACTTGCAATTGCACCTACAACATCTTCATCGGCCATTTTAGGACAAACATCTCCTGGAATTGAACCTTTTAGCAGCAATTATTACAAAGCAGGTTTGGCAAAAGGAAACTTTATGCGCAAAAACAAATATTTGAAAGCACTCTTAGAAGAAAAAGGTCTTGACACCGAAGAAACTTGGAGAAGCATTATGTTAAACCACGGAAGCGTGCAACATCTACCAGAGCTGAATCAAGAGGAAAAAGATGTTTTTAAAACGTTTAAAGAAATCAGTCAGTACGAAATTATTTTGCAGGCATCTATCCGTCAAAAATACATTGATCAAGCACAAAGCTTAAACATCAATATTCCGTCAAACCTTCCTGTGAAAGAAGTAAATAGATTGTTAATAGAAGCTTGGAAATTAGGTGTTAAAACATTGTATTATCAACGCAGCCAGAGTGTATCAAAAGAATTTGTAAATAATTTAGTTACTTGTACAAGTTGCGAAGCATAAAAACAATCCTTAAAAATGACAATAGAACAACGAATTAAGAACAGCGAAACCCGTATTTTTAAAGCGGTTTTCCCAAATACAACCAATCATTACGACACGCTGTTTGGCGGAACCGCCATGCACATGATGGACGAAGTTGCTTTTATTACCGCAACCCGTTTTTCTAGACAAATGATGGTAACGGTTTCATCTGATAAAATCGATTTTACCAAACCCATTCCGGCAGGAACCATTGTTGAATTGATTGGAAAAGTTACCAAAGTTGGCAATAAAAGCTTAAAGGTTTCGGTTGAAATTTACATCGAAGAAATGTACACCGATATACGCTATTTAGCAATAAACGGCGAATTTACATTTGTTGCCTTAGATAAAGACAAAAACCCAACGAAAGTTATTAAGGATTAAACTTTCTATTAAAAAAACCGCTTAAATTCTCTAATTTAGGCGGTTTTTTTATTTAAGTACTAATATTTTGTTTACTTATTAATTCTAATCTCAAACATTTTATCCCAATTCTTTCCCGTTACAAAGAAAGTTCCCGTTTTCTTATTGTAGGCGATACCATTTAAAACATCTAAATCTGGATGGTGCGTAACTTTATTTTTTAAATCGCTTAAATCAACCACTCCGGTTACACTTCCGTTTGTGGGGTTAAAAATTCCAATAGCATCTTGTGTGTAAAAGTTGGCATATATTTCACCATTAACCCATTCTAATTCATTCACATTTGCAACAGTGCCGTTAGGAATAGATACCACAAAATAATCTACCAGAGAAAAATCTTCGGGATTTACTTTATACACCCGATCACTACCATCAGTCATGTACAAGTAAGTGCCATCGTTGGTTAAGCCCCAACCGTCTGTATTTTTAAAATATGGTAAGGTTTTTTCTTTCTGAAGCGATTCTACGTTATACACATACGCTTCCATATTTTTATACGTTAATTGATAAATTTTGTTGTTAAGCACGGTTGCTCCTTCACCAAAAATCGCATCATCTAATTCATTAATTTTCAAAACCTCACCGGTTTTAGGATTCACTTTGCGAATACTTGACTTTCCTTTAGTTCGCGTGCCAATTCCTTCACCATTTCCGGTACTTTCAATTAAAACATCGCCATAAAACTCTAACCCTTGCGTATATGCTTTTATATCATGCGGATAGGTATTCACGATGGTGTATGATAAAACAGTAGGTTGCACATCAGAAAAAAGAGCAATAGAAGCCATTGCTTCAGCTGACACTCCTTTAGTATAGGCAATTGCCTTAATATGTTGCATACCATATTTTTCATTTGCCAAATTATAGTCCAACGCATTATTTCCCTTCACTGAACCAATTTGCTTATCATTTAAAAAATATTGCACAGAATCAATAGTTGAAGCATCTGTAAGCTGTAAAGCCAAGCTTTCATTCAAGGAATAAGTTTGTTTTAATTTGGTTGTATCAATGGTAACGGCTTTTTTTTCTTCATTTTTTTCTTTATCACAAGCCAAAACAAGTAATGATAACGATAAGAATGCTAAGTATTTACACTTTTTCATGATTGATTTTAATTAGTAATACAATTATACGACCCTTTTTTTATTAAACAAAAGACTTGCTAAAATATAATTTGTTTGTATATTTGCAGTGGCAAGTCCTACACGACCAGCTCCTGCAGACTCCTCCAGGGTGGGAACACAGCAAAGGTATGCGGTTGTAGCGGTGCGATGTAGGTCGCTTGCCTTTTTTGTATCAACCTATTGGTTGATTTTTTTTTTGGAATGAAGTTTGATATGTTGTTTTAAAAAACGATTTAGTATCAGGCTCTATGAACCGTATGTACCCTCTATTCTTTATTTTAATTGGATACACTCTCCAGGCACAAGAAGTAAATAATTTACCTCTGAAAGAAATTCCCGCCAAATATATCACCTTTTATTATCAAGCAAAGTCTATTTTCAGAAAATCATTTGTGGTGATTGATTATGGGCAAATTCCAAGTAATGTCAGAACAAAAAACCAATTAAATTCTCTTGCAATATTAAAAGAAAACAATATAGATATGGAATTTAATTCTGAAATAGATGTGCTGAATTTTTTGGCTAAAAATGGCTTTAAACTTATTGAATCTTATCAGCCAATAGAAACAGAGGCTGATGATGAACTAAATGCTTATAACAGAAAATTTCTACTGGAAAATATGAATTGAAAATCTAGTTCACGCCTATTTTTTTTGCTTTAAGAGATAGACTCTATGTATGATGCGAAATAACATACGCATTAATTCTGTAAATATCAGCATAAATCCACACTAAATAAAATTTTAAAAGGGTGAAGTCATAGTAAATCACTAAATCTGTGGCTAGTTTATTTAAGATTATTGCCAGATGTTTTTCTTGGGCAATCCCTTCCACTAACGTTTCAGGTCGGGCTTTCCGCCGTCGCTTTTGTTTTTTGCAAAAACAAAGAGCTCCAACAAGGCTGCAATCCCTATTGCGGGGTGTTTGATGTGGCATGTTAGGTGTTGGGTGTTGGGTGTTGGGTGTTTGAAATTGATATTTGATATTGATGTTTGATATTATTGTTTGATGATTATAAAAATTTGTAGTTAAAGGTTTCAAGTTTCAAGTTCTCTTAAATCAATTGCCTCGAACTTTAGTTCAATGATTATGATGTAAATTTACAATTGGCTTTAGCCACATTTTATGTATAGTGTATAATGTAAATTGTATTGCTGTACATTTTAGAAAAGAAATTAGTGTAAATCTATAAATATGTGGTTAAACTAAATTCTACAAAACAATAAAAAGCCTTTTAAGCTGGTGTTAATAAAAACAGGTGGCAACCCGATCCGCCGAGGCGGAGAATTGCGCCGCACCACCCGAGCGAAGCGAACGGTACGTAGTAAATATCAAAAAAAGAAAGCCTATCTTGAAAAAGACAGGCTTTACTAAAAAAAGGCGGCGACCCGATCCGCCGAGGCGGAGAATTGCGCCGCACCTATAACAAAAAAGAGGATTACTAAAATAGTAATCCTCTCTTAAAAAAAGGCGGCGACATACTCTCCCACATGAAGATGCAGTACCATCTGCGCTATCGGGCTTAACTTCTCTGTTCGGAATGGGAAGAGGTGAGCCCCGATGCTATAACCACCTTAAATCTTTGTTTAAGGTTTAAAGTTTTTTTTGTTTTAGGTTTTAACCTTGAACGTTAAACTTTGAACTTTAAACGCCACGCCAATGGCGGGCTAATATTGTTAACATATTTTCGATACTTTTTTTTGTAGATATTCCAGTCTTAATACTTAATACTAAAATCTTAATACTATTCTTTACAAAGCAACTTCCAGAGCACATAAGCATACGGGCTATTAGTACTACTCGACTATGACATTACTGCCTTTACATCTATAGCCTATCAACGTTGTCATCTCCAACGACCCTTTAAAGAAATCTCATCTTGTGGTGGGTTTCGCGCTTATATGCTTTCAGCGCTTATCCCTTCCCAACGTAGCTACTCAGCGATGCACCTGGCGGCACAACTGATACACCAGAGGTTGGTCCAATTCGGTCCTCTCGTACTAGAATCAGATCCACTCAAATTTCTAACGCCCACAGTAGATAGAGACCGAACTGTCTCACGACGTTCTGAACCCAGCTCGCGTGCCACTTTAATGGGCGAACAGCCCAACCCTTGGGACCTTCTCCAGCCCCAGGATGTGACGAGCCGACATCGAGGTGCCAAACCCCCCCGTCGATATGAGCTCTTGGGGGAGATCAGCCTGTTATCCCCGGCGTACCTTTTATCCTTTGAGCGATGGCCCTTCCATGCGGAACCACCGGATCACTATGCTCTACTTTCGTACCTGATCGACTTGTAGGTCTCTCAGTCAAGCTCCCTTTTGCCATTGCACTCTACGCACGGTTACCAAGCGTGCTGAGGGAACCTTTAGAAGCCTCCGTTACTCTTTTGGAGGCGACCACCCCAGTCAAACTACCCACCAAGCAATGTCCCCCGCATAGCGGGGTTAGATCTCAGATAAGCAAAGGGTGGTATTTCAACAATGACTCCACAACGCCTAGCGACGCCGCTTCATAGTCTCCCACCTATCCTACACATCACTTATCCAAGAACAATACTAAGCTATAGTAAAGGTGCACAGGGTCTTTTCGTCCCACTGCGGGTAATCGGCATCTTCACCGATACTACAATTTCACCGAGCTCATGGCTGAGACAGTGTCCAGATCGTTACACCATTCGTGCAGGTCGGAACTTACCCGACAAGGAATTTCGCTACCTTAGGACCGTTATAGTTACGGCCGCCGTTTACTGGGGCTTCAATTCAATGCTTCTCCGAAGATAACATCTCCTCTTAACCTTCCAGCACCGGGCAGGTGTCAGGCCCTATACGTCATCTTACGATTTAGCAGAGCCCTGTGTTTTTGATAAACAGTCGCCTGGACCTTTTCACTGCGGCCCCCGCCGAGGCGGGGGCGACCTTTCTCCCGAAGTTACAGGTCTATTTTGCCTAATTCCTTAGCCATGAATCTCTCGAGCACCTGAGGATACTCTCCTCGACCACCTGTGTCGGTTTGCGGTACGGGTTGTAATAATCTAAGTTTAGAAGCTTTTCTTGACAGCCTTTAGGTACACTATCTCTTTGCCCGAAGGCTCCGAGTACTATCGCATTTCTCCATCCTCTACGCATTTTACTATAAAGGATATAGGTACGTGCTTTAACGAACTATTCCGTCAGTTCGCGGTACTTTCACCACTGCGTCACTCCATCACAACTATTACAAGTACGGGAATATTAACCCGTTGGCCATCGACGTCCCCCTTCGGGTGTGCCTTAGGTCCCGACTAACCCACAGCTGATTAGCATAGCTGTGGAAACCTTGGTCTTACGGTGTGCGGGTTTCTCGCCCGCATTATCGTTACTTATGCCTACATTTTCTTTTCTAAACAGTCCAGCAATTCTCACAAATCACCTTCTACCCAGTTTAGAATGCTCCCCTACCACTGTACATTGTACAATCCATAGCTTCGGTAGTATGCTTATGCCCGATTATTATCCATGCTCGATCGCTCGACTAGTGAGCTGTTACGCACTCTTTAAATGAATGGCTGCTTCCAAGCCAACATCCTAGCTGTCGGGGCAATCAAACCGCGTTTTTTCAACTTAGCATACATTTGGGGACCTTAGCTGATGGTCTGGGTTCTTTCCCTCTCGGACATGGACCTTAGCACCCATGCCCTCACTGATGAAAATCATTTAATAGCATTCGGAGTTTGTCAGGAATTGGTAGGCGGTGAAGCCCCCGCATCCAATCAGTAGCTCTACCTCTATTAAACTTTTTCAGCGCTGCACCTAAATGCATTTCGGGGAGTACGAGCTATTTCCGAGTTTGATTGGCCTTTCACCCCTACCCACAGGTCATCCGAAGACTTTTCAACGTCAACCGGTTCGGTCCTCCATTTGGTGTTACCCAAACTTCAACCTGCCCATGGGTAGATCACACGGTTTCGCGTCTACCATTACTGACTCATGCGCCCTATTCAGACTCGCTTTCGCTTCGGCTGCGTAACTTAATTACTTAACCTTGCCAGCAACGGTAACTCGTAGGCTCATTATGCAAAAGGCACGCCGTCACCCAACGAATGGGCTCCGACCGCTTGTAGGCGTATGGTTTCAGGTTCTATTTCACTCCGTTATTCACGGTTCTTTTCACCTTTCCCTCACGGTACTGGTTCACTATCGGTCTCTCAGGAGTATTTAGTCTTAGCGGATGGTCCCGCCGGATTCAATCAAGGTTTCACGTGCCCCGACCTACTCAGGATACCACTATGTATTACATCGCTTACCAATACGGGACTATCACCCTCTGCGGTTCATCTTTCCAGATGATTCTTATTCGCTTTGCATACAATATCGTGGTCCTACAACCCCAAAATTGCCGTAACAACTTTGGTTTGGACTTTTCCGCGTTCGCTCGCCACTACTTACGGAATCACTTTTGTTTTCTTCTCCTCCGCCTACTTAGATGTTTCAGTTCAGCGGGTTTGCTCATCTATCGATGTGACATGTCTTCAACATGCCGGGTTGCCCCATTCGGATATCTACGGATCAATTCGTGTGTGCCGATCCCCGTAGCTTTTCGCAGCTTATCACGTCCTTCTTCGCCTCTGAGAGCCTAGGCATTCCCCATACGCCCTTATTTTGCTTATTGTGCTCTATTTTTTTTGTTTCATGTTTCTTTTTTTAAGGTTTCAAGTTAAACTTGTTACTTTAAAAAAATTTATGACACAAAAAATGTGCTTTATATTATTTTCAACACCAGTTAAAACTGATGCCTATTGAAAATTTTTTAAATATTTCTACTTTTTAAATGTATCTCAATATGTCAATGAACTTTTTTTAGTATTAAGATTTTTGTATTAAGTATTAAGACTTAGTCTTGATACTTGATACTATCATCTTGATACTATCTCGTGGAGAATAAGGGAGTCGAACCCTTCACCTTCCCGCCTGTAGCGGGACGTTCTAGCCAGCTGAGCTAATCCCCCAATTTTTCTAATTACGAATCTGTTAATTACGAATTACGAATTGTGGATTCTTAACTTCTAGAATTTCCTTGTGAATAAATAGTGTACAGATCTTTTGACTTTCGAACTTTTGACTTTCGACTGCAAAAAGTAGTCCCGGGCAGACTCGAACTGCCGACCCCTACATTATCAGTGTAGTACTCTAACCAGCTGAGCTACGAGACTCTGTATTTTTTATTCTGCTTTTTTTTTGAACCAACAGTTAAAGAGTAAAAGATGTTTAAACCATCTCTAGAAAGGAGGTGTTCCAGCCGCACCTTCCGGTACGGCTACCTTGTTACGACTTAGCCCTAGTTACCGGTTTTACCCTAGGCAGCTCCTTGCGGTCACCGACTTCAGGTACCCCCAGCTTCCATGGCTTGACGGGCGGTGTGTACAAGGCCCGGGAACGTATTCACCGGATCATGGCTGATATCCGATTACTAGCGATTCCAGCTTCACGGAGTCGAGTTGCAGACTCCGATCCGAACTGTGACCGGTTTTATAGATTCGCTCCTTGTCGCCAAGTGGCTGCTCTCTGTACCGGCCATTGTAGCACGTGTGTGGCCCAGGACGTAAGGGCCGTGATGATTTGACGTCATCCCCACCTTCCTCTCAGTTTACACTGGCAGTCTTGCTAGAGTTCCCGACTTGACTCGCTGGCAACTAACAACAGGGGTTGCGCTCGTTATAGGACTTAACCTGACACCTCACGGCACGAGCTGACGACAACCATGCAGCACCTTGTAATTTGTCCGAAGAAATATCTGTTTCCAAATACGTCAAACTACATTTAAGCCCTGGTAAGGTTCCTCGCGTATCATCGAATTAAACCACATGCTCCACCGCTTGTGCGGGCCCCCGTCAATTCCTTTGAGTTTCAGGCTTGCGCCCGTACTCCCCAGGTGGGATACTTATCACTTTCGCTTAGCCACTCAAACCGAAGCTCGAACAGCTAGTATCCATCGTTTACGGCGTGGACTACCAGGGTATCTAATCCTGTTCGCTACCCACGCTTTCGTCCATCAGCGTCAATCATTTGTTAGTAACCTGCCTTCGCAATTGGTATTCCATGTAATATCTAAGCATTTCACCGCTACACTACATATTCTAGTTACTTCACAAATATTCAAGCCCTACAGTATCAATGGCATTTTTTTGGTTAAGCCAAAAACTTTCACCACTGACTTATAAAGCCGCCTACGGACCCTTTAAACCCAATGATTCCGGATAACGCTTGGATCCTCCGTATTACCGCGGCTGCTGGCACGGAGTTAGCCGATCCTTATTCTTACAGTACCGTCAAATTCCCACGCATGGGAGTGTTTCTTCCTGTACAAAAGCAGTTTACAATCCATAGGACCGTCATCCTGCACGCGGCATGGCTGGTTCAGGCTTGCGCCCATTGACCAATATTCCTCACTGCTGCCTCCCGTAGGAGTCTGGTCCGTGTCTCAGTACCAGTGTGGGGGATCTCCCTCTCAGGACCCCTACCCATCATCGTCTTGGTATGCCGTTACCACACCAACTAACTAATGGGACGCATGCTCATCTTATACCAATAAATCTTTATAATATAAATGATGCCATTTCTATTAACTATAAGGTATTAATCCAAATTTCTCTGGGCTATCCCTTAGTATAAGGTAGATTGCATACGCGTTACGCACCCGTGCGCCGGTCTCTCCCGCCCGAAGGCGGGATACCCCTCGACTTGCATGTGTTAGGCCTGCCGCTAGCGTTCATCCTGAGCCAGGATCAAACTCTTCATCGTATAATTTTTTTTATTGTTGATGTGTCGTTTAAAACCTCTTGGTTGCCCAAGAGCTTTTACTCTTTAATTCTCTGTTAATCCAATATGTCTATGAACTTGCTCTTCTTACATTCGCTTCTCTCTCAAAGCGGTTGCAAAAGTAAAACTTATTTTTTAATCAGCAAATTTATTTTTGCTTTTTTTTGAAAAAGTTTTTTTTGTGAATTTTAAAAAACTTTAATCACATCTTTATGCTACAGTTTTTTATCACTTTTTCCTTTTGCAGTATTTCAAATATCTTGTTGCAATTTTAAAATAGTTTAAATAGTACGCTCTTTAAATTGCTTTCTAAAAAAACTTATTAAACAACGTGTGTCTGATTTTTTAGTGATGCAAATGTAGGGCGTTTTTTTATTCTGACAAGGTTTTTTTAAAAAAAAATAATTAAAAAGATCTTACAATCTTGTTTTCAAACAGTTGCGATTGATAGTTTTTTTAACCTCAATAAAAAATATAGGTTTAATGATTAAATCTGACAGTTTTGATCGTTTCAAAAATCGTTTTTAATGCACGAAAAAGAGTTTTTTGGATAAGAGAAAATTCATTGAATATCCTTAGTAGAATTAAATCTAGTTTTAAAATCAATCAGATTTTACGAACATACTAGCAATTCCATAGGCGCAAATTGCAGCACTAAGTCCAAAAACATTGGCATCTAGTCCAAATGGTAGCTTTATATCTATTATAATTAAAAAAATGGAAAGACCACCACCTACTATCATAGAAATTAATGCGGGAGTAGGCTTTGGTTTTTTGAAAACTATTGCGGCAATTACGGGTACTAAAAGACCTGAAACCATAAATGCATAAGCATAAAGCATTAATGCTAATACATTTTCCATAACCGAAGCAAGTAATATGGCGAGAAATCCGATGAGTAAGGTAGAAATTTTAGACATTCTAATAATGGTATGGCTGTTTTTCTTTTTATGATCTGGTATTAAATCTCCAACCACATTACCAGAGGCCGCCATTAAACAACTGTCGGCCGTGGATAAAACTGCTGAAAAATAAGCTGCCATCACAACGCCGGTTAAACCTATAGGTAAAATATTTTTTATTAGTAAAGGTAGTCCTAGTTCTACATCGTTTAAAACACCGCCTTCAATGGGTACTAACTTTTGTTGAATAGCCACATTTGCAAGCATTCCTAAAATAACACCTGTAAAAGCCATAATAGGCCATTCTAAAAAACCTGCAAAATACCAAGCTTTTTTTGCTGTTTTAACATCCTTACAAGCGAATATACGCTGATAAAGTGTCATTCCAACAAACCAAATGGGTATAATTGTTACACTCCAATTAATAATTTGTTGCCAAGTAATATTTTTTAGAGAAAGCATGTCTTGGTTTAAATAAGGCAGTATACCTTGCATTCCACCTAATTTAATATAAGCAACAGGAATTGCAACGAGCATTAATCCCGCAAGTAAAATAATCCATTGCACAGTATCGGTATAAATTACCGCTTTCATCCCACCAAGCATGGTATAAAAAACGGCAATTATTCCCATTATCCAAAGCATGGTTTGGGTATCAACTGCGGGAAAAGCAGCTGTTGAAAGTTTTGCTCCTGCCAAAAATTGCGAACTTGTGAAACCTGTGTAGCCAATAATACAAATGATTGCTGCCACTAGTGCTACTTTTTTATTGTATAGATATTTGAAAACTTGAGGAAGTGTAAGAAAATACCCGCCTCTTCTTTGCTGCCATTCAAAAACTTTTGGTATTAAAAAAACAGCACTTAACCATGCCCCTATTAAACCTGTAAAAAGCAACCACGAACCCGATAAACCCATTGTAAAACCAACTCCTCCTAAACCTATTGAAAAACCGCCGCCTACATCTGTTGCTACTACCGATAGCCCCACATGACCTGCTGACAAAGTACCGCTGCCTGTATAATAATCTCGTTCGTCGGTGTGCTTATTTGCAAAATAGAACCCCACCCCTAGCATTCCCAAAAAATAAATTATAAAAATTAATACATCAATCCAATGTGGCATTTTTTTTCTTTTTTATTTAGTTTAACAATAAATTTATTGAATATTATCAGCAGCATGAGAATATTTTACACTTGCTAAAGACCGATTTTTAAAACAACCCTTCTATAATTTTTTGACTAGTTAAAAATCCATATAGTTGATTCAATGTATGGTAGAAAAAATAGCAACAAATCAACGTTTTATAAAAGACAGTCATTAAATTATTTAAAACAACGCGTATTTAAGTTTTATGAGTTTAAAAAATTCGTACTGCTGTTTAACTCTATTTTTTTAAGTGGTAGCATATTGTGCTAAAAAAATAAAAAAATCGTAAGTTAAACACGTTTCGAAGCATAAATATAATAAAAAACTCAATAAAAACACCCTTTTTAGATGAATTGTTTAAAACAAAATAATCTACAGATAATATAACTTATAAATACAAAAGAATAAATCCAAGCTTAATAATGAGTTCTGTTTAAAGAAGCTAAGAAAAAAAAGCAAGCATATACACAACTTCTCTTTTGCTTTCAACATAAAAGCGATTTAAAACAACCGGTTTTTTAACAAATCGCTATTTATGAAACATATAAATTAAAAAAGACAAAACTAATTTATCTATTAATTTTGTCTTTTTATTTGTAATGACTTGATGGTTTTCGAATTTATCCTTAGATATATCTACATCTTTAATTGCTTACATTTAAACTATCAGCAGGGGTATCAACAATTGGAATTACTGTTTCGTTTACCGGAATAATAAATTCAGTAACCCATTCGTTTGATTTTTGTGTGTTTAAGGTGGAAGTTTTGTAAAATGAAATAGGTTTTAAATCGGCACGTTGCGTTAAATTTTTCTTAGCTATTTCTTGCTTCACTTCTGCCCAAGCTTTGTCGCTATGGATATAGTCGCCTGTTAAAACAGTCTTGTATCCATGAAAAGCGGGCATTTTTTCACACATTACATCACTGCCCTCTGCTGTACTAAAGAAGTTTTTTATCGGCATACATACGGAATAACGTACAGTTCCGGATAATACGTTGATGTTTTCAAAAATGGTAAAAGGTGCTCCGTAAGGTTTCAATTCAAAGTTTTTTGCGAAATTATTCATGTGTTCCATACTTTGAAACATTTTATCGCCAAGGTTTTCAATATCAGATTCTACTATTTGTTTCATATAGAACATTTCAGGAATCATCACAATGCCTTCATTTTTAATAGTGAAATTTTTAAGACTTTCAGTGATATTTTTATTAATTTTTGATAAGCTTTGTTCAAAAATAGGTCCGATAAGTGATTGAGGCGTGCCTTGGAAAAAAATCTCGAACTTTTCTTTAAATGATAAGTTTCCTTTTATGTTCCAACCAATGGTAGTTTTTCCATTTACCTCATCAAAAAACATTTGGGTATCGTACTCATTTCCGTCTATATTCATCTTTAAATATATGGTATCATTAGGAATTGATTTGGAGATGGAAACTTCATTATTGCTCCACACTATTTTGGAGTTGGTTCCTTTGTAGATAGAATCTAACTTAAAACTTTCAGGATTGTTTTCATAGACATTCCAATCAGGGAAATTTTGCAAATTATTCACATAACGAAACAATCGTTGATTAGATAATTCGGTTTTTTCACTCACATTTATTTCATATTCGCTTTTTCCTGTTGCGATATAAACGGTTAGAAAAACTGCTGCCAAAGCAGCGATGATAAATACATACTTTACAATTTTCATAAACAATTTTAGCTTTTTAAGGTAGTTTTAATAATGAATAATATGCCCATAAACAATAAAAAAGTAAGTAAAACCCACAAACTGCCTTTGTAATATATTTTGTGCATTTTTAAATCTTTGCGATACATAATAACTATTAGGCTAACAAAAACTACGATAAAAGCAACTGCAAAAATAATTTGTCCTTGGGTAAACATCTCTTTTTTATACAAATATATGTATTTTAACAACATAAAAAAAGCTTGCGCAATGCAAGCTTTGTATTAAATTTTCACTGTCCAGTTAAATGGATCGTCGGTTGATTTATTTTGAAGTTTTGTCAGTGCGTTTTTCAACTGCAACGCATAAGCGTCTTCATCGGCAATATTGGGCAGTTCATAATAGTCATCTTTGTAAGCAAATCCTTCAATTTGATTAACAACTGCGGCTGTTCCTGCTCCAAAAATTTCTTTTAAACTACCATCTTTTGCTGCCTGAATAATGGTTTCTACTTTTACAGGTTCAATTTTCACTTGATATCCAAAATGTTCTGCAAGCGCAATTAAACTTTTACGGGTTACACCATCTAAAATACGATCAGATGTTGGTGCAGTGTATAAGGTATTATTGATTCTAAAAAACACGTTCATGGTTCCAGATTCTTCTAAATGTGTGTGCGTAGAATCGGTCCAAATTACTTGGTTATATCCTGCTTCTTGAGCAAGTTTGGTTGGATAAAACTGTGCCGAATAATTTCCAGCCGCTTTTGCAGCGCCAATTCCTCCATTTGCTGCACGGCTGTAATAATCAGCAATTTGCACTTTTATTTTTCCGGAGTAATACGATTTTGCCGGAGACAACAAAATACAGAATAAAAATTCGCTTGAAGGGCTTGCAATCACGCCGCTTTCAGTGGCAATCATAAATGGGCGAATGTATAATGAATTACCTAAGCCCTTGCGCACCCATTCTTTTTCAACTTTAATCAACTCTTTTAATCCACCAATAAAACGTGTTTCATCGATCGTTGGCATTGCTAAACGAATTGCCGATTTATTGAAGCGGTGAAAGTTTTCATCGGGTCTAAACAACCAAATATCATTATTGTCTTGTTTATATGCTTTCATTCCTTCAAAAATAGCTTGTCCGTAATGAAAAACTCTTGCTGAAGGATCTAAAGTAATTGGAGCGTAGGGTTTAATTTCTAAAGCACCCCATTCACCATTTTTGTATGCACATGTTAGCATGTGATCGGTAAATTTGGCACCAAATTTTACATTTTCAAAATCAAAAGTATCTATTTTTGAAACGGCAACTTTAGTTAGTTGTAAGTTGTTTAAAATGTTTGAATCCACTTTGTTGTTTTTATGCTGTTAAATTCGTTATGTTGTCTGTTTTGCAAAGTTAGAAAAAAAATCGAGTTTTAATTACCTAAAATTATGCGATTTACATTATAAGTAAACTTTCAATGAAAATCTTTCAATATCTTTAATCAATCTAAATACAAGCTATTCAAAATGTTATTCACTTTAATGAACAATTTCTATATTTGTAAAAAATAAGAACAATGAAAAAAATCGTATTCTTTTTTGCAGCAACTGCTTTATTGGTTGCATGTGATAAAAAACAAGACAGCAACGCTACCGAAACCGCTAGCAACACAACCGATGAGAAAATGAATTTCCAGGTGTATGGTGACAGCATTTCTGCCGAAGTCGCTATTTCGAAGGAAGAAATGTTGGCAAAATATGAAGACATGAAACCAACCGACACGTTAGCTGTTAAATTAGATTCAGAAATAATTGCTACATGCAAAAAGAAAGGTTGTTGGATGACCTTGAAATTGGGCAAGGATAAAGAAGCTTTTGTAAAATTTAAAGATTATGCTTTTTTTGTTCCTAAAGAAGGTGCAGAAAATCATAGAACCATTATATCAGGAAAAGCTTTTATAGAAACAACACCGGTTGATGAATTAAAGCATTATGCAAAAGATGCAGGTAAGACTGATGCTGAAATTGCTGCAATCACAGAACCTAAAGTAGAATATCGTTTTATGGCAGATGGTGTTTTAATTGCTGAAAATTAATGAAAAAAACAATTCTTTTAGTGTTGCTTTCAGCTTTTGCTGTGAGTTGCAACAATCAAAACAAAGCGGATGAAACAAATACCGCAAAAGACACCGTTTCTTCAGATTTTAAAATGTATGAAATGAGCGAAATGGCTGCTTTAATGGAACAAATGTATGCATACAATACACAGCTAAAAGAACGTATTGTGAACAATCAAGATTTGGGTGTATATCCGATGGCGTTTGACAAAATTCACACGGCAACCTTAACAGAAAGTGCCGATAGAGATGTTTTTTTTAATGAACAAGCCGCACTATTTATTGAAGCACAAAAAGCTATATATGCCGATACGGTTTCTGCCAAAGAAAATTTCAATAAAATGGTGAATCAATGTTTGGAATGCCATGCAAAAAAATGCGGCGGACCCATTCCAAGAATCAAAAAGCTTTATATTCCCTAATGGAACGCGAGCTGATTCTTACAAACGACGGATCGCATAGTTTACTGGTTACAAACATGGGCGAAACATTTCATTCTAAGCATGGCGCTGTACAAGAATCGCTACATGTTTATATAAAGAATGGATTGGAACACGTTTGTAAAAACCCAATTAACGTTTTGGAATTTGGTTTTGGAACAGGCTTAAACGCATTGCTAACCATGCAATATGCTAGTGAAAATAACGTTACAATTCATTACGAAACCATTGAAGCTTATCCGCTAGTAGCACAAGAATATCAAGCGTTGAATTACAACAATTTTGTGGAAACAACAGTATCGTTACAGCATTTACACGAACTTGCTTGCAATAAGTTGGAAAAAGTTACAGCACATTTTAGTATCTTGAAGCATTTTTGCAAAATTGAAGATTTTGCTTCAACAAAGCTTTTTGATATTATTTATTTTGATGTGTTTGGATACGATTACCAAAGCGAACTATGGTCTGAAGAAATATTACGCAAAGCATACAATTTACTACAACCAAACGGCATTTTTGTAACCTATGCGTGTAAAGGCTTAATAAACCGCAGATTAAAAGAGATTGGCTTTAAGGTAAAAAAATTACAAGGACCACCAGGAAAAAGAGAGATGGTTTTTGCTGTTAAAAAAATCTAAAAAAACTAGAATTAAATCAATTCGTGTGGTATATTTATATAAAAATTAAATGTTATGACCGAGCGATTAATTCACACTATAAAAATTTTAGAAAAAGTAAGTTTTAATAAAGATTTATTTATAAAAGAATTTACTAAAGCGATTAATTTTTTACTGCCTTTCGAGATAGATCAATTAAAAGAATGGATCATCGATTACACAAAAAACAAAACCGAATTTGAAGAAGTTTTGGCATTAGTATAAAAAATAAAGCTGTCCTTTCTGGACAGCTTTTTTAAGCAGTAATTTTCGGACTGATAATTTCTATATCTTGAAAAGCAATAGCGCCTTTAACAACCCCGCTTATTGTGGTTCGAAGCGCATCAATGATATGAATTTTTAATTCGTTTTTTGGAAAAATTAAACTTACTTCTCTTGATGGTTTTGGATTTTCAAATTCAATGATATTCTTTTGATCGTTTTCATTCAAGTTTAAAGTGTGTAGATAGGGCAAAAAAGTTACACCCAAACCTTCATTTGCCAAGCCAATCAATGTTTCAAAACTTCCCGAAGTGAGTTCAAACCTGCGAAAAGCATCTAATTTTGATGCCTTGCAAATATTTAAAATTCCATTTGTAAAACAATGCCCATCTTGCAACAATAAAATATCATTAATATTCAAATCATTAGCAGATAGTTGCACCAAGTCTTTTCTATAATCAGCTGGAAAATACCCCACAAAAGGTTCATAATACAGTACAATTTCTTTTAAATCGCTTTCTTTTAAAGGAGTGGCGGCAATTGCAGCGTCTAATTGCCCCTTTTTTAACCGATTAATGATTTCATCTGTAGTGTGCTCCTCAACAATTAAATTAATTTTAGGATATTTTTTAATAAAATTCTTTAAAAACATTGGCAAAAGAGTGGGCATAATTGTAGGAATGATTCCTATCTTAAAATCGCCACCAATAAAGCCTTTTTGCTGTTCTACGATGTCTTTAATACGATCGGCTTCGTTTACAATGCTTTTTGCTTGTTCAACAATCCGTTGGCCCACCTCGGTCAGTTGAATAGGTTTTTTATTACGGTCAAAAATTTTCACTTCAAGTTCCTCTTCTAACTTCTGAATTTGCATGCTTAATGTGGGTTGTGTTACAAAACACTTTTCGGCAGCAATGGTAAAATTTTGAAATTCGGCTACGGCAAGTACGTAATTTAGTTGTGTAATAGTCATTTTTAATGATTTTATCTATTGAATCATAAGTACTATCGATTGTTTCTCTACACAAATATCGGCTATTTATTTGTAAATTTGAATGAATACAAAAAATTAATCACATGAAAATTTTAGGATTACCACAGAAGGAAACCAAAGAAAACATTGAGCTTTTAAACGTTCTTTTATCGAACTTTCAAGTATATTATCAAAATTTGCGCGGCTTGCATTGGAACATTCGTGGAAAGCGATTTTTTGAACTACACGTAAAGTTTGAAGAATTGTACAATCAAGCCCAATTGCGAATCGATGAAATTGCAGAGCGTGTGCTTACATTAGGCGGCACTCCTTTACATACTTTTGAGGATTATTTAGCAAACAACAAACTCAATGTTGCGAAAAACATAACAAACGACGAAAAAGCGGTGGAAATGGTTGTGAATTCATTAGCCGATTTATTGGTAATTGAACGCGAACTTTTAGAAAAATCGGGCGCTATTAACGATGAAGGAACCAACGCAATGATGAGTGATTTAATTACTGAACAAGAAAAACAAATATGGATGATGCAGGCGTTTTTGGGGTAATTTTAAATATTTACTCTTTCAAAAACAATTTCTCTAATTTATAGTTAATGATTTTGATTGTATAGATTTATGCAGCGAAATTGTTTTAAAAACCAAAAACCTCAACAGCATCCGGCTATTGAGGTTTTTGTTTTTATAGAATTTCCTAAAAAGTGGAAGAAATAATCTGGTATAGAATATTAATTATTCAGCATTACCGGCATAACAAGCATGGTAACTGTTTCGCCTTCGTCTAATCCATCGATCGGAGTTAAAATACCGGCGCGGTTCGGTAACGACATTTCCAATTGTATTTCATCGGACTGCAAGTTGGTCAACATCTCGGTTAAAAAGCGCGAATTGAACCCTATTTGCATATCGTCTCCATTGTAATCACACGTTAAACGCTCGTCTGCTTTGTTTGAATAGTCAATATCTTCTGCGGAAATATTCAATTCAGTTCCAGCAATTTTTAAACGAATTTGGTGTGTGGTTTTGTTTGCATAAATGGCAACACGGCGAACAGAACTTAAAAACTGTGTGCGTGAAATAATCAATTTATTGGGATTTTCTTTTGGTATCACTGCTTCGTAGTTTGGATATTTTCCATCGATTAATCTACAAATCAATGTGTAATTATCAAAACTAAACATCGCATTTGAGTCATTATATTCAATAGAAACGGCTGCATCAGCTGTGGCTAAAATATTTTTTAAAATATTCAACGGCTTTTTAGGCATGATAAAGTTTGCTTCTGCAGAACTCGTCACATCGGTACGGGAATATTTCACCAATTTATGTGCATCAGTAGCAACAAAAATCACACCTGTTGGTGCAAATTGAAAATATACACCCGACATCACCGGACGCAAATCATCATTTCCGGCAGCGAAAATCGTTTTACTGATTGCTGTGAACAATATCTCTGCACTAATTTCAGCTTTCGACGGATCTTCTAACATTTCTGCCTTGGGAAATTCGTCGCCTGGCAAATATGCTAAAACATACTTTCCTAAATCAGAGCTGATTTCAATAGTACTGTTTTCTTTCACTGTAAAAGTGAGCGGTTGTTCAGGAAATGTTTTTAAAGTTTCTAATAATAAACGTGCCGGAACGGCAATTGAACCTTCGCTTGTTGATTCGATCTCTAAAGTAGCCGTCATGGTGGTTTCTAAATCCGATGCCGATACTTTTAATTGATTTTGATCAAGTTCAAATAAGAAATTATCAAGAATATGTAAGGTGTTGCTGCTATTTATTACGCTTCCTAAAACTTGTAATTGTTTCAATAAATACGAGCTCGATACAATAAATTTCATCTGTTTCTTTTATTTATGCCTTTATGGCAAATTTTTACAAATATATTTCATTTAAAGCGAAAAATAAAACTTTATTTTTCACGACTACTTTGTGTATTTCTTTTTTCGTAAATAAGTAAAAATAAATCCAAAAACAGCCAATACAGCCAACGGTAAAGCCACTATTATGATTTGAATAAAACTATAGTCGGTATAAACTTTTTCTTTATCAAGCAATGCTAATTTCACTTCTTTGGTTCGCAATTCCATCAGTCCGGTATCGTCTAACAAATAATTCACCGCATTTACCAAAAATTCTTTGTTTCCATACAAGGTGTTTGTCCATTTGTCATAACCTAGTTCCATTGGTTGATAATCTTGATCAAGCTGGTTGCGAACTACATCGCCATCGGAAATCACAATCATTTTTGTAGCTTTTCCTTCATTCAGATAACCTTCTGATTGAAAAGGAACTATGCGGTTTTTAAAGACCGATGTGAAACTTCCTTCTAACAAAACTGCCAACGGAAACGATTGCATTTTTACTTTTTTAGGATCTATTTTTTCATTAATAGTGTTTGATAAACTCACGACACTTGGCGTTCCTACTTTAACAGAAAGCGGTGACGAAGCCAGCAATACCGTTTTTTTGATGTTGTTTTTTAAGGTATCAATACTGTTTGCAAAATCGAATTTCACTACTTCGATATTTTTTACAATTGGATGATTGGATCCGCTCACTACATACGGAGCAAATTTCCAGTTAAACGTTTCGTAAACGGTTTCGCTGCCTTGCTGACCAACTGCCAGTTTTATAGGCGATCCGTATTCGTCTTTCACCAAATCAGGATTTACACGCACGCCATATTTAAAAAGCATTTCGCCCAAACTTTGATCTTTTGGATAAGCCAACATTTCGCTGCTTGGATTGTACAAACTGTCCATATCTGCTTGTACTTGATCCAACATCCAGATTGATTTACCACCGTTCATTACAAATTGATCCAACACTTGTATTTGATTTTCATCGAAGGCTTTTGTGGGTTTTGTGATGATGGCTAAATCATAAGCTTGTAAATCTTTTAATGTTTTTTGTGGATTTACCGCAACGCTGTCTAACGTAAAAGGTGCAATAAAATAACTATCTTTTAAGGTGCGCAAAAAATCGGCAATGTACACATCATTGGGTTCGCCAATTCCTTTAATAATGGCTATTTTTTTAGACTTTTCAGTATTCACTTTATAGATTGCCTCAGTAATTGCATATTCTAAATGTTGCACAGAAGATGCTATTTTTTCTTCGGTTGAAGCACTCATCATGCCTTTTAGCAATTGTATTTTTGCATGGTTTTCACCTTTGGTTGCCACTGCCCACGGAAAAACCATTTCTTGCGACTGTTTGCCTTTGTCGTTCACCGAAATATTTATGGGTTTCATACCGTTTGCATACAGTTGTTCTGCCATTTGTGTAGCTTCGTTTTCGTTGGCTAGTGGGTTTACAAAAATAAAATTAACCGCACTGTTATATGCCTGAAACTCTTCTAATAACTGCTTGGTTTCGGTTTGAAGTTTGCGCAATTCCGCAGGAAAATCTCCTTCTAAATACACATCAATAAAAACGGGTTCGTTTACCTTATCAAGTATGTTTTTAGTAGTTTCGGATAATGTATAGCGTTTGTCTGAAGTTAAATCAAAGCGATGATACACATATCCTCCTACAATATTTAAAACAATCAATGCAATTGCAATGCCTAAAAACGACTGAATTCTTTTACTATTTTTCATTATTTACGCACGCTTTTAAGGTTAAACACAGTTGCCATTAAAAAGAAAATAGTTAATGATACAAAATAAATAACATCTCGGGTATCAATTACCCCTCTACTCATACTTTTAAAATGATAGCTCATTCCCACTTTTTCTATTAAGGTTGCCGATGATTTGAACAATTCTGCTAATTGATCAAACCCCATATACAAAACAAAGCAAATGACTACTGCTGTAATAAACGCTACAATTTGATTTTCAGATAACGACGAACAAAAAATACCGATACTCGTGTAAGCAGCCATTAAAAACAATAATCCCAAATAAGAACCAATGGTACTGCCCATATCCATATTTCCTGCCGGCAAACCATACGGATTTAATATGATGATGTATAAAAGCGTTGGTAAAATAGCGATAACAACCAACAAAAAAGCACCAAAAAACTTACCAGTAACGATTTGGTTTAAACTCAATGGTTTGGTTACCAATAATTCAATAGTTCCTTGTTTGCGCTCGTCTGAAATACTTTTCATGGTAATTGCCGGAATCAACAAAAGCAAAACCAACGGTGCTAGTTGAAAAAACGGGGTTAAATCATTATAGCCGCTTTGCAGAATGTTATAAGATCCGTCAACAATCCACAGAAAAATTCCATTTAAAATTAAAAATACGGCGATAACCAAATAGCCGGTAAGCGAACCAAAAAACGATTTGATTTCTCTTAATAACAATGCTTTCATTCTATAAATTCAATTTAATAGTGTAAAGGTGGTAAAATTTATGCAATTTTGAACAAATCAATCCAATGTAACCAATTTATCAACGCTCCACGCTTGGGGTTTATCATTAAAAAATGCTTTTGTAAAAGCCCAAACCTCTTTAAAAAGCTCGGAATTTCGATACTTTTCTAAATCTTCCTCTTCATTCCAAATAGAATATGTGAAAAAGATACTTGGATTGCTTTTATCTTGATAAAGCTCTAAAAAATTGTTTCCTGGAAAATTTCTTATATCGTTTTTAACACTGTGAAAGCTCTCTAAAAACAACGGAATCTTCTCTTCGTGAAAACTCATTTTAACTATTCTTACAAACATATCTTTATTTATTCGGTAAATTCAATAATTACGGTGTCGCGGTATGACACACCAAACAAGCTTTTGGCATTGCCCACATTTTCTAAATCAGACTTATATATTGCCATTTGCAAAAAACCCAAATCATTAAAAATAAACAACATATCGCCTTCAAATTCGCGCAACGACTTGTTTTCTGTATTAAAATCACCATAAAAAGCATTAATGCGGTTAATGCGGTATCTTTTGGCAGCAATTTCAAACTTTCGTTCTTTCCGAACACGTTCAAACAGTTCCTTGGTAATATTGGTAACAGCGTTTCCGTAATGGTCAATATAAATCACAGAACCTTTAATGGCGTTTTCGTCGTCTGCAACTTTTGGGCGCAATTCCACCAACAATTCGCAATCGTTATAATCGATTGGAGCACCTAATTCCTTAAAAGGTTCCTTGTTTAAAATACGTTCTGCCACATGATTGTAAAGCGAAATGGTATCCGAACAAAAATCGGGTATTTTTAAATCAATAATTTCAATCGCATCTTCGGCAGAAGCCAATAGCGTAATGGTACCATTGTTGGCCGTTAAAATATAGTGACCGTTTAATTTTGCAAGCAAAAACGATGTTTGATCAAACATTTCTGCTTCCACCAAAACCATGTGAATAGTACCTTTCGGAAAATTATTATATGCCCCATAAAGCACATAACTTGCGTTGGCAATATTGTAAAAATCAATACAATGCGAAATATCAACTATTTGAACCAACGGCATGCGCGATAAAATTTTACCTTTAACCGCTGCAACAAAATGATCTTTTATACCGTAATCTGTTGTTAATGTAATAATTGACATTCGCTTTTTTTGTTAGTGTTTTTTGTTTTTTTTTATTAGATTTGATATATGCAAAACTAATTATTTTAATTAAACAATGTAGCTTTTGAACGAAAGAATCATAGAATTAGAACACATTACCCCGAAAGATTTTTGGGGTCCGCAAGATATACATTTAGAGGTGATTAAAAAGCTGTATCCAAAACTAAAAATAGTAGCCCGCGGAACTACCATGAAAATTTTTGGCGAAGCTGAAATTTTGGATCAGTTTGAAACGCGTTTTGAACGTATTTTAAAGTATTACGATAAATACAACCAGCTCAACGAAAACATTATTGAACGATTGATTTTAGATGATGTTCCGCAACGAATGGATAAATCAGATGAAATTTTGGTGCACGGTTTGGGTGGAAAGCTCATTAAAGCCACCACACCTAATCAGCAGAAGTTGGTCGATTTGGTTTTTAAAAACGATATGGTTTTTGCCATTGGTCCTGCGGGAACCGGTAAAACCTACACCGGAGTTGCTTTGGCGGTAAAAGCGTTGAAAGAAAAGCAGGTAAAGCGCATTATTTTGACCCGCCCAGCAGTTGAAGCCGGCGAAAATTTAGGTTTTTTACCGGGCGATATGAAGGAAAAACTCGATCCGTACATGCAGCCCTTATATGATGCTTTGCGCGATATGTTGCCACCAACCACCTTAGAAGATTACTTGTTAAAAGGAATTATACAAATTGCGCCTTTGGCATTTATGCGCGGACGTACGTTGGACAATGCTTTTGTGATTTTAGACGAAGCCCAAAACACCACCCACAGCCAAATGAAAATGTTTTTAACGCGTATGGGTAAAAATGCCAAGTTTATCATTACGGGCGATCCTGGTCAGGTTGATTTACCACGAAAAGTAACATCGGGGTTGCGTGAAGCCTTACGAATTTTAGAAGGTGTAGAAGGTATTGGTTTTGTGTTTTTAGACGATAAAGATATTGTGCGCCACCGTTTGGTTAAGAAAATTGTGGAAGCCTACAAAAAGGTTGAAACTGCCAACGAGTTTGCATCACATCAAAATTATTATCAGAATAATCAAAATACAGAAAATCCGACGAGTTAGTCGGATTTTTTGTTTAATTATAGATTACTTTTATTAATATTCACAATTATATGAATATCCAATCATTATAGATCCTAAATAAGTATTCACTTCTTGTTTGATAGGGTTTGGTTTCATACCTGTTGTTAGAAAATATTCACAATACCTATTTTTATAACTTTGATTATATGAGAAATAAAAAGGGTCTCCTATAATCATTTCTATTGGATTTTCTTTATAAAAATTTGAATTAGAGTCAATAATTCCTTTGATATAGTTAGTTTTATCAAAAACTAATTCTAAACAATTATTTTTAATACTTGTTAAATCTAATAACTTCATATCTTCTTTTAGATTAACAAACACATAATGACTAAACTCATTCTCCTCCTTTACAATTAAATTCATCTTATGAATTGTCCCAAATAATATATAATCTTTATTTTCTAGAAGATAATACAATTCATTCTCAATTTTGTCAATGTTATCACTGAAATAAGTAATATTTTGCGAATAACAATTTATTGAGATGAGAAATATTAAAAATACCCTTTTCATTTAAACCAACTTCATCAAAACATTCGCATCAATACTTTCGTGCGATGTATGATATATAACTATACCATCTTTAATCAACAAAATTTGTGGCGATTGATGTTCCACTTTAAATACTTCAGCAATCTCATTAGAGATGTTTCTGTAAGCAATCAAATCTAAATAATAGGCATCCATCACATTCTGCAATGAAAAATCGCTTTCAAAATTCTTTAACGCCATTTTACTGATGATGCAACGCGTGCTGTGTTTGAAAATCAAAACAGGTTTGTTCCAAGATTCGTTAATTATTTGATCAATTTGATCTATATGTTCTAAAACCTTCCAATTCATTTTTGTAAATTTAATCTCAAATATACGTCAATTTATCCTATTTGATAACTTTCGTAAAAGCTTAAAAACGTCATTTTGTCATTTTCACCCTACTTAAAACACTCAAAACAAGACAAATAGTCATTAAATAACATTTGGAACACCGTTTGAAAAGTAGATATCAACAACACAACCATAAAAATTAAAAAAATGAACTTAAATAATTTTACAATAAAATCGCAGGAAGTATTGCAACAAGCTCAGGTTTTAGTACAAACTTTTGGGCAACAACAAATAGAAAACGAACATCTTTTAAAAGCCATTTTAGAGGTCGATGAAAACGTAACACCTTTTATCTTAAAAAAAGTCGGTATAAATATCGATCAATTAAAATCGCAAAACGATCAAATTATTGAGTCGTTTCCAAGGGTCGAAGGTGCGCAGATTGGCTTGTCGCGTGCGGCTGGAAATGCTTTGAATGAAGCACAAGTCATCGCCAAAAAAATGAACGATGAATATGTATCCATCGAACATTTATTTTTGTCAATTTTTAAATCGAACAGTAAAATTGCATCGTTTCTAAAAACAGGCGGAGCCACCGAAAAACAAATAGAAGCTGCAGTTACGGAACTACGCAAAGGCGAACGCGTAACGTCGGCATCAGCAGAAGAAACCTACAACTCTTTGAATAAATACGCCAAAAATCTAAATGAATTGGCAAACAGCGGAAAACTGGATCCGGTGATTGGGCGTGATGAAGAAATTCGTCGAGTTTTACAGATTTTAACACGCCGTTCTAAAAACAACCCTATGTTAATTGGTGAACCAGGTGTTGGTAAAACCGCAATTGCCGAAGGTTTAGCACACCGAATTGTTCAGGGCGATGTACCTGAAAACTTGAAAGATAAAATGGTTTTTTCACTAGATATGGGTGCCTTAATTGCCGGAGCAAAATACAAAGGTGAATTTGAAGAACGCTTGAAATCGGTGGTGAAAGAAGTAACTTCGTCAGATGGAGCTATTATTCTTTTTATCGATGAAATTCACACGCTTGTTGGTGCCGGCGGTGGCGAAGGTGCTATGGATGCAGCCAACATTTTAAAACCAGCTTTGGCTCGTGGCGAATTAAGAGCAATCGGAGCGACAACTTTAGACGAATATCAAAAATATTTCGAGAAAGATAAAGCATTAGAACGTCGTTTTCAAAAGGTAATTATTGAAGAACCTGATACTGAAAGTGCCATTTCTATTCTTCGTGGAATTAAAGAAAAGTACGAAACACATCATAAAGTGCGTATTAAAGACGAAGCTATAATTGGGGCTGTAGAACTTTCACAGCGCTATATTTCAAATAGATTTTTACCCGATAAAGCAATCGATTTAATGGACGAAGCGGCATCGAAAATCAGAATGGAAATCAATTCAAAACCAGAAGAATTAGATGTTTTAGACCGAAAAATCATGCAGCTTGAAATTGAAATTGAAGCGATTAAGCGTGAGAATGACGAGTTAAAACTGAAAGCTTTAGGTATTGATTTGGCAAATTTAAAAGAAGAACGCAATCAGATTTTTTCGAAATGGAAATCGGAAAAAGATGTGGTTGACAATATTCAGAATGCCAAATTAGAAATTGAAGAATACAAACTAGAAGCTGAACGCGCCGAACGCAACGGTGATTATGGTAAAGTAGCCGAAATTCGTTATGGAAAAATTCAGGATGCAGAAAACCGTTTGGCTACTTATCAAAAGCAATTAGAAGAAAATCAAAAGGGAACTTCGCTAATCAAAGAAGAAGTTACTTACGAAGATATTGCCGAAGTGGTTGCAAAATGGACAGGTGTTCCTGTGACGAAAATGTTGCAAAGCGATCGAGAAAAGCTGTTGAATTTAGAAAACGAACTACACAAACGCGTGGTGGGTCAGGAAGAAGCAATTGAAGCCATTTCAGATGCCGTTCGTCGCAGTCGTTCCGGTTTGCAAGATCCTAAAAAACCCATCGGATCGTTCTTATTTTTGGGAACAACGGGTGTGGGTAAAACCGAATTGGCAAAAGCGTTAGCGGAATATTTGTTCGATGACGAAAACGCCATGACCCGAATTGATATGAGCGAATATTCTGAGCGTCACAGCGTGAGCAGATTGGTTGGTGCACCTCCCGGATATGTGGGTTATGATGAAGGCGGACAATTGACAGAAGCAGTTCGTAGAAGACCTTATTCGGTTATTTTGTTAGATGAAATTGAAAAAGCACATCCTGATACTTTCAATATCTTGTTACAGGTGTTAGATGAAGGGCGATTAACCGATAATAAAGGTCGTTTGGCTGATTTTAAAAACACCATTATTATCATGACGTCAAACATGGGAAGTGCGATCATTCAAGAACAATTTGATAATCATCCAACTGAAATTGCCGCAGAAAATGCAAAAGAAGAAGTGTTGAACCAATTAAAAACAATGGTTCGCCCGGAATTTTTAAACCGTATTGATGAAATTACAATGTTTACGCCGTTAACCAAAGGAAACATTGAACAAATTGTAGGCATACAATTAAGAGGTGTGTTCAAGATGCTGGCAAACCAACACATCACAATGGATGCAACGCCCGAAGCAATTAACTATTTAGCTAAAAAAGGTTTTGATCCGCATTTTGGTGCCCGACCGGTGAAACGAGTGATTCAACGCGAAGTTTTAAACCAGCTTTCGAAAGAAATATTAGCAGGAAAAATTAAAACCGACAGTATTATTTTGTTGGATAGTTTTGAAGATCAATTGGTTTTCAGAAACCAAGAATAAACAATAAAAAGTGTCTTAAATTAAGGCACTTTTTGTTTTTTTATACAAATATATTCCCTATCTTACCAATAAAAAAACTATGGAACATGTAGAAATTTTTGCAGGAAGCGCTATTATGGCAATGGCGGTAAAAAACACTTTAGAAGAAAACAATATTGGTTATATTGAACGCAACGATATTGAGTCAGCCATCACCGCAGGTTTTGGTTCAGCTGATAAAGCAGTGCATATTTTTGTTTTGGAAACAGATGAAGAAAAAGCCCGTTACGCTTTAGCCGAAACCAATTTTGACGATATTGATGAAGTGGGCGATTTAATCGACGATACAAGCGAAGAATAAAAAAAAGCTGTTCTCATGAACAGCTTTTTAATTTTAATTAGCGTACTAATTTTTTGTATTTGATACGTGTTGGTGCAACATCTCCCAAACGTTTCTTGCGGTTTTCTTCGTATTCTGAAAAAGATCCTTCAAAGAAATATACTTCAGAATCACCCTCAAAAGCCAAAATATGCGTACAAACACGGTCTAAAAACCAACGGTCGTGCGAAATAATTACGGCACAACCTGCGAAGTTTTCCAAACCTTCTTCCAATGCTCGTAAGGTATTAATATCCAAGTCATTAGTTGGCTCATCTAATAACAGCACGTTTCCTTCTTCTTTCAGTGTCATTGCTAAGTGTAAACGGTTTCGTTCACCACCCGATAAAGTAGCAACTTTTTTATTTTGATCAGATCCTGCAAAATTAAATCGCGATAGATAAGCACGAGCATTTACCTGGCGACCACCCATCATAATTAACTCTTGTCCTTCGGCAAAATTATCGTAAATTGACTTTTCTGTATCTATATTTTTATGCGATTGATCCACATACGCAATTTTAACCGTATCGCCCACTACAAATTCTCCGGCATCAGGCGTTTGCTCGCCCATAATCATACGGAAAATGGTTGATTTACCTGCACCGTTTGGCCCGATAATGCCCACAATACCAGCTTGCGGAAGTGTAAAGTTTAAATTATCATACAAAATTTTATCGCCAAAAGCTTTTGCAACACCCTTCGCCTCAATCACATTTGTACCTAAGCGCGGTCCGTTTGGAATGTAGATTTCCAATTTTTCTTCCAATTGCTTTTGATCTTCGTTCAACAAGCGGTCGTAATTCTGTAAACGTGCCTTTTGTTTTGTTTGTCGGCCTTTCGCACCTTGACGCACCCAATCTAACTCACGTTCTAGAGTTTTTCTGCGTTTTGATGCTGTTTTTTCTTCTTGTTCTAAACGTTTTGCTTTTTGATCTAACCATGAAGAATAGTTTCCTTTCCATGGAATACCTTCTCCCCTGTCTAATTCTAGAATCCAACCGGCAACATTGTCTAAGAAATAACGGTCGTGGGTTACGGCAATAATGGTTCCTTTATATTGTTGTAAATGCTGTTCTAACCAATGCACCGATTCGGCATCTAAATGGTTGGTAGGCTCATCTAACAATAAAACATCTGGTTCTTGTAACAACAAACGACACAAAGCAACACGACGGCGCTCACCACCTGAAAGTACTGAAATTGGGGTATCAGGTTCCGGACAACGAAGGGCATCCATAGCCACTTCTAGTTTATTATCTAGTTCCCATCCGCCTACTGCATCAATTTTATCTTGCAAATCTGCTTGGCGATCCATCAGTTTCTGCATTTTATCTGCATCTTCATAAACCTCTGGCAAACCAAACATATCGTTAATTTTGTTGAATTCGTCAAGAATAGCCACCACATCGGCCATTCCTTCACGCACAACTTCAATTACGGTTTTGGTTTCATCTAACTGCGGCTCTTGCTCTAAATATCCTACGGAATATCCGGGTGCAAAAACCACATCGCCTTGATAGTTTTTATCAACCCCTGCAATGATTTTAAGCAAAGATGATTTACCAGAACCATTTAAACCTAAAATTCCAATTTTAGCTCCGTAGAAAAAGCTTAAATAAATATCTTTAAGTACTGTTTTATTTGTCGATGAATAGGTTTTACTCACTTTCGACATTGAAAAGATTACTTTTTTATCGTCTGACATAATTTTTTAGTGAATTTTAATACCTTTCAAAAATACCACAAAAGTTTGTATTAATAAAAAATAATATGATGGTACTTATTAAACCATTTTGTATTTTTGACGAAAAATATAACTAATATGGAATTTACAGAGAACTTTAGAAAATCGAACGATTTTAGAATAAACGGTCAACTGCTATATATTACAGATGCAAATGGTCATGAATTAGAACTATTTGTTGGAGAAGAAATTGAAGCTGCAAGATGGAGCGATGAAGGACGCTTAATTGTTGTTTTAAAAAGCGGTGGTGTACGGTCGTATGAAGATGAGGTAAATTATATTACGATATAACTAAAAGGAACTTTAAAAAGTTCCTTTTTTAATACCAAAATCTGTCCAAACGCTGCGTAAATCTTTCGTGTGGGCTCTGATTTTTTTATTTATTGCTAAAGCTTTTTCATTAACGTATCCCCGAGCATGATCTAAATGTATGCAAGTGGTGCTGTAACGTATTTGTTTGCCTTTAACGCCTTTATTGACCAATCGTTCACCTAATTCCCGATCTTCACCACCATATTCCATTCGCTCATCAAAACCGTTTACTGCTATGAGATCTTTTTTCCATCCTGATGAATTATGACCATTCCAAGAGGGTGTTGTAGGGGTGAGAAAGTTTAAAAAATCACTTTTAAATCCAAAAGAATTTAATTTATTATTTTTAAATGATTTTTTCATTCCATGAGCCATCAGCCATTTCACATTAAAGCAATCTCCTGAAATGATATCTTCTTTTGAGATTAATTTTGATAAATCCATTGACAGTTTATGGTATCCGCCCGAGAGAAAAAAATTAGGTTTGCGCATCCTTTTGTGTACTTCAACAAAATCTTTTCTAGGAATACAGTCGCCATCGGTCATAATGATATAATCTGTAGTAGTTTCTAGTAGTGCTTTATTCAAGATAATTGTTTTTTGAAAACCGTTATCCTCATGCCAAACATGTTTCATAGGAAAAGGTACTTGAGCTTGAAGTTTCTCTATTAAATGAAAAGTTTCACTTGTAGAGCCATCATCGGCAATAACGACCTCAAATTCTTTATATGTTTGCACAGAAAATCCCCAAATAACCTTTTCTAGCCATTCAGGTGAATTATATGTACTAATAATTATGGAAATATTTGGTTTCATGCAGACAAATATAGAGTATTTTAATATTTTTGTAAAAATAACTTTTTAGGAAAGTATGAAAAAAATATTGGTAATTCAACAAAAAATGATTGGCGATGTGTTGGTGAGTACTATTTTGTGTGAAACACTTTGCAAAGCTTATCCAAATGCACAAGTTGATTACCTAATTTACGAAAACACCTATCCAGTAATCTCTGCAAACGATAAGAAGTATAACATACTTTTTTTTAAAAATGAATACCGAAATAGTAAGTTAGCTTTGATAAAGTTTGCATTATCGTTAAAAAAGGAAAATTATGATATTGTTATAGACGCTTATAGCAAATTAGAAAGTTGGATAATTGTTGGATTGTCAAATGCAAAAATAAAGATTTCATTTAAAAAAACGTTATCTAATTTTTTATACACTCACTTAATAGACCGGCATGAAACGCCCACAACCAATTTAGGCTTGGTAATAGAACACCGTTTAAAACTTCTTGAACCGCTAAATATTTCCGAAAAATTATACGTAACACATCCAGCAATAACAATAACTGCCTCTGAAAATCAAAATGCAAGAAATTTGTTAAAAGAAAACAAAGTAGATTTGCACAAACCAATTGTTATGCTTAATATTATAGGCAGTAACCAGGAAAAAACATATCCTGTTGCTTATATGGCTAAAATAGCTGATTTGATTGGCAAACATGATGTTCAAATTTTATTTAATTATATTCCAAACCAAATTGAAATAGCAAAAAAAATTCTTAGCCTATGTAATGCCGAAACAAAGAAAAAAATATTCTTTAACATTATAGGGAAAAATTTACGTGGTTTACTTGCATTATTAAATCAATGCAATTTTGTGATTGGAAATGATGGAGGCACAATGAATATGGCAAAAGCATTAAACAAACCTACTTTTATAATATTTTCACCTTGGATTGAAAAAAAAGCTTGGAATACCTATGAAGATGAAGAAAATCATATTTCTGTACATTTAAATGACTATAAACCCGACCTTTTTATCAATAAAAGTTTAAAAGAAATAAAAAAAGAAAACAATAAACTTTACGATTTATTTTTACCTGATTTTTTCGGACATTTGCTGACCCATTTTATCAATACACATTTGATTAATGAACAATAATAAACTCACTGCTCTAATAATTACGCTTAATGAAGAAAAAAACATTAGGGATCTTTTGCATAATTTAGATTTTGCAGATGAAATTATTGTGGTTGATTCATTCAGTACCGATCAAACATTAGAAATAATTAAAGATTTTCCTGAAGTGAAGGTTTATCAGCATATTTTTAAAGACTTTTCTTCGCAACGAAATATTGCCTTAAGTTACGCAACTACAAATTGGGTTTTATTTATTGATGCTGATGAACGAATTTCTGATAATTTAAAAAATGAAATACAACAAACGCTTCGCTTAAGCAACATCAAACGCGGTTATTATTTAAAACGAAAATTTTATTTTTTTAATAAACCTGTCCATTTTTCAGGACTACAGTCTGATAAAAACTTGCGTTTATTTCAAAGAGAACACGCTCAATACCATGGAATTGTTCACGAAAAATTAAACTTTAATGAAAATGTAGGCGTTTTAAAAAATCATCTCATTCATTATTCATATGCACATCATGAACATTTTAAAGAAAAAGTATTTTACTACAACAGATTAAAAGCTATTGAAAAAATTAAAAAGGGCGCAAAAAACAACACTTTTTTAGCTGTTTTTCATCCCATATACACTTTTTTAAACCGTTACTTTTTTAGATTGGGCTTTCTTGATGGAAAAAAAGGATTCGTAATCTGTAAAGTATATGCGGCAGGAATTAAAGAACGCTACAAAGAAATGAAGCGCTTACAGAAAAAATAAATTATTTTTTCCAAAATTTAATACGTTTTTTAAGCCTTTGCTTTCTGTGAAATTTTTCCTGAAAACCGCTGGTTAATTCCCACAACAACTCAAAAATTTCTGTTTCGGTCTTTTGCGTGTATAATTTTGCATACTCATTTGCCATTACCGCAATCATATCCATTTTGGGTGTTAATCGGCGAAGGTTGTACATGCGTTGCTCAAAAGGCAATTCGCTGTGAAAACGCATACGGTTTAAATCTACCAAATAAAAAGAATAGGTTTGGTCGTCATTGATTTTTATCAGCGTATTTCCGGGTGAATGATCTTTAAACTCTACTCCTGCTTGGTGCAATTGATAGCAAAATCTTGTAAACGCACGCAAAATTTCTTCGTGATTTTCTAAACTTGGATTTTGTACCAAATCTCTATACGTATATTCCGTTACAATATGTTCACAAACGTAAAAACTTTTTCCTAAGCCCAACCCTAGGTGTTCTTCTGCAAAAGCAATTGGTTGCGGTGTTCCAATATTTTTATCGAGTAATTTAAGCGCATATTCATAAGAACGATTTGCCTTTGAAGCACGAATAAATCGATAAACAAAAGCATTCAATAAATTGGGCTTTTTAAACGCTTTTATGTTTAAAACCAAATCGCTTAACTGAAAAGTTTTAATGGTGTTTCTGCTGCCTTTCACAAACAAATCCCCAGTAATTTCAAAATTTTCAATAATTTTTCCTATTTCAGCTTTGTAACGCTTAAAAATTTGATGAACTGTAAACTTCATTTTACTTTTAGTATTAATGCTACAAAAATAGCGATAATAGTTGTCTCTTTTCATTTATTATTTAATCAATACGCACAAAGCCATAGATGATAAACTTTCAATTATAATAAATATACATATATTTGTAGGAAAATGTTGATGCTTAATGAAAAATGACACCCAGAAAGTAGTTGTTTTAATTCCTATATACAGAGATTTTTTTGATGATTTTGAAATAAAATCGCTAAAAAGTGTTCATAACGAACTTAGTAATTTTCCTATCATCTTTATTGCACCGGAATCGTTAAATACCGATTTTCTGAATCGTTATGAAATTACTTTTAATTTTGAAATTTATAGATTCGAAGATGATTATTTTCGGTCAATAGAAGGATACAACCAATTATTACTTTCATCGCATTTTTATAAAGCTTTTCTAAATTATGAATACCTGCTGATTTGCCAAACTGATGCTTATGTTTTTAAAAACGAATTATCTTCATGGGTTTCAAAAGGTTTTGACTACATTGGTGCTCCATGGCTTGACAGTAAAAAAGTGTTGTTTAATCACACATCAAGATCTATTTTTAATAAAATAAAGAAAAAAATCGGTTTAAAAGAAAGGTTATACAACCATATAAACCAAGTAGGAAATGGTGGATTTTCTCTGAGAAAAACTGCAAAATTTCATGAAATTTCAACCAAAGAAGAGGTTGCTATCAACAATTTTTTAAAAAACAAACAAAAAGAAAACTATCATATAGAAGATGTTTTTTGGTCGTTATATGTTCCTCAAAAATATCCTTTTTTAAAACCCGATTATCAAACTGCTATGCGCTTTTGTGTAGATAGAAAACCTGAAGTTGCGTTTACCTATTTAAATGGCAAATTACCTTTTGCTTGTCATGGATTTAACAAAAAAGGTGTTGTGAAATTTTGGTCTAAATACATATCATGAATATTTTAAATGTAACTTCAATTGTAGAATGGCGTGGTGGTGATGCGCAAATGTACACGATATATAATTTGTTAAAAAAGCACAAAGCACTTAACCAATATATCTTGTGCCCAATAAATTCCGTTTTGTATGAAAAAGCCGTTCAAGACGATGCTCAAGTGTTATCGTATATCAAAAAAAATAAAGTTTTTTCGCTTATAAACCCTATAATTGATGCGGTTAAAAAACATGATATCGATGTATTGCACATTCATGATTCTAGTGCTTTATCGGCAGCAATTATTGCGAAAATATGTTTAAAAAAAGAGTTGAAACTCATCTATAGTCGCAAAAGAAACAATCGAATAAAAAAGAATTTTTTCAAAAAATTGAAATACGATAATAAATACATTCATAAAATTGTATCCGTTTCGAAAGCTGTAGAGCAAATATTTCATGACATCCATATTTCTCCCGAGAAACTGCTCACAATTTACGACGCAATTAATGTGGCTGCATTTAGCAATAAAAATAAAGTTGGGTTAATTCACAAAGAATTAAATCTTTCGCAAGACATACAAATCATTGGAAACATTTCTTCATTATCTAAACAAAAAGATTTGGTTACTTTTATAAATACTGCTGAAAGAGTAATTAAGAAAAATCAAAATGTGCGATTTGTTATTCTTGGAAGCGGTTCAGAAGAACAACTCTTGAAAGAATTGGTGCATACAAAAAAAATAGAAAACTATGTGTTTTTCTTAGGTTTTAAGCCAAATGTTGCAGATTATTTAAACGAATTTGATATTTTATTAATGACTTCGGTTACCGAAGGTTTGCCTTTAACAATTTACGAAGCTTTTGCCTCGCAAATACCAATAGTTTCCACAAAAGCCGGAGGAATTCCTGAAGTAATTATAGATGGAGAAAATGGTTTTTTAACAGAAATTGGCGACGACAAAACGCTTGCAGAAAAGTGCTTAATGCTACTTAACAACAACAATTTAGCCAATAATTTTAAAGAAAAATCGTTTACTTTGGTAAAAAATAATTTCGATTTAAAAAACTTAGAAGAAAATTATTATAATTTTTACACTAATTTATAATTACAATTTATGAAAATAACAATTGTAGCTTTTGACCTTTGGGGGTTTAATAAAAAAATCGTAGAGCATCTTAAAAACAAAGGTGCTGAAGTAAATTTTATTGACAGTAGCAAAATTCATTTTACCTACAAAAGTAAATCGCAAAGAATAAAAAATTTTTTTAGCAAAACATTTTTAAATAAAAATATTAAGAAAAACTATCGTCATAATACTGTTTTATCACTTATTGAAAGGTTAGAGATGCAAGACGTTATACTCATTGTTAATCCTGATCATTTTAGACCTGAAATTGTAAACAATCTTAAGTTAAAAACAAGAAAATACATTGCATATAATTATGATTCACTAGCTCGAAATCCGTTGCCAGAAAATTATTTAGAGCTATTTGATACTGTTTTTTCATTTGACATTAATGATCTTAAGAAAAACCCTCGTTTAAAACCACTTACAAATTTTAATTATCTTGATAAAAAGATTAATGATAAACCACAAACGAAGGCATTTATAATTCTATTACATTCATTAGAACGAGAAGTTATATTGAAAAGAATTGCAGATAATTTGGATGAACAAAACATCACAAATTATGAATTTATTGTTGTTGATCCTGCCCTAAAAAACACAAATAAAAATATTATCCAGTTAGAAAATCCGCTCTCATTGGATATTATTTATGACAAGATGGATAATTCAGAAATTCTTATTGATCTAGTACGCGAAAATCAAAGTGGTTTAAGTTTTCGTTTTTTTGAAGCAATGGCTTTACATAAAAAAATCATTACCAACAATCAAGCAATACTTGAATATGATTTTTATAATGAAAATAACATATTATTAATTGATGATAATTTTTCGAAAATTCCTAGTTCATTTCTTTCAAGTAGCTATACAAAGCTTCCAGAAAATATTTATGAAAAATACACTTTAAATACCTGGGTTAAAAATGTTTTTGGTATCTAGTTTATAATTAATCCATGAAAAAGAAAATATTATTTTATGCTCCGTATCATTTTGATATTGATAAAGCTATTCTAACAGAATTAGAAAAGCTAAAGCAATATCAGGTAACTAAATTATCTAGTAATAAATACCGTTACAAAAATAATTTGGAAAGGTTATATAATTTTTTAGGAAAAATATTCTTAAAAAAAACCTTAAAAAAGCAATGGATGGCAAAAATACAAATGGAAGAAATACTTACAAATCAACCGTTCGATTTATGTTTAATGATGCGTCCGGATTTATTAGAAAAAAATGTGCTAGAAAAAATTAAAAATACAATTCCTATCCGAAAAGTTTTTTATTGGGATAGTTTTAATAAAATACCTGCTTTTAAAGAAACCCTACCTTATTTTAACCAATATTTCACTTTTGAAGAAGAAGATGCCCTAAAATATAATTTAAAAAAAATTTCAAATTTTTATATCCATAGATTTTCTGATAAGAAAGTTCATTATGATGCCTTTTTCTTTGGTTCTAAAGATTCTAGATTACATAATATATCAAAATTAATAGCTTATCTAAAAAACAAAAATTGGAATGCCAAAGCATTACTGGTTGGTAAAAAAACTACAAACGATAAAACCGATGGTGTTGAAATAATAAAAAATGGAATTCCATTTGCTGAAATTTATAAATTTGCTGAAAACACCCAAATTGTTATTGATATTTCGCACCCAAACCAAAAAGGGCTTTCGATGCGTCCTTACGAAGCATTAGGTTTAGAACGAAAACTGATCACAAACAATAGCGAAATTAAAAAATATGATTTCTATAATCCTAATAATATCTATATCATTGAGGATTTTGATAATTTAGATATTCCTAATTCCTTTTTAGAACAACCTTACGAAAAGATTTCTGAAGATATTTACAATAAATACCATATAAGCAGCTGGTTAAATTTTATTTTAAAATAATTATCAAAATGCCGAAAAAAATATTATTTGTTTTACACGAAGATTCACAAACCGGAGCTCCAAACGCTTTATTATCTTTTTTAAAATACCTGCATACGCAGCACAAAGGTGAATTTGTAATAGATCTTTATGTTTTAAGTTATTTTGGCGGAATCGAAAAAGAGTTAAGAGAAATTAGCCGTAATTTTTACATTCACAAGAAAAAAAAGACCTTTTTTGGCAAAATAGCTAAAATATTCGGCAGTTCTATTCATAGCATTTTAAAAAAAAACAAATACGATTTAGTTTACGGGAATACCATTGTTACTTTAAATTTATTAAGCGGTTTAAAACAACATCACCCCAACATTAAAACGTTATTATACGTACATGAAAGTACGTTTTTAACCAATATATATTTAGAGAAACAAAAAGCTGCCAATCAGTTTAAAAATATAAATTATGTTTTTGCAGTTTCCAAAGCTGCTCTCACTAATTTGGTTGAAAATTATAATGTTCCGCCAGAAATATGCTCAATTATTTATCCTACAATTCCAGAAGAATCGTTCATCAAAGATTTTAATTTTGAAAAAAAAATTAATTCTACTGAATTAACTCTTGTAACAATTGGTCATCCAAACCTTACAAAGGGAACCGATTTAATTCCGCAAATTGCACACCGTTTAAGAGAGAAAAATCCTTCATTACAATTTAAAATTTATATTGTAGGTATTCTTAATAACAATGAGTATTTAAAAGCAATTCAGTTAGATATTGATAAACTTCAATTGACAAATTTTATCGAATTAGTTCCACACACACCCAAACCTTTAAATTATTTAGATATTGCTCATATTTACTTGATACCTTCAAGAGAAGATTCCTTTTCTTTAATGGCAATGCATGCTGCAAAATTTGAAAAACCAATAATAATGTTTAAAAATGCTGTTGGTGTATCAGATGTTCTAAATGAAGACTGTGTTTTTTATGCCAATTATTTAGATATTAATGATTTTGTAACACAAATAGAATCAATAATTAATGACCCAACGTTCGTTAAACAAAAAACACGCAACGCTTTAGAAGCTTACAATGAAAATTTAAAAGCTTCAAAAAGTAATCAATTGCATTACCAAACACTAAAAAGTATATTAAATAATTAATTTTTACACATTATATATTCACAAATTTCGTTATATTTATTAAAATTAATAAAATGAAAACCCTCTATAACATTTTGTTTTTAATAACAATCATTAGCTTTGCTTCGTGCCGCGATGATTTTAATTTTGAGCCCGCAACAGGTTCCGAACTCACTTTTTCTAAAGATACTGTTTATTTAGACACTATTTTTTCAAATATCGGTTCAAGTACGTACAATTTAAGAGTTTACAACAACAGCAATAAAGACATTAAAATACCATCGATTCGATTGGGTAAAGGCGATAATTCTAATTTTCGATTAATGGTTGATGGAATGCCCGGAAAAAGCTTTGAAAATGTAGAACTTTTAGCAAAAGACAGTATGTTTATCTTCGTTGAAACCACGGTTGACATTAAACAGCAAACCAATGGAGCCGAATTTTTATACACCGATGAAATTCTTTTTCAGGCAGGCAGCAATCTGCAAAAAGTGAATTTGGTTACTTTGGTTAAAGATGCTGTTTTTTTGTATCCGCAGAAATTTCAAAACGGTTCTTACGAAAGCATCACCATAAACGACGAACAAGTATATGGTTTCTTTTTAGATGAAAACGATGCTACAAACGGCAACGAATTAGAATGGAACAACACCAAACCGTATGTGATATATGGCGCAGCAGCTGTTCCGCCTGGTAAAACTTTAAACGTTTCTGCTGGCACAGAAGTACATTTTCACCGCAATTCTGCTTTAATCGCTTTCCCTACATCAACAATCAATGCACAAGGAAGTATTGAAAATCCTATTTTAATGCAAGGCGACCGTTTAGAACCCAATTTTGAAGTCACTCCCGGACAATGGACAGGGGTTTGGATTGGGCAAAACAGCAACATTTCTATTGCAAACACCGTTATCAAAAATGCAGTTAACGGCTTATTAATCAACGCGAATAACGGCACAGCTTCGTTAGAAAATGTACAGATTTACAATTGCGAACAATTTGGTTTGTTATTGGCAACTGCAAATGTTATGGGCAAAAATGTTGTTACCAACAATTGTGGTAGGGCTGCATTGGCAATTACCAACGGCGGCGTGTATGATTTTACACATTGTACGTTTGCAAATTATTGGAGCCGACAAAACCAAACCGCTGCAATAATAGATAATGGCGATGGAACCCTTCCGTTTGCTTTGCAGGCACAATTTAAAAACAGTATTATTTATGGAAATGCCAGCGAATCAATTGTATTAATTCCGGCAAATAATCAATCAAATTTCAACTTTTCATTCAATTATTGCCTGATTAAATTTCAAAATACAGGAAACCGATACAATACCGAAGTTTTTCCTTATAATTTCAATAATCCAACAAATTACAACAATAATTTAATCGCTAAAAATTTCAACGAACATCAACCCTATTTTTCAAACACACAGAAAAATAAAATGATGATTACCGATAAAGCAACGTCGTTAATTAATTACGGAAATCCGCTTTTTGCGCAACAAGTTCCGAACGATTTGTTGGGAAACAGCAGACTAACTACACCCGATTTAGGTGCTTATCAACACGTAACTTCTTCGGTAGATTAAATTGCTAATATTATTTTTTAGTAGTAATTTTGTTTTTTAGTTATCAATAACAATACAACAAACCTTAAAACGATGATTCAATTTTTTGAAAATGCGTCTGGTACAGTTTATGCTGTGCAAACCTCAATTCCATTAAACATGGACGATGTAGCAAAACTAAATTGGTTATTTGGCGATGCTGCACCAATCGAAACACCCGCTGTAAACCAAACTTTTGTGGGGCCGCGTGCTGCCATGATTACACCTTGGAGTACTAATGCAGTAGAAATTACACAAAATATGGGTGTAAACGGAATCATTCGTATAGAAGAATTCCAAAAAACAGAAGAAGATTTTAACGACTTCGACCCAATGATTTCTCAAAAATATCCGTCGCTTACGCAGGATATGTTTACTATTGATATACAACCGCAACCCATTCAAGAAATTGATGATATTGCAGCTTACAACAAACAAGAAGGTTTGGCTTTAAGCGATGAAGAGGTGACTTATCTAAACAATGTTGCAACTAAAATAGGTAGAAAATTGACCGACTCTGAGGTTTTTGGATTTTCGCAAGTAAATTCAGAACACTGTCGTCATAAAATTTTCAACGGCACTTTTGTAATTGATGGAATGGAACAACCAACTTCCTTATTCAAATTGATAAAGAGCACGTCGGAAACCAATCCAAACGATATTGTTTCGGCTTATAAAGACAATGTGGCTTTTGTAAAAGGACCACGTGTAACGCAGTTTGCCCCAAATACCGCAGACAAACCCGATTTTTACACAGAAAAAGAATTTGATTCGGTAATTTCCTTAAAAGCCGAAACACATAATTTCCCTACCACAGTAGAACCTTTTAACGGTGCTGCAACGGGTTCGGGCGGTGAAATTCGCGATCGCTTAGCAGGTGGTCAAGGCTCGTTGCCTTTAGCAGGAACAGCAATTTATATGACTTCGTATTCGCGCTTAGAAGACGATCGAAATTGGGAAAAAGCAATGAATGAAAGAAATTGGTTGTACCAAACACCAATGGATATTTTAATAAAAGCATCAAACGGTGCTTCCGATTTTGGAAACAAATTTGGACAACCACTCATTACAGGTTCGGTTTTAACCTTTGAACATGAAGAAAATGCTTCGACAGGCTCAGCACAGGCAAGAAAATTAGGTTACGATAAAGTAATCATGCAAGCCGGTGGTATTGGCTACGGAAAAGCCGATCAAGCAAAAAAACACGAACCACAATCTGGCGACCAAATTGTAATTTTAGGAGGTGAAAACTACCGAATTGGTATGGGCGGTGCTGCAGTTTCGTCTGCAGACACGGGTGCTTTTGGTTCGGGTATCGAATTAAATGCCATTCAACGCTCCAACCCCGAAATGCAAAAACGTGCAGCCAATGCAGTGCGCGGCATGGTGGAATCAGATGTAAACCCTATTGTTTCTATTCACGATCACGGTGCAGGCGGACACTTAAACTGCTTGTCGGAATTGGTTGAAAACACTGGCGGATTGATCGATTTAGATAAATTGCCAGTTGGAGATCCAACCTTATCAGCAAAAGAAATTATTGGTAACGAATCGCAAGAGCGTATGGGATTGGTTATTGGTAAAAATGATATGGATACCTTAAAACGCGTTGCTGAACGTGAGCGTTCTCCGATATATACCGTGGGCGAGGTTACCAACAACCAAAGATTTACTTTTCAATCGGCTACAAGTGGCGAAAAACCAATGGATTTAGCTTTGGCAGACATGTTTGGTTCTTCCCCAAAAACCATTATGAACGATGAAACTGTTGTTTATAATTATGCCGATATAGTATATGAAAAAGAAGAAGTTTACAACTATTTAAACCAAGTTTTGCAATTAGAAGCTGTTGCTTGTAAAGATTGGTTAACCAATAAAGTAGATCGTTGCGTGGGCGGTCGTGTAGCCAAACAGCAATGTGTGGGACCTTTGCAATTGCCGCTAAACAATGTAGGTGTGATGGCGCTTGATTTTAAAGGGAAAGAAGGTATTGCAACCTCAGTGGGCCACTCACCTATCACCGCATTGGTAGATCCTGTTGCAGGTAGTAGAAATGCCATTGGCGAAGCGTTGTCGAACATTCTATTTGCTCCTATAAAAAATGGATTAAGTGGTATCTCCCTATCAGCCAACTGGATGTGGGCGTGTAACAACAAAGGCGAAGATGCCCGTTTATACGAAGCAGTAAAAGGCTGTGCCGATTTTGCAATTGAATTAGGAATTAACATTCCAACAGGGAAAGATTCGCTTTCAATGAAGCAAAAATACCCTGACGGAGATGTTATTGCTCCAGGAACGGTGATTATTTCGGCTGCAGGAAACTGTACAGACATTAAAAAAGTGGTAGAACCTGTTTTATCAAAAAGTGCCGATTCTATTTATTATATCAATCTATCCAAAGATCAATTCAAATTAGGAGGATCATCTTTTGCACAAATTTTAAACAAGGTGGGCAACGATGTTCCAACAATTACAGATGCTGCTTACTTTAAAAAAGCATTCAATACCATTCAAGAATTAATCAATGACAATCAAATTGCAGCAGGGCACGATGTGGGTTCTGGTGGTTTAATCACCACTTTGCTAGAAATGTGTTTTGCCGGATATAATTTAGATGCCGATATTGATTTAACAGGCTTAAACGAATCTGATATCATTAAAGCGCTTTTCAATGAAAACATCGCCGTAGTGTTACAAGCTCAAAACGACCGTATTTTTGAAAGCAAAATGGATGCAAACGGTATCGAGTTTGTAAAAATTGGTGTTCCTTCAGAAGGTCACGATTTAAAAGTAATCTTCGGAAAAGAGTTTTACAACTTTAATATCAATGAATTACGCGACACTTGGTTCATTACTTCGTATTATTTAGATAAAAGACAATCTAAAAACGGAATGGCACGCGAACGCTTAATGAATTATAAAAACCAACCGTTACAGTTTAATTTTCCGTTTCATTTCAACGGACAAAAACCTGTAATTGAGAATACAAAACCACGACCAAAAGCAGCAATCATTCGTGAGAAAGGATCAAATTCTGAACGCGAAATGGCAAATGCTATGTTCTTAGCCGGATTTGACGTTAAAGATGTACACATGACCGATTTAATCACTGGTCGTGAAACATTAGAAGATATTCAGTTTATTGGTGCTGTTGGTGGCTTTTCAAATTCAGATGTTTTAGGCTCTGCAAAAGGTTGGGCTGGTGCATTTATGTACAACGAAAAAGCAAACACTGCATTGAAAAATTTCTTTGCACGTCCGGATACTCTTTCAGTAGGAATTTGCAACGGATGCCAATTGTTTATGGAATTAGAATTGATCAATCCAGAGCATGAAGTACACGGAAAAATGCATCACAACACATCCCAAAAACACGAGTCAAACTTTGTTTCTGTAAAAGTACAACCAAACAAATCGGTAATGCTTTCTACCTTAGCCGGAACAACTTTAGGGGTTTGGATTTCGCATGGTGAAGGGAAATTTAATTTACCAAATAGCGAAAGCGACTATCACATTGTGGCAAAATATGCGTATGATAAATATCCTGCCAACCCAAATGGATCTGATTACAACACCGCAATGATGTGTGATAAAACCGGACGCCATTTAGTGACTATGCCTCATATAGAGCGTTCTGTTTTTCCATGGAATTGGGCAAACTATCCCGCAGGCAGAAAAGACGAAGTTTCGCCATGGGTAGAAGCTTTTGTGAATGCACGCAAATGGTGCGAGGAAAATCAGTTATAAATCATCAATTAATAAGTTAGAAATGCAGCCAGTTAATAAAACTGGCTGTACTTTTTTAGGGCTATTTTGCTTTAGATATTTTGTAAATTTTACCACTATCGGTGATGGCGTATAAAGATTGATTTTGATGTCGTCCTAATACATCTCTAAAACGCTCGTTCTTATCAGCTAACAAACGTTCTTCGCCCGCTACTTTATTATTTGTAATAACCAATCGAATAATGTGTTGACCACTTAATGCGCCAAGAAATAAATTATTTTGCCATTCGGGAACCGCATTTCCTGTATAAAAATCGATACCACTGGGCGAAATAGATGGATCCCAATAATATACCGGTTGTTCCATACCTTCTTTTTGAGTAATGCCCTCACCAATTTTGTTGCCATTGTATTCTAAACCATACGAAATTATTGGCCAACCGTAATTTTTACCTGCTTCGATAAAGTTAATTTCATCGCCACCCATTGCACCAAACTCTGCTTCCCACAACTGCTTGGTAACGGGGTGAAAAGCCATACCTTGAGGATTTCTATGACCATACGAATAAATTTCGGATTTTGCATTGGCATCAGAAACAAAAGGATTACTCGAAACAGGCTGTCCGCTTTTAGAAATTCGAACAATTTTTCCCAATGCTGAATTAAGTGCTTGTGCTTGCGGACGCGTTGCTAAATCTGATCGTTCACCCGTGCTAACATATAAATTGCCTGCGTCATCAAAAGCTAATCGACTTCCATAATGCAAACTGCCATTATAGGAAGGTTCTGCTCTATAAATCACCGTAGGGTTTTCAATAGCTTTTTCATCAGCACTCAATTTTCCTTTTGCAACTGAAGTTAAATTACCATTTCCATAAGCTTCAGAAAATGACCAATAAATCATTCGGTTTGATGAGAATTCAGGATCTAGAGCAACATCTAGCATTCCACCCTGACCGCTGTTGTCCACATTTGGAAAGCCATTCACTTGTGATTGTAAAATTCCATTTTCTGTGAAAATTTTCATGTGCCCGTTTTTATCTGTCACCAATAAATTTCCATTGGGCATATCCACAATTGCCCAAGGTCTGCCAATATTTTCTGCAATTACTTCTACAGACAACTTTGTTTGGGTTTTAACACTACCAATGCGCGTTTGCCCTTCAAAAGCTGGTTTATAAGTTGTGTGTGGTGGTTGTGTTTCCACAGGATCACCCAATTGAACAGTTTCATCGGTTGGTGGATTAGCATTATCATCATTGCAAGAAAAAATGCCTAACAATATGAAAACAGGTATAAAACTAAAATTCTTTCTCATAGCTTAAAAAATTAATATTTAGTATCTTTAAAGATAGGAATTATTTTTTGAACCAGTAATCAAATAAATTATAAACAGCTATTTTTAGATGGAACAATGATAACAAACCGTTTTTTATGTTAGAGAAATATTGTTTTTAAAATAGGATATAAATAGCTAAATTTGGTTCATTAAATTTAAACAACACTAAATAATAAAATAGATTTAAAATGATTATAAAACCAAGAACAAGAGGTTTTATTTGTTTAACATCGCATCCTGATGGAACTGCTTTAAACATTAAAAACCAGATTGACTATGTGCAATCTAAAGGCACTATTGAAAACGGACCTAAGAAAGTTTTGGTAATTGGTGCATCTACCGGATTTGGTATTTCTTCGCGTATTGCAGCTGCATTTGGTTCGGGAGCGGCAACTATTGGGGTGTTTTTCGAAAAACCAGCCGCTGAAGGTAAGCCTGGGACTGCCGGATGGTACAATTCAGCCGCATTTGAAAAAGAAGCTCATCAGGCAGGTTTGTATGCAAAATCTATCAATGGCGATGCTTTTTCTGATGAAGTTAAACAGCAAACAATCGATTTAATTAAAAAAGATTTAGGAACAATCGATTTAGTAGTATATAGCTTGGCATCACCTCGCAGAACACATCCCAAAACA